>PUNM01000033.1 GCA_003552625.1 Ectothiorhodospiraceae bacterium
AAGCCTGGCCGGACAGGGCCTGCTCCAGGGCTGATTGGACCTGTGAGCGGTCGGGCTCAAGGATCCGGGCGAGATACGTCTCCAGATCCAGGGTCTCGGTTCGCGGGTCGATCCCGAAAAGCTCGTAAACCTCGCCGGAGCAAAAGAGCGACTTCGACTCGACATCCAGGATCCAGTGCCCGAGGCGGGCGATGCGCTTGACCTCGAGTAGATCCCGTTCATGCTCGCGCAGCGCGTGCTCGGCCTCCTTGATTTGTTGAATGTCTACGTGCGTGCCCACCATGTAGATCGGCGAGCCGTCGGCGCCGCGGCGCAGGGTCTGCCCCCGGCCCTGCACCCAGAGCCAGCCATCATCGGCGCATCGGTAGCGGAGTTCGATCGTGAAGGGCCGGCCTTTGGCGAGGTGGCTTTCGACGACCGGCTGGATGCGCTTAAGATCCTCGGGATGAACCATCGCCTGCCAGTCGGCGAAGGTCAGGGCGCGCTGCTGATCGGGATCGTAGCCGAGCATACGCCAGCAGGCCTCATCCCAGTACACCTGATCCGCCGCCAGGTCCCAGTCCCAGACCCCGAAGCCGGCTGCCTCCTGAGCCATGCGCAGACGCTGCTCATGGGCAAATTGAGTCGATAGATCGATACAGGCACCAATCCTGCCGACAACCTGCCCGCGTTCATCCAACAGGGGGACGACATTCACCTGCGCCCGGAATCGCTCCCCGTTGCCACGGATCAGCTCGTACTCATCGGAGTGAGATTGGCCGGCCTTCTGCAGGGCGTTTACTGCCTCGGCGACCTGTGCCCGATCCCCCGGTTCGTGGAAGTCGAGAAAGCTTTTGCCGATCAACTCATCACGCGAGCACCCGAGGATCCACTCGGCACTGCGGCTTGCCTCGCGCACTACACCTTCCAGGTCGACCTGGGCCACGCTGACGCCCGGGATGGCCTCCAGGATTGACTCCACCTCCTGACGCCTCGCGTTACTGCGATCCAGCGCCTCGCGCTGCTCAGTGATGTCCTGGATCGTCCCCTGGATGATCCACTGGCCGTGCTCATCCTGCCAGCGCTGAGCGATCTCGCGGACCCAAAGCGTGCGCCCTCCGGGGTGGACGATCCGGTACTCGCCCTGGCAGGAGAGCAGCGAGGGATTGTTCTCGAACTGCAATTCGGCGACCTGGCCGCGATCCGCCTCGGGAACCCGGGCGATGAACGACTCCCAATCCGGTGGCGGCCCCTCCGGGTCGAAGCCGCAAAGTTGGTAGGTCATCCGTGACCAGATCAGTTTCCGAGCCTCCGGGTAGGCGAGCCAGTGCCCGATCGCCCCCATCTGCTCGGTCCGCTCGGCGCGCTGCAGGGCCTTGTCACGGGCCTGGCGCTGCGCCTCCAGCTCCGCAACCTGCTCCTCGAGCAGATCCGTCTTGTGTCGAAGGCGCATGTGGGTGTCCACTCGTGCGCGGACAATCGCCGGTGAAAACGGCTTGGTGATGTAGTCCACCGCGCCGAGACTCAGGCCGTATTCCTCATCACTTGCCGCATCACGTGCCGTGACGAAGATAATGTCGATGCCACTGGTTTGCGGATCCGCCTTGAGGCGGCGGCAAACCTCGTAGCCATCAAGGCCCGGCATCTGGATGTCGAGGAGGATCAGATCCGGTTTCGGTCGATTCGGCGCTTGTAGCATGGCCAACGCCCCGTCGCCGGAGTTGGCGACCTGGACCCGGTAGCCGTCCTTCAGGGTGTTGCCGAGCGCCTGGATGTTCGTGGGCTCATCATCGATCACCAGAATGCGCTGGAGCGGTGCATCCCGACTCATGTGGTGCCACCTTGGCCGTCTTCCAGCAGCTGGTCGAGCCGCAGCAGTGCCTCATCGAGCTCGAACTGTTCCACGAGGGCCTCCAATGCATCGCAGTCGAGCTCCTGGTCGCGCAGATAGGCCAGCGCCTCTTGGAGCGTTTCTTCTTCGATGAGTTCGCTGGCCTCCAGCTTTTCACGTAGGCACGTCACGGCCTCCGCCGACCCTTGCCGGGCTGGTTCCGGCTCGCTGGTGAGCCCGTTTAAGGCCTGACCGGCATCCTGCAAAGCCTGCTCAAGGCGCTCGATGCACTCCGCGGTGACCGCATGGCCGGTTTTCAGGGCGTGATCGATTTGTTCTGCCTGCTGCTGCAGGTCCAGGGCCCCGAGTGTTCCGGCCACGCCCTTGAGGGTGTGGGCGAGCCGGTTGGCCTGCTCGTTATCACCGGCGCGCAGGTGATCGATCAGCGCGGCGTAGTCGGTGGTTAGTTTGTCGCGGAACCTGCGCAGCTGCCGCAGGTAGAAGGCCTTGTCGTTACCGAGGCGGCTGAGCCCCCGTTCGAGATCGAACCCGGGCAGTTCGCCTGGCAGGGCATGGATGTCACTGCTCGAGACATCGGCCGGGGGCGCTGCCACTGCGGTGCTCTCGATCCGCAGATGCTCGATCAGTGCGGCGTAGAGATCCGGGCTTTCCATCGGCTTGCCCAGGTGGCCATCGGCGCCGGCCTGCGCGGCGCGCTGACGATCCTCATCCATCACGGCCGCTGAGAGGGCGAGGATGGGCCGGTCGTAGCCCTCTTCGCGCAGCACCCGCATCGCCTCATAGCCGTCCATCACCGGCATCTGCAGGTCCATCAGCACCAGATCCGGCGGATTGACGCGGATCGCCTCGACGGCCGCTGCGCCATTCTCCGCGGTCGCCACGGTAGCCCCGGTCTTCTCCAGCAGTTCCGTGGCCACCTCCAGATTGATCTCGTTGTCTTCAACGAGCAGCAGGCGGTGGCCGCGCAGATCCGGCGCGTGGTGGGATGTGCGCTCACCGCTTCGCGGGCCTTCTCCCCCCTCCGCGCGAGCGAGTGCATCGTAGAGCGAGGAGGGCATCAGCGGCTTGGCCAGGAAGTCGGTGACCTGGTCCTCGCCGATCTCGACCTCCTCGCGGGCGTAGGCGCTAACCATCAGTATCGGTGGCTGGGTCTGGCGAAGCTCGCCGGATTGGCGCCGGCGTTCGATCTCGGCACAGGTCTCGGTGCCGGTCATGCCCCCGGGCATCATCCAATCGAGCAGGATGAAATCAAAGGGCTCCCCACGCTGCTCCGCCGCTACGATCCGCTCGATGGCTGCCTCGCCGCTAGTCGCCTCCTCGGTCGTGAACGCGCAGTGGTGGAGGAGTTCGCGCATGATCTCGCGGGCGCTGGGCTGGTCGTCGACAATCAGCACGCGGTGACCGCGGGTATTCGGGCAGGGGATGGTCGCTTCGCGGTCCTCGCCCAAAGGCAGAGTGAGCTTGAAACTGAACGTGCTGCCTTCCCCAGGGGCGGAGTCGACCGCGAGTTCACCGCCCACGGCTTCGACCAGCCGCCGGCTGATCACCAGTCCAAGGCCGGTACCGCCATAACGCCGGGTGGTGGAGGTGTCGGCCTGGCCGAAGGCTTGGAAGATCCGGGCGATTTGCGCCTCGCTCATGCCGATGCCCGTGTCACGCACGTAGAAACGCAGTGTAGTGTGACCGGCAGGGGCCGATTCGAGGCTCCGAATGCCAAGCTCCACGGTGCCGCCTCGGTCGGTGAACTTCGTGGCGTTGCCGAGCAGATTGCTGAGCACCTGCGCAAGGCGCAGGGAGTCGCCGACTAGGGTCTGTGGCAGGGACGGTGGGATGTCGTAGAGCAGTTCCAGGCCGCCGGCGTGGGCCTTCTCGCCAAAGAGGGTCGCCATCTGCTCAACCACATCAAAGAGCTGGAACTCGCGGGCCTCCAGCTCCAGCTTGCCCGCCTCGATCTTGG
>PUNM01000056.1 GCA_003552625.1 Ectothiorhodospiraceae bacterium
GCGATCAGCACGCGGGCGATGGGGTGTTCCCCCTCGGAGCGGATCCGGCCGCGCACCAGGTAGCCAATGAGCACCGGGATCAGGGTGACGGCCAGTCCGGCGGCCGCGGCCATCGCGTAGGTGCCGGTGAAGGCGAGCGGCGCGAAGAGCCGACCCGATTCACCGCCGAGCGCGAACAGCGGCAAAAAGCTCACGGTGATGATGAGCAGGGCGAAGAACAGAGGTCGGCCCGACTCCTGCGCCGCTTCACGGATGATGCGCCAGCGGTCGGCGCCGGGTGGCGCGCGCTCAAGCCGCTTGTGGGCGTTTTCGAGCATGACGATGGCGGCGTCGACCATGGCACCGATGGTCACCGCGATCCCGCCCAGGGACATGATGTTGGCGTTGATCCCCTGGGCGTTCATGATCATCAGGGCGATGAGGATCCCGATCGGCAGGCTGATCAGGGCGACCAGCGCCGAGCGCAGGTGGAAGAGGAAGACGACAACCACGGCTGCGATGATCAGAAACTCCTGCCAGAGTTTCTCCACCAGATTGGCCACCGACCCCTCGATGAGCTCTGAGCGGTCGTAGGTCTCGACCAGCTCGACCCCCTCGGGAAGGCTGTCGCGGACCTCGTCGATGCGCGCCTTGACCCCCTCGATAGTCTCCAGGGCGTTCTCACCGTCGCGCATGACCACCATGCCGCCGACCACTTCCCCCTGGCCGTCGAGCTCGGCGATCCCGCGCCGCGCCCTTGGCCCTTCGCGGATCTCGGCGATCTGCTCGAGGAGAATCGGCGTGCCGTCTTCCTCAACGCCTACCGGGACCCCCGAGAGGTCGGCGAGGCCGCCGATGTAGCCGCGGGAGCGGACCATGTACTCCGCCTCGGCCATCTCCACGACGGAGCCACCGGCCTCCTCGTTGGAGGATCGGATTTGCTGGGCGATGGCATCCGGGCTCAAGTCGTAGGCGCGGATGGCCTCCGGGTCGAGCTCCACCTGGTACTGGCGGACCATGCCGCCCAGGGGCGCGACCTCCGCCACCCCGTCCACCGACTGCAGCTCGAACTGGAGGAACCAGTCCTGCAGTGCGCGCAGATCGCCCAGATCGTGTTCGCCGGTGGGATCCTTAAGGGCGTATTTGTAGACCCAGCCGACGCCGGTGGCGTCCGGCCCCAGGGCCGGTGTGGCGCCCTCGGGCAGGTCGTCGGCGACCTGGCTGAGGTACTCGAGGACCCGGGCGCGGGCCCAGTAGAGGTCCACATCGTCGTCGAAGAGGACGTAGACGTAGGAGTCCCCGAACATCGAGAAACCGCGGACGTCCTCGGCCCCCGGCACCGCCAGGAGTGCGGTCGACAGTGGATAGGTGACCTGGTCCTCGACCACCTCCGGGGCCTGTCCCGGATACTCGGTGTGGATGATGACCTGGGTGTCGGAAAGGTCCGGAATCGCGTCGAGCGGGGTCTGGCGAACCGAGAAGACCCCCCAGGCGACGACCACCACGGTCAGCAGGAGCACCAGGAGGCGGTTGTCGACAGACCACTGAATGATGCGATCGATCATGCTTTCGCCTCCGCTTAGTGGTGCTCGTGGCCGTCGGGTTCGTCGCTGTCCGCCTCGGGCTCCGCCGCGTCATCCGCCTCGATGGCCGTGAGTCGGGCGGCCATGTCGTTGAGCGGCTCCATGGCGAAGATCACGGCGTCCCCCGGTGCGAGGTCCTCGAGATCCACGTCGTCGCCGATTTCGAAGGGCATGGTCATCTCCGGCCAGTCCAGTTCTGGGATCGGGTCGTGGGTGATGGTGACCTCGCCGGCCTCCTCGTCGATCTCCTCCAGGACGCCGTGGGCGGTGATATGCTCCTCGTCGGCCCCGTCCAGGCGGGCCAGGGCGGCCGGCCGGTCGGCCTCGGAGTCGATGAGGAATTGGCCCGAGGTCACGACCCGCTCGCCGGCCTCCAGGCCCTCCACGGCAATGCGTCCGCCGGCGGCGGTGCCCGCCTCGACGGCCCGCGCCTTGAAGCGGCCTTCATCGAGGGCGAGGATGACCCGCTCCTGGGAGCCGGTGCGGATCACCGCTTCGCGCGGGACGTGCACCTTCTCCTCGGTAGGCTCAGCGTGGATCTCCACCCGGGTGTACATGCCCGGTCGCAGCGCGCCGTCCTCGTTGTCGAGGACGATGCGGGCCCGGGTAGTACGGGTGGGCGTGGCGAGCTCCGGGTAGACGTAATCCAGCGCCCCCTCCCGGCTCTCTCCGGCGCGGAACCGGCTCTCGACCTCGGCGTGCAGGCCCGGGCGCAGCCAGGCGCCTTGCTGCTCGAAGACCTCGGCCATCACCCAGACCTCGGAGAGGTCGGTGACTTCCAGGATCGGGTCGCCGGGGGCGACGCGATCGCCCTCGCGGACTTCCAGCGACTGGATGAAACCATCCCGGGGGGCCCGCACGGCGAATCGATCCTGGGGGGTGCCTTCGTCGCGGATGGTGGCCACCTGCCGTTCGGACAGCCCCAAGGCACGCAGCCTGCGCTCTGCCGCTTCGATCTCCCGCTCATCACCGAGCTCCTCGGCCTGCAGGAATTCTTCCTGGGCGTTGAGCAGTCGCGGCGAGAAGTAGCGAAAGAGCACATCGCCGGTCTCCACGTACGTGCCGCTGCGGGCCACCGTCAGCTCCTCGATCCACCCTTCGGTACGCAGGTCGATGCGGCTGGTGCGGGCCTCATCGGAGACAACGTGGCCCACCGTCTCCACGGTCCGGGACAGGGGGCTCGATTCGGCCTCGGCCGTGCGGACATTCATCGCCTGGGTCACGCCCCGGGAGAGGGTGACGACCCCCGGTTCCTCTTCGACCTCGTCCTCCTCGCCGGGATAGACGGGGATGTAGTCCATGCCCATCGAGTCCTGCTTGGGCTCATCGGAGGTAATCGATGAATCATGGGGATGGCGGTAATAGAGGGGCTCTTCCTCATCGTCGTCCTCCATGAAGCGCTCCCACGGCGCAAAGTGGTCTAGCGCGGCGTAACCCCCAGCGCCAATGCCGGCAGCGAAGAGGGCGATCCAGCTGATTCGTGTTTTCATGACGGGTCTTCTCCCAAAAGCTCCAGCAGCTCGGCCTGTGTCTGGGCGCGGCGGTTCTCTAGGCGCAGCGCCTCTAGGCGCACCTCCAGGGCCTCGGTACGGGCCTGCTGCAGGGCAGTAAATTCAACGGTGTCGGCACGGTACGCAGCGAGGGCCGCCTCGGCGCTGTCGGTGGCCAGGCGGACCAGGCGTTGCTGGTAGCGCTCGCTGCGGGTCTCCAGGCGTTGCCAGCGGTCGTAGGTGGCCTCAAGCGCCTGCTGCAACTCCAGCTCGGCCTCCCGGCGTTGGGACTGCGCCGCATCCAAGCGGCGCTTGCCGGCAGCCCGGTCGCGGTCCTGGCGATTGGCGGTAAACAGCGGCAGTTCCACCATGACCATGGCCGAGAGCGTGTCCGGCGCCGTATCGCCATCCATGCCGTCGGCCCGGCGGTGGCCGTAGGTCACCTCGACACCCCAGTCGGGCCGGTAGGCGGCCTCGGCTTCGGCAACGCCGGCCTGGCCCGCGCCCACCTCAGCCGCTGCCCGGACGAGCCGGGGGTGGTCGCGGAGATGCTCATGGCCCTCGTCACGGCCAGGGATGACGGGTAGATCCGGATCCGATGGGGCGAGGGGGCGGTGGGCCATTTCCTGGCCCACCCACCGCGCCAGGCGGGCCCGCGCCTCATCGACGGCGATCCGCTCGTCGTCGATGCGATCCTCCAGACGCTCCCGGGCCAGCGTCGCC
>PUNM01000081.1 GCA_003552625.1 Ectothiorhodospiraceae bacterium
GCGAGAGTGAGCGGTTAGGCTCCATGACCACGGCCCAGCCTGACCTTATAGCCGGCGCCATAGACTGCCCTCGCACGCGGACAGCGTAGGCGTCCGGGTCGGAAGACGGGACGCTTACAACACCGTCACCGCCCTCGAGCTCACACCAATGACCGTTGGGGCCTAGTTGGGCAGTACCCACGATGCTCACCTCCTTGTATGGCGATACGATACTCGGCCCTTCAGCCATACGGGCCGAAGGGGAATTATCTTCATCGCCATAGGTGAGCCAGTCAACAGAGACGTCGAGCAGCCTGGCTACCATGCCCAGGTTCTCGCGGCTGATCTGCCCTGTCTTCATCCACTTATAGACGGCTTTGTCTGAGACGCCGCAAGCCGACGCCAGCTTGGCGACCGTGGTGTGCTCGCAGCCGTCTAGTGCGCGCTTGAGCCTGTGTCCTAAGTGTTCTTCAACCATCGGTTAAAAGTCTAGCACAAGAGGTAGAGGGAAACACGCCTTGCGGTTGACACCATCGCTCAACCTAGGGTTGAATATAGCTATGAAAGAGGCGAGACCTGTCGTTGAAGCAGTGGAGCGGGCCGGCGGCATATCAGCGCTTGCCAGGGCGCTGAACGTGACGCCCCAAGCCGTTTGGAAGTGGGTGTACGAGCAGGGGCGAGTGCCGCCGGCCCGCGTCCTGGAAGTGGAGCGAGTGACAGGGGTCCCGAGAGACAGGCTTCGCCCTGACATCTTCGTTGAGCCAGAAGGTGCAGCATGAGCCGCGGAGAGGCGCCGGCCGCGGCTGGATGGGGGAGGCGCACGTTAAAAGCCCCGGCAGGCAGGCAGGCCGTACCGGGGCAATCACGCTTCACCACGTGGAGGCAATGATGCCATGCGAGACGACGAGCAAGCAATGGCGCGACGCCCGGCGGCAGGCTCGCCGGATCGGGAAAGCCAAGACCGCAGCCGGGAAGCGGCGAGCGGTGGCCACCTGGGCCGAGAAGTGCAAGGCCGCGCTGAGGGGAGGGCCATGCGCTGGCTCATAACCGACGAAGAAGACCAGCGCCTGCAGGGGCTGACGGCCGACGCGCAGGTGATCTACCTGCGCGGCATCCGCCGGTCTATGGACTACGAGTCCGGGATCGCCGAGATCGGCCTTGCCCTGATGCGCCAGAAGCTGGAGACAATCCCCGACCCGAAGAGCCGAATCCATGAGCGACGGGTCGACACCCTCACCAACCACTATATTCGGGCCCGCCTCGCCGAGCTGGAGCGGGCCGAGCTCATCGAGAAGATCCCCAAGCAGGACAGGTTTGGGCGGCCGCAGTACCGCTGCCTAGCCGCCCCCTGCGGTGAGGTACGTCCAAAATTTGAACCGCAAGAGAACCGCAAGGGCCGAACCGCAAGCACAACCGCAAGCGAAGGCGCCGACGTGGTGCGGCTTGAGGACCACTGGACCGCAAAGGGGGCCGCAAAAGAGCCGCAAGGGGACAACCGCAAGAGGTCAGGGGGTCCGGGGTATATAAGCACCTCTGACGAGGTGCTTGTCGACGACGCCGCTGCGCAGGCGCCGTCCACTCCGCCCAGCACCGCGCCGGATTGCCCTCATCGCGAGATCATCCAGGCGTACCACGACGAACTGCCGATGTGCCCCCAGGTGCGTCCAGAGCTGTGGAAGGGGGAGAGGGCAGCCAAGCTTCGCGCTCGCTGGAGAGAGGACGAGAGGCGCCAGAGCGTCGACTGGTGGCGAAAGCTCTTCCGCCGGATCCGTGAGACCTGCCCGTTCCTGATCGGACAGTGCGAGCCACCCCCGGGGCGCCGGCCCTTCCAGGCCGACCTCGAGTGGATCGTCAGCCCCAAGAACTTCGCCAAGATCCTGGAGGGCCGCTATGTCGATAACGGCTGAGGCAGAGCAGTCCGTCTTGGGCGCGGTGATGCTGGACCCGGAGGCCTACGACGACATATCCGGGCTGATCCGGGACACCGACTTCAGCCACGACGCGCACCGGGCCATGTGGCGAGCCGCGGCGGACCTCGCGGCCACCGGGCAGCACGCGGACATCGTCACGCTGAGCTCCCGCCTACGTGAGCGGGGAGAGTTGGACCGGGCCGGAGGCATGCAGTACATCGGCTCGCTGTCCAGGTCCGTACCGTCAGCGGCCAACGTCCGGCAGTACGCCGAGATCGTCCGCAGGCAGGGGCTGCGCCGCGAGGCGGCCTCCATCGCTTCGCAGGTGTCGAAGGATGTCATGGAGGCGGACGACCCGGTCGCGGCCCTCGATCAAGCCCAGTCCGCGATGCTCGCGATCGGTGACCGCGGTCAGGGCGGCCCGGCCCGGGCTGGGGACAGGCTCGGCGCCTGGATGGATCGGCTCGATGCCCGATACCAGCGCGGGTCCACCATCACCGGGCTGCCGAGTGGCTACGCGGACGTCGATGCCATGACCGCCGGTCTCCAAGGCGGTGACCTGATCATCCTTGCCGCCCGGCCTTCCATGGGCAAGACGACCTTCGCGCTCAACGTGGCCGAGCATGCCGCTGTGCGCGATGGCAAGTCGACGGCGGTTTTCAGCCTGGAGATGGACACCGAGTCATTGCTGGACCGGTCCGCGGCCAGCTTGAGCGGCGTCCCGCTTGATCACGTTCGGCGCGGGACGCTGGAAGACGGCGACTGGCCTCGGATCAGTCGCGCTCAGGAGCTGATCGCGCCAGCGCCTCTATGGATCGACGACCAGGCCGGGCTCTCTGCCCCGGAAATCGCATCCCGTTGCCGCCGCCTCCAGCGCCGCGACGGCCTGGGGTTGGTCGTCATCGACTACCTGCAGCTGATGACCCCGCCGAAAGCTGAGAGTCGGGCGCGGGAACTCGCGCTGATCACGGGTCAGCTCAAGCAGCTGGCCAAGGAGCTGGACGTCCCTGTGCTGCTTCTCTCGCAGCTCAACCGCGCGCTGGAGCAGCGCCAGAACAAGCGCCCCATGATGTCCGACCTGCGCGAGAGCGGATCCTTGGAGCAGGACGCGGACCTGATCGGGTTTCTGTATCGCGACGAGGTCTACCACTCGCCCAGCCGCACGCCGGGGGTGGCGGAGCTGATCATCGCCAAGCAGCGCCAAGGCGCCACCGGCACGGTGCCGCTCAAGTGGCGCGGCGAAGTCTCTCGCTTCGACTCGCTGGATCCTGACGCCAAGGCCCAGTTCTGGGCGGCGCAGCAGGAAGGCTCCGGCAAGCAGCAGTCAGGAGGGGCATTCGATGACCTGTGAAGTCCAGACCCCAGCCACCCGGAACCACGATCCGGCAAGCAGTCATCACGCCGAGCGCGAGATCACCGGCAGCGGCGCCCGGGCGGCCCAGCAGCGTCAGGCGGCCGAAGCTGTCCGGCAAAACCCGGGCGTGACCTCTTCGGAGCTCGCCCGGCGCAGCGGCATCGACCGCCACACCCTGGGTCGGCGCCTCCCTGAGTGCGAGACAGCCGGGGCCGTGATCCGCGGAACCCAGGTGCGCGATCCGGAGACGGGGCGCCTCGGGGTGTCCTGGTGGCCCGCGGAATACACACAGGATCACCACCGTCGGGACTGCCTCGATGCGGAGCGCATCTGCCGGATGACGGATCGCAGAGAACGTCGCCGGGCTCTGGCCAAGATCCACGGTGACCGCGGAGAGGAGGCGGCCGGCCGGGTCCGGCGCCTCGTCGAGCA
>PUNM01000077.1 GCA_003552625.1 Ectothiorhodospiraceae bacterium
CCAAACTGCTCCGCCAACACCTTCGTCAGCGCCGCCGTCAACGTCGTCTTGCCATGGTCAACGTGACCAATCGTGCCGACGTTCACGTGCGGCTTCTTACGCTCAAACTTCTCCTTGGACACGCCACACCTCGCCTATTCTATTCGGTCTTCGTCAGAAACTTCCGGACGCCGCGACTTACGACGCCTTCTTGATCACTTCGTCGGCGATGCTCGCCGGAGCCTCGTGGTACTCCTCGAACTCCATCACGTAGGACGCCCGCCCCTGCGTGTTGGAGCGCAGATCCGTCGCATAGCCGAACATCTCCTTGAGCGGCACTTGCGCACGGATCTGTTTACCGGTCGGGATGTCTTCCATCTTCTGGACGGTACCTCGACGGCGGTTCAGGTCACCGACCACATCCCCCATGTACTCCTCGGGGGTTACGACCTCCACCTTCATGACCGGCTCGAGCAGCACGGGGTTCGCCTTCATGAAGCCCTCGCGGAAGGCCATGGACCCAGCGATCTTGAACGCCATCTCCGAGGAGTCCACGTCGTGGTAAGAGCCGTCGTAGAGCTCGACGCGGACATCGACCACCGGATAGCCAGCCAGCACGCCTTCTTCCATGACCTCGCGGCATCCCTGGTCCACCGAGGGGACGTACTCCTTCGGCACGACACCGCCGACGATCTTGCTCTCGAATTCGTAGCCCTCGCCACGCTCCTGCGGTTGCATACGGATGTACACGTGCCCGTACTGGCCGCGCCCACCCGACTGGCGCACGAACTTACCTTCCTGCTGGACCTCCTGGCGAATCGTCTCCCGGTAGGCCACCTGCGGTGCGCCGACATTCGCCTCGACCTTGAACTCGCGCTTGAGCCGATCGACGATGATGTCTAGATGGAGCTCGCCCATACCGGAGATAATGGTCTGGCCGGACTCCTCGTCCGTGCGCACCCGGAAGGACGGGTCCTCCTGGGCAAGGCGCGCCAGTGCCTGCCCCATCTTCTCCTGGTCACTGCGGGTCTTTGGCTCCACCGCCACGGCGATCACAGGCTCCGGGAACTCCATCCGCTCCAGCGTCACCTTATTGGTGGGATCGCAGAGCGTGTCGCCGGTCGTCACGTCCTTCAGGCCCACCGCCGCAGCAATGTCGCCGGCGCGCACTTCCTTGATCTCTTCGCGCTGGTTCGAGTGCATCTGAAGAAGACGCCCGATGCGCTCTTTCTTGCCCTTGACCGGATTGAACACCGCGTCGCCGGACTTCAGGACACCGGAGTAGACACGGAAAAACGTCAGATTCCCAACGTACGGGTCCGTGGCGATCTTAAACGCGAGCGCTGCAAAAGGCTCGTCGTCGTTCGATTCGCGCGTGACCACCGTCTCCTCGTCGTCGAGGACACCTTCGATCGCCGGCACCTCGTTCGGCGCCGGCAGGAACTCAATGACCGCGTCGAGCAGCGTCTGCACGCCCTTGTTCTTGAACGCCGAGCCGCACATGCAGAGCACGATCTCGGTATTGAGAGTCCGCTGCCGAAGGCCGCGCTTGATGTCGTCCACAGACAGATCGCCCTCATTGAGGTACTGATCCATCAGCTCTTCGTTCGCCTCCGCGGCGGCCTCGACCATCTCTTCGCGCGCTGCCTCAGCCTGCGCGCGCAGCTCCTCCGGGATCTCGCGCTCGGAGTAAGTCATCCCCTGCGCGTCGCGGTCCCAATAGATCGCGGTCATGCGCAGCAGGTCGATGATGCCCTGAAACTCGTCTTCCGCACCGATCGGCAGCTGGATCGGAACCGCTTGGCTGCCCAGCCGTTCGCGAATCTGGCCAACCACTCGGGAGAAATCGGCGCCGGCACGGTCCATCTTATTGACGAACGCCATCCGCGGCACGCCGTACTTGTTAGCCTGCCGCCAGACCGTTTCCGACTGGGGCTCAACACCACCCACGGCACAAAAGACGGCCACAGCGCCATCCAGCACTCGCAGCGAGCGCTCCACCTCAATGGTGAAGTCCACGTGCCCGGGCGTATCGATGATGTTGATACGGGTCTCCGGGTACTGCTGGTCCATACCACTCCAGAAGCAGGTCGTGGCAGCGGAGGTGATCGTGATCCCCCGCTCCTGCTCCTGAGACATCCAGTCCATGGTCGCAGCACCGTCGTGCGTCTCACCCATCTTGTGCGAGACACCGGTGTAGAACAGGATGCGCTCGGTCGTCGTGGTTTTCCCGGCATCAATGTGTGCAGCGATGCCGATGTTCCGGTAGCGCTCGATGGGTGTCTTGCGTGCCACGGTGGATACCCCGTATTAAAGCGTGTTCCTAGATGGTTACCAGCGGTAGTGCGAGAACGCCTTGTTGGCCTCGGCCATGCGGTGCGTGTCTTCACGCTTCTTAACCGCGGTGCCCCGGTTGTCCGCCGCCTCTTGCATTTCGTTGGCAAGGCGCGCGGCCATCGTCTTCTCGCCGCGCTTGCGCGCCGCCTCGAGCAGCCAACGCATGGCGAGCGTCTGGCGCCGCTCGGGCCGGACTTCAACCGGGACCTGGTAGGTGGCGCCACCGACCCGCCGCGACTTGACCTCGACGCGGGGCTTGACGTTTTCCAGCGCCGTGTCCATGACCTCCACCGGATCGTCGTGCTTATTGCCGATGCGCTCAAGCGCGCCGTACATGATCCGCTCCGCGACCGATCGCTTGCCGTCGCTCATGACCATGTTGACGAACTTGGTCAGCACCTGGCTCCCGTACTTCGGGTCCGGGAGGATCTTGCGCTTCGGTACTTCTCTTCTCCTAGGCATCTCTTAGCCCCGCTACTTCTTCTTCGGACGCTTAGCGCCGTACTTGGAACGACCTTGCCGGCGCTTGTCGACGCCCGCGGTATCGGCAGCGCCACGCACCACGTGGTAACGGACACCGGGCAAGTCCTTCACACGCCCGCCCCGAATCAAGACCACGGAGTGCTCTTGCAGGTTGTGACCCTCGCCACCGATATAGGAGGCCACCTCGTACCCGTTGGTCAGGCGCACACGCGCCACCTTCCGCAGCGCCGAGTTCGGCTTCTTCGGCGTCGTGGTGTAGACACGCGTGCAGACGCCGCGCCGCTGAGGACATGCCTCAAGCGCCGGCACACTGCTTTTTGCGGTGCGCTTGGTGCGGCCTTTCCGCACCAACTGGTTTACTGTCGCCATAGGGTTTCGCGCTCCGTACCGACCCAAAAACGACAGGCCGGAAGGCCGGCCTGTCGAAGACGCGGCATTCTAGGGCGATGCCGCGTCTCTGTCAATGACAGCGCCCTCGCTCCGGCGAAGGCGCACCCCTTGGCCCCGGTTCACTCCGACTCAGGGCGATGATCCTCATCCGCTTCACCCGACGGCTCGCTACCACCGCCGAAGACCTCCTCCGCCTGCTGCTCCGGCGTGATCGTGGGCACGGTGGCCTCCTGGCGGCGGGCGGCGTGGTACGCAAACCCGGTGCCAGCCGGGATCAGGCGGCCGACGATCACATTCTCCTTGAGCCCGCGCAGGTCGTCACGGATACCGCGTGTCGCGGCCTCGGTGAGCACACGCGTCGTCTCCTGGAACGAGGCCGCCGAGATGAAGGACTCGGTGGACAGCGACGCCTTGGTGATCCCGAGCAGCGCCGGCTCAAACGCTGCCGGCTGCTTGCCCGCCGCCTCCAGCCGCTCGTTCTCCTCGAGCAGCTTGGGCCGGTCCACCTGCTCCCCTTTGAGGTAGAGGGAGTCGCCGGGATCGTTGATGATCGTCTTGCGCAGCATCTGCCGGACGATCACTTCGATGTGCTTGTCGTTGATCCCGACACCCTGGAGACGGAAGACGTCCTGAATTTCCTGGACAATGTACTCCGCCAGCTTGGTCACCCCAAGCAACCGCAGGATATCGTGCGGGTTCGGCTCGCCGTCGGCAATGACCTCACCCTTCTCCACGTGCTCGCCCTCAAAGACCGTGACGTTACGCCACTTCGGGATGAGCTCTTCGTGCGTCTCACCATCAGCCTTGGTGATGATGAGCCGCTGCTTACCCTTGGTCTCCTTGCCGAAGCCGACCGTGCCGGAGGCCTCGGCGAGAATGGCCGGCTCCTTGGGCTTACGGGCCTCGAACAGGTCCGCTACGCGGGGCAGGCCGCCGGTGATATCCCGGGTCTTCGACGCCTCCTGCGGGATACGGGCAAGCGCGTCGCCCACGCGGACCTCGGCGTTATCGTCGAGGGAGACGATGGCGCCGGCCGGCAGGTAGTAATGCGCCGGGATCTGGGTGCCAGCGATGTTCAGATCATTACCATCAGCGTCGACGAGCTTGATCATCGGGCGCAGGTCTTTGTAGGCGACCCGCTCCTCGGTGACTTTACCGTTGGCGTCCGTGTGCTGGCGCTTGTGCTCACCAACCCCCCGACTCTTCGGGTCGGTGACGACGAGGCTGGAAAGGCCCGTAACCTCGTCCACCTCGCGCTGTACCGTCACACCCTCTACGAAGTCGTGGAAGCGGACGTAACCGTCAACCTCCGTAACGATCGGGTGCGTGTGCGGGTCCCAGTTGGCGACTACCTGCCCGGCCTCCACGGCATCACCGTCGCCAACGCTCAGCACGGCGCCATACGGGATCTTGTAGCGTTCCCGCTCACGGCCGTACTCGTCCATCACGGTCACCTCGCCCGAGCGAGACACCGCGACGTAGTTGCCCGAGTGGTGCTGCACCGTCTTGATGTTGTGGAGGCGGACGTTACCAGTGTTGCGCACCTCAACCTGCGAGACAGCAGCAGCTCGCGAGGCGGCACCACCGATGTGGAAGGTCCGCATGGTCAGCTGCGTTCCCGGCTCGCCGATCGACTGCGCCGCGATGACACCGACCGCCTCACCGATATTCACGCCGTGCCCGCGCGCTAGGTCGCGCCCGTAGCACTTCGCACAAACCCCGTAGCGCGTCTCACAGGTAACCGCGGACCGGACCTTGATCTCGTCAACACCCATCCGCTCCAGGCGCTCGACCCACTCCTCATCGAGCAGTGTGCCGGCGTGTACGGCGATCTCCGTACCGCCCGGCACGGCCACATCCTCGGCCACCACACGGCCCAGCACCCGCTCGGCGAGGGTCTCGACCACGTCGCCGCCCTCGATGATCGGCGTTTGCACCAGTCCGTCCGTAGTGCCGCAGTCTTCCTCCGTCACCACCAGATCCTGGGAGACGTCCACGAGGCGCCGCGTCAGATAGCCCGAGTTCGCCGTCTTCAGCGCCGTATCCGCCAGACCCTTCCGCGCCCCGTGCGTTGAGATGAAGTACTGGAGGACATTGAGCCCCTCACGGAAGTTAGCCGTGATCGGCGTCTCGATGATCGACCCGTCCGGCTTGGCCATCAGCCCGCGCATACCGGCGAGCTGCCGGATCTGCGCCGCGGAGCCACGGGCACCGGAGTCGGCCATAATGAAGATCGAGTTGAGGGATTTCTGCTCGGTCTCGTTGCCGTCAGCGTCGATCACCGACTCTTTGCCCATCTTCTCCATCATGGCCGATGCCACCTGGTCATTCGTATGGGCCCAGATGTCGACCACCTTGTTGTAGCGCTCGCCGCTGGTTACCAGGCCTGAGGCATACTGGTCCTCAATCTCCCGGACCTCTTCCTCCGCAGAGCGCAGTGTTTCCTCCTTCTCCGCCGGCACCTCCATGTCGTCCACGCCAATGGACACTCCGGCCTTGGTCGAGTAGTAGAAACCGGTGTACATGAGTTGGTCGGCGAAGATCACCGTACCCTTCAACCCCACACGCCTGTAGCAGGCGTTGACCAGCCCCGAGATGCTCTTCTTGTCGTGCTCCCGGTCCACCAGTTCGAACGGCAGTCCGTCCGGGACGATGTCAAACAGGAGCGCTCGCCCGATGGTCGTATCCCGACGCGACACCCGCTCGACAAGCTCGCCACTGTCGTCGAAGACACGCTCACGGATCCGAACCTGGACCCGGGCACCCAGCTCCGCCGCTCCGGTCTGGTAGGCGCGGTGCACCTCCTCCAGGTTGGCCAGCCGCATGCCCTCGCCGCGAGCGTTCACACGCTCCCGAGTCATGTAGTAGATACCCAGCACAACGTCCTGCGAGGGCACGATGATCGGCTCCCCCGAGGCCGGCGACAGGATGTTGTTCGTGGACATCATCATCGCCCGCGCTTCGAGCTGCGCTTCCAGGGATAGCGGCACATGGACCGCCATCTGGTCGCCGTCGAAGTCAGCGTTGTAGGCCGTGCAGACCAGGGGATGGAGCTGGATCGCCTTGCCCTCGATGAGTACCGGCTCAAAGGCCTGGATCCCGAGGCGGTGCAGCGTCGGCGCACGGTTCAGGAGTACCGGATGCTCCCGGATGACCTCGTCCAGGATATCCCAGACCTCCGGCGTCTCCCGCTCGACCATCTTCTTGGCCGCCTTGATGGTCGTCGCCTGGCCGCGGCGCTGGAGCTTGGAGAAGATGAACGGCTTGAAAAGCTCCAGCGCCATGCGCTTGGGCAGTCCACACTGGTGCAGCCGCAGCGTCGGCCCGACCACGATGACCGACCGGCCGGAGTAATCCACCCGCTTGCCGAGCAGGTTCTGGCGGAAGCGCCCCTGCTTACCCTTGATCATGTCCGCCAGCGACTTCAGCGGCCGCTTATTCGTGCCCGTAATCGCGCGCCCCCGGCGCCCGTTATCGAGCAACGCGTCCACGGACTCCTGCAGCATGCGCTTTTCGTTGCGCACGATAATATCCGGCGCCGCTAGCTCCAGGAGCCGCTTGAGCCGGTTATTGCGGTTAATCACCCGGCGGTAGAGGTCGTTCAGATCCGACGTCGCGAACCGCCCACCGTCCAGCGGTACCAGCGGACGCAGATCCGGCGGCAGCACCGGCAGAACCGTCATGATCAGCCACTCCGGCTTGTTCCCGGACTCCAGGAACGCCTCCAGCAGCTTCAGACGCTTCGACAGCCGCTTGATCTTCGACTCCGATCCGGTGGCATCGATCTCATCGCGCAGGCGCCGGGCCTCCGCCTCCAAGTCCATGCCTTTAAGGATCTCGAGCACCGCCTCCGCGCCCATGCGCGCATCGAACTCGTCACCGTGCTCCTCCACGGCCTCGAGATACTGCTCGTCAGTGAGCAGCTGACCTTGCTCCAGCGGCGTCATGCCGGGCTCGATCACGATGTACGCTTCGAAGTAGAGCACGCGCTCGACATCGCGCAGCGTCATGTCGAGCAGCAGGCCGATCCGCGACGGCAGGCTCTTCAGGAACCAAATGTGAGCAACCGGGCTGGCCAGGTCGATATGGCCCATCCGCTCCCGGCGTACCTTAGCGACCGTCACCTCGACGCCGCACTTCTCGCAGACCACCCCGCGGTGCTTGAGGCGCTTGTACTTCCCGCACAGGCACTCGTAGTCCTTCACCGGGCCAAAGATCTTGGCGCAGAACAGGCCGTCACGCTCCGGCTTGAAGGTACGGTAGTTGATTGTCTCCGGCTTCTTGACCTCGCCGTAGGACCAGGACCGGATCATCTCCGGCGACGCGAGCCCGATACGGATCGCGTCGAAGTCCTCCAGCTGAGCACCCGGCTGTTTAAAAAGATTGAGAAGATCTCTCATGTCTGCTGCCCGCTCGCGCGTTGATCTCAAATCGCCGCCACTAATGCTGCGGCTCGGACCCCGGGGGCGGTGACGCCCCCGGGCATCGAATCGCCCTATCAGTCGTCCCGTTCGAGCTCGATATTGATACCCAGGGACCGGATCTCCTTGACCAGAACGTTGAACGACTCCGGCATACCGGCCTCCATTCGATGGTCCCCGTCAACGATGTTCTTGTACATCTTCGTCCGACCGCTGACATCGTCCGACTTGACGGTGAGCATCTCCTGCAACGTGTAAGCGGCGCCGTACGCCTCCAGCGCCCAGACCTCCATCTCGCCAAAGCGCTGACCGCCAAACTGCGCCTTGCCACCAAGCGGCTGCTGCGTGACCAGGGAGTACGGCCCCGTTGCCCGCGCGTGCACCTTGTCGTCGACCAGGTGGTTGAGCTTGAGCATGTACATGTAGCCCACCGTTACCGGTCGATCGAAGGCATCACCGGTACGCCCGTCGTACAGCGTGGTTTGGCCAGACTCCGGCAACCCGGCCAGACGCAGCCAGCGCTTGATCTCGTCTTCGTTGGCACCGTCGAAGACCGGTGACGCTGTCGGCACACCACCGCGCAGGTTCTGGCAGAGCGTCTGGATCTCTTCCTCGCTCAGGCTCTCCAGTTGCTCCTTGCGCCCGGAGACGTTGTAGATCTCGCTGAGGAAGCTCCGGAGCTCCTCCGCTTTGGCCTGCTCCTCAAGCATCTCGCCAATGCGGTGGCCGAGGCCACGTGCCGCCCACCCCAGGTGGGTCTCCAGGACCTGCCCGACGTTCATGCGGGAGGGGACGCCGAGCGGCGAGAGCACCACGTCCACCGGCGTGCCATCATCCATGAAGGGCATATCTTCCTCGGGGACGATCATGGAGATAACGCCCTTGTTACCGTGGCGGCCGGCGAACTTGTCGCCCGGCTGCAGCCGCCGCTTGACCGCCAGGTGCACCTTGACCGTCTTCAGCACGCCCGGCGAGAGATCGTCCCCGGCCGTGATCTTCTCCTTTTTCTCCTCGAAGCGCTTCTCGAAACGCTCGCGCTGCGTCTCGAGCTGGTGGCGAACCGCCTCAAGCTGTTGGTTCACCTCCTCGTCCCGCATACGGATCTCGAACCAACGCTCCCGCGCCAGGTCGTTGAGGTAATCGGCAGTCACCTCGGCCCCGCTGCCCAGCCCCTTCGGGCCACCCTCGGCAATCTTCCCGACCAACAGCTTCTCGAGACGGGAGTAGGCGTCGTCCTCGAAAATCCGGGCCTCATCGTCCAGGTCCTTACGCACCCGGGCGATTTCTTCGCGCTCGATGGCGCGGGCCCGTTCGTCTTTCTCGACCCCGTCCCGTGTGAAGACCTGAACGTCGATCACCGTGCCGTCCATGCCGGTCGGCACCCGCAGGGAGGTATCCTTCACGTCGGAGGCCTTCTCGCCAAAGATCGCACGCAGCAGCTTCTCCTCCGGCGTCAGCTGCGTCTCACCCTTCGGCGTGACTTTGCCAACGAGGATATCCCCAGCCTTCACCTCGGCACCGATATAGACGATCCCGGACTCATCGAGCCGCGAGAGCGCTGACTCGGAGACGTTCGGGATATCCGCCGTGATCTCCTCGCTGCCGAGCTTCGTATCCCGCGCCACGCAGGTAAGTTCCTCGATGTGAACCGATGTGTAGCGGTCCTCTTTCACGAGGCGCTCGGAGACGAGGATGGAGTCCTCGAAGTTATAGCCATTCCACGGCATGAAGGCGACGAGCATGTTTTGTCCGAGCGCCAGCTCGCCCATGTCCGTGGAGGGGCCGTCGGCGAGCGCGTCTCCGCGGGCAACCATGTCACCCACGTGCACCAGCGGCTTCTGGCTGAAGCACGTGTTCTGGTTCGAGCGCGTATACTTGGTGAGGTTGTAGATGTCCACACCCGGCTCGCCGGCCGTAGTCTCGTCGTCGTTCACCCGGACCACGATTCGGCTCGAATCGACCTGCTCGACAACGCCACCACGATTGGCGGTGACGATAACGCCCGAGTCCCGGGCCACGGTCCGCTCGATCCCGGTGCCCACAAGCGGCTTGTCCGCCCGCAGGGTCGGCACTGCCTGACGCTGCATGTTCGCGCCCATCAGGGCCCGGTTGGCGTCGTCGTGCTCCAGGAACGGCACCAGGGACGCCGCAACAGACACGATCTGACGCGGCGACACGTCCATGTACTGGACCCGGTCCGCCGTCGCCATGGTGAACTCGTTCTGATGACGGCACGAAATCAAGTCGTCCGCCAGGTTACCGTTCTCATCCACCCGCGCGTTGGCCTGCGCGATGACGTAGCGCGACTCCTCGATCGCGGACAAGTACTCCACCTGGTCCGTTACCTGACCATCGACCACCTTCCGATAGGCCGTCTCCAGAAAGCCGTACCGGTTGGCGCGTGCGTACACCGCGAGCGAGTTGATCAACCCGATGTTGGGGCCTTCCGGCGTCTCGATCGGGCAGACCCGACCATAGTGGGTCGGGTGGACGTCGCGCACCTCGAAGCCCGCACGCTCACGGGTCAGCCCACCGGGCCCGAGCGCTGAGATACGGCGCTTGTGGGTCACCTCGGAGAGCGGGTTATTCTGATCCATGAATTGCGAGAGCTGCGACGAACCGAAGAACTCCTTGATCGCCGCCGCCACCGGCTTGGCGTTGATGAGCTCCTGCGGCATCAGCCCCTCGCTCTCCGCCAGCGAGAGCCGCTCCTTGACAGCCCGCTCCACCCGGACAAGCCCGACGCGGAACACGTTCTCCGCCATCTCGCCGACAGAGCGCACCCGGCGGTTGCCCAAGTGGTCGATGTCGTCTACCTGACCGTTGCCGTTGCGAATGTCGATCAGTTCCCGGAGAACGGCCAGGATGTCCGAATCCTCGCCGTGCCGCTCGAAATAGTCCGCCGCCTCGCGGTCCGTTTCGGACAGCTGCCCGAAGTACTTGCTGTCATAAAGGATGCCCGGCCCAGTAACCTCGTCACGCCCGACGCGCAGATTGAACTTCATGCGCCCCACCGGGGAGAGATCGTACCGGTCGCTGGTGAAGAACAGCGTGTAGAAGAGATTCTCCGCTGCGTCCTTCGTCGGCGGCTCGCCCGGTCGCATCATTCGATAGATCTCGACCAGCGCCTCCATCTGGGAGCGGGTCGTATCGGCGGCCAGGGTATTCGACATATACGGACCGCGATCGAGATCGTTGACGAACAGCGTCTCGATCTGCTGGATCCCCGCGTCGATGAGCTGCTGCGTCAGCTCAGGGGTCAGCCCGGTGTTCGCCTCGGCCAGCAACTCGCCGGTGGCCGGATCCACCACGTCGTGGGCCAGGATTTTACCGGTGAGGTAGTCCTCGGGGACTTCCAGCTGCTCCACACCGGACTTCTGGAGCTGCTTGACGTGCCGCGCCGTCACCCGGCGCCCGGCCTCCACAATGGTCTCGCCGTTGGCGACAATATCGAAGCTCGCAGTCTCGCCGCGAAGCCGTTCCGGAACCAGATCAAGCACCACTGTGCCGCCGCTGCGCAGATGGATGCGATCCGTGTCGAAGAACGCGTAGAGAATCTCTTCAGGCGTGTACCCGAGCGCACGCAGCAGGATGGTCGCCGGCAGCTTGCGGCGCCGATCGATGCGCACATAGATGGTGTCCTTGGGATCGAACTCAAAGTCCAGCCAAGAGCCGCGGTACGGGATAACGCGCGCGGAGAACAGCAGTTTGCCCGACGAGTGGCTCTTGCCCTTGTCATGGTCAAAAAAGACGCCGGGCGAGCGATGCAGCTGATTAACGATCACCCGCTCTGTCCCGTTGACCACGAAGGTCCCCGTGGAGGTCATCAGGGGAAGCTCCCCCATGTAGACCTCCTGCTCCTTGATATCCTTAACGCCGCCGCCTTCCTTATCGTAGAGCGCCAGGCGCACGAGCATGCGCAGCGGCGCGGCGTAGGTGAGGCCACGGTTCTGGCACTCCTTCACTTCGAAGGGCGGATCCCCAATACGGTAGGAGACGTACTGAAGTTCCGCGTTTCCGGAGTGGCTCTGGATCGGGAAGACGGACCGGAACGCCCCCTCCAGGCCAACCTCCCGGTCCCGCTGTTCTTCGGAGACCTCGTCCTGGAGGAACTGCCGGTACGACTCGACCTGTGTCGCCAGCAGGTACGGGACCTCGAGGATGTTCGGGAGCTTCCCGAAGTCCTTGCGGATGCGCTTCTTCTCGGTGAACGAATAGGCCATCGGGCTTCCTCAGCGCTAAAGCAGCTTCTCGAATCCAGACCGCGGTATCCCGCGGACAACATTGCCAATCGAACCGTTCCCGGCGTACCGTTGCGGAGTTCGGTACCGCGAGGGTCCAAGTGTCTTTGTGGGGGAGTATCAACAAGCGCAGGCCGGCGGCCCCCACGGCCGCCAGCCCTCGCTTACATCCGCTTGGACGGTGCGACAAGCCGGCTCACTTGAGCTCGACGCTCGCCCCCGCCTCTTCCAGCTTCGCCTTGATGTCGTCGGCCTCTTCCTTGGATGCACCCTCCTTCAGCGGAGCCGGGCAACCCTCGACGAGTTCCTTGGCCTCCTTCAGGCCCAGGCCCGTCACGCCGCGGACCGCCTTGATCACGCCGACCTTGTTCTCGCCGTGGGACGAGAGAACGACGTCAAACTCGGTCTTCTCCTCCGCGGCCTCGCCGCCGCCATCACCGGCGCCACCGGCAGCCGGCGCCGCGGCAACCGCGGCAGCGGCGGTAACGCCGAACTTCTCTTCCATTGCCTCAATAAGCTCCACGACCTCCATGACGCTCATGTTGGCAATGGATTCCAGGATTTCGTCTTTCGATGCGGCCATCTTTGTTACTCCTCGATCAATATTCAGCGAGTGGGGCTTGCACCCCGGTGGCGATGCGCCAGGTCAGGCAGCTTCCTTGGCGTCGCGGATCGCCGCCACGGTCCGTACCAATTTCCCGGGTACCTCGTTCATGGTGGTGGCAAGCTTCTGCACCGGTGCACGCATGGTCGCCATCAGGCGCGAGAGCGCCTCTTCGCGGGTCGGCAGCTCAGCCAACCGATCCAGATGGTCGGGCCCGTACAGCGTGCCCCCGAATGCCACATTGCGGACCACCAAGGCACTATTCTTCTTGCCGAAGTCGCGCACGAGGCGCGCGGCAGCACCGGGATCCTCCTGGGAAAAGGCCAGCAGGATGGGCCCGTAGAAGCCCTCGGTCATGCACTCGAACTCAGTACCGGCAACGGCACGCCGAGCCAGGGTATTCTTGACCACCTTCAGATAAACGCCCTTGTCACGCGCCTCGGCACGCAACTGGTCCATCTGCCCGGCGGTCAGGCCCCGGTATTCGGCTGAGACCGCGGTCAAGGCCCCTTGGGCCACCGCAGCCACCTCCTGCACCATCGCCTTTTTCTGCTCCAGACTCATTCCCATCGTCTGTCTCCTGGGAAGGTTGCTCTTCGGAAGTCGCCTCCCGGGAGCCGATGGTGCGCACCCGCGGGTACGCCTCTCGACTCTCTCGAGTCGGCTTCACGGTGGCGAAGTGCAGGCTCCTCGCTTACGCCACCGTCTACGCAGGCGGGTTACCCCTTTAAGCCCCGCAGGGCACCGGCGGTCTCGGACGGCTGTCGCGTATGACAGCCGGGCCAGCCGAATCCGGCTAGCCACGTGTAGCCGGCCCCCGGGGGCCGGCCACAGCCCTTTTCGGCTTTAGACACCAGCGCTCGCGTTATCCACGCGGACACCGGCACCCATGGTCGATGAGACCGTGATCTGCTTGAAGTAGACCCCTTTGGACGTGCTCGGCTTCAGCTTCTGCAGGTCGGCCAACAGCGCGCCCAGGTTCTCCTTGAGGGCATCTACGTCGAAGTCCGCCCGTCCGATCGCGCAGTGAATGACGCCGTTTCGGTCCGTACGGTAACGCACCTGCCCCGCTTTCGCGTTACGGACTGCGCCAGCAACGTCCGCGGAGACGGTACCGGTCTTGGGGTTCGGCATCAGACCGCGCGGCCCCAGGACCGGACCGAGCTTACCGACGACCCCCATGGCATCCGGCGAAGCGATAACCACGTCGTAGTTCAGCTCACCGCCTTGCATCCGCTCGGCGAGATCATCCATACCAACCGCGTCGGCTCCCTCAGCCTGCGCGGCCTCCGCATTGTCACCCTGGGCGAAGACGGCTACGCGCATGCTCTTGCCGGTGCCATTGGGCAGCACCGTGGAACCACGAACGATTTGATCCGACTTCCGCGGGTCGACGCCAAGATTGACCGCAACGTCAACGCTCTCCGGAAAACGGGCGGTGGCAAGCTCTTTGACGAGCGACAGCGCCTCGTCCACTTGGTAGGCGTGGGTGCGATCGACGCGTTCCCGGATCTGCTTTTGCCTCTTGGTCAGCTTGGCCATGGTCTTAGACCCCCTCCGTGTCGATGCCCATGCTGCGCGCAGTACCCGCGATGCTGCGCACGGCCGCGTCCATGTCAGACGCGTTCAGGTCCGGCCACTTCGTCCGCGCGATCTCCTCAAGCTGATCACGCTGGATCTTGCCAACCTTTTGCGTATTGGGCGTGCCGGAACCGCCCTTGGCGCCAATGGCCTTGAGCAACAGCACCGGGGCAGGAGGCGTCTTGGTTACAAACGTAAAGCTGCGATCCGAGTAGACGGTGATGACCACCGGGATGGGCAGGCCTGGCTCCATCTCTTGGGTCTGGGCGTTGAACGCCTTACAGAACTCCATGATGTTAACGCCGTGCTGGCCCAGTGCAGGACCGACCGGCGGGCTCGGGTTGGCCTGACCGGCAGCGACCTGCAGCTTGATATAAGCGTCGATCTTCTTTGCCATGCTCTCTTGCTCCTGTCACGGGTCCAGGCGCCTCTCGGCTCCCCGTGGGTAAAGGGGCGGCCAGGGCCGCTACGTCTTCTCGACCTGACTGAATTCGAGCTCAACCGGGGTGGAGCGCCCAAAGATCATGACGGCGACCCGCAGCCGGCTTTTTTCGTAGTTGACCTCTTCCACCGCACCGTTAAAGTCGGTAAAGGGACCATCAGTCACGCGCACGATCTCCCCGACCTCGAAGAGAACCTTCGGCCGCGGCTTCTCGGCGCCCTCACGCACACGATTGAGAATCTGCTCCGCCTCGCGGTCGGAGATCGGCGCCGGCTTGTCGGGACGCCCGCCGATGAACCCCATCACCCGCGGCACCTCCTTGACCAGGTGCCAGGTATCGTCGTCCAGCTCCATCTGAACCAGGACATATCCGGGGAAGAACTTGCGCTCACTCTTGCGCTTTTGCCCCTCGCGCATCTCCACCACTTCTTCGGTGGGCACAAGGATTTCCCCAAACTTATCCTCCATGCCGGCGCGCTTGATGCGCTCTTGGAGAGAGCGCTGCACCTGCTTCTCGAAGCCGGAGTAGGCGTGGATAACGTACCAGCGCAGTGCCATGCATCAGCCTCCGTGGCCGGTAATCATGCCGACCAGCCAGAGCAGGAGCAGATCCATGAGCCACAGAAAGATGGCCACAAGGATTACAACCGCAGCAACGATCAGCGTGGTCTGCAGGGTTTCCTGCCGCGTCGGCCAGACGACTTTACGGACCTCTTGCTTGGACCCCTGGGCGAACGCCCAAACGGCCCGCCCCTGCGCAGTCGTGGAGAGAAGCGCAATCGCAGCGCCCACCACGGCCAGCAGGCCGCCGACCCGATAGATCAGCGGCTGATCGCCGTAGACGTAGAACCCTGCCACAGCTCCGGCGGAAAGCGCGATTGCTACAACCCACTTGAAGACATCAAGCGGGGAGCGTCCTGTCTCGGCCTTTGACTTCATGGACCCTGCTACCGAAGCGGTCCGGTCAGGGTGACCCGACCGGACCGCGTCGTGGAGTTGGCAGGCCAGGAGGGACTCGAACCCCCAACCTGCGGTTTTGGAGACCGCTGCTCTGCCAATTGAGCTACTGGCCTAGACGGAAAACTAGGGTGCGAAGTTTTACCATCCGCACCCCTGGTTTGGCAAGATCAGTCGATGATCTTGGAGACGACGCCGGCGCCGACCGTGCGACCGCCCTCGCGGATCGCAAAGCGCAGACCGTCTTCCATCGCGATCGGCGCAATCAGCTGCACCGTCATCTTCACGTTATCGC
>PUNM01000008.1 GCA_003552625.1 Ectothiorhodospiraceae bacterium
CCGCCACTTCGGATGTCTGTTCCCAACCGTCCGTGGCCACATAGCCGCCCCGGGCATCGAGGCCGACACAGACACGTCCGGGCAGAGCCGCTGAGAGCGACTCCACAAAAGCGGGGTCGCGGACGGCTCGCGTCCCCACAATGACGTAGTGCACCCCGGCCGCGACATAACGCTCGGCGGTTTCCCGGCTTCGAATGCCTCCGCCGATCTGTAGCGGTGTCTCCGGACAGGCTGCGGCGATCGCGTGGATCACCTCCTCGTGGGCCGGCTCACCCTGCACCGCGCCATCAAGATCCACGAGATGGAGGCGCTGGGCTCCCGCCTTGATCCAGCGCTGCGCCACAGCAACCGGATCGGCATCGAAGACGGTCTCCTCATCCATGCGCCCCTGGCGCAGGCGCACACAGCGCCCGCCTTTGAGGTCGATTGCGGGGATTACGATCAACGCCAGCTCCCATCCCAGTCGAGAAAGTTTCGGTAGAGGCGTAGCCCGGCGTCCTGGCTCTTCTCCGGATGGAACTGAGCCGCAAAGCAAGGCCCCTTCGCGATCGCCGCTGCGAAAGGTCGCCCGTGCTCCGCCTCGCCCACCACGATCGCCGGATCATCGGCGACGACGTAGTAGCTGTGAACAAAATAGAACCAAGTGCCTTCTTCGATCCCGCACCAGAGCGGATGTTCCGCGACCTGACAGACCCGGCTCCACCCCATGTGCGGGACCTTCAGGCGGCGGCCCGCGCTGTCCAGGCCGCCTTCCGGGAAGCGCACCGCGTGCCCGGCCATCACATCGAGGCCGCCGACTCCGCCGCTCTCCTCGCTCGTGCGCAGAAGTGCCTGCATACCCAGACAGACACCGAGAAACGGACGGTTGCTGGCCGCTTCGCGGACGGCATCCTGCAGCTCCAGACGCCGGAGCTCCTCCATGCAGTCGCCAATAGCACCCACACCCGGGAGCACCACGCGCTCTGCCGAAGCGACGGCCTCGGGGTCGGCAGTCACCCGGATACCCGTTTCGGCTCCGGCGGCGTGGGCGAGGGCGCGGCGCACGGAGCGCAGATTACCCATCCCGTAATCGACGACAGCGACCCGCAGCGCGCTCACAAGGCCCCCTTCGTCGAGGGCACCTGCCCACCGGCCCGCGAGTCCGCCTCGACAGCCTGGCGCAGCGCCCGCCCGAAGGCCTTGAACAGACACTCCACCATATGGTGAGCATTCGTTCCGCGGAGCAAATCCAAGTGGGCTGTCACGGCGGCGTGGTTCGTCAACCCACGGAAGAACTCCTCGACCAGCTCGGTATCGAAAGTCCCGATGCGCTCCCGCGGGATGGTCCCGTAGAAGACCAGCCCCGGCCGTCCGGAAAGATCGATCACCGCCCGGGAGAGCGCTTCGTCCAGGGGAACATAGGCACACCCGTAACGAACCACGCCGGATTTATCCCCCCAGGCCGCCGCCAGGGCCTGGCCAAGAGCGATCCCGACATCCTCCACCGTGTGATGATCGTCGATGTGCGTATCCCCCGAAGCGCGGACCTGCAAGTCCAGGCTTCCGTGACGCGCCACCTGCGCGAGCATGTGCTCGAGGAAAGGAACGCCGCAATCAAGCTCACACTGGCCGTCGCCGTCCAGATTCAGCTCGATGCGAATCGACGTTTCTCCCGTCGTGCGCTCTATCTGTGAGGTTCGATTAGTCATTGCCGCCAGGCCCTGCTGCTCCGTCAAACCGGCTCCCGAATCGGCGCTTGCCGGGCGCAAGAGGATATCACAGCCCTTACCCGCTCTTCGGCGGCGCCTCGAGCCAGAAGGTCACCGGACCGTCGTTGGTCAGCTCGACACGCATATCCGCCCCAAAGACGCCGCGCTCAACGGGCCCGTTAGCCCGGGCCACAAGCGCTTCACAGAATGCGTCGAACAAGGCGCTGCCGTGCTCCGGCTCTGCCGCAGGACCGAAACTGGCCCGCATACCCTTGCGCGTATCCGCCGCTAGAGTGAACTGCGGCACAGCCAGCACGCCGTACCCCTCATCGAGTGCCGAACGGTTCATTCGGCCATCGGGGTCCGGGAAGACGCGGTAGCCGAGGACCCGCTCGGCCAGCCGTTGCGCCTGGGCCGGGGCGTCACCCTGGACGGCGGCCACAAGCACGACCAGACCGACTCCGATCTCACCCGCGGTTATTCCCTTAGCCTCGACGCGGGCAACATTGGCCCGCTGAATCAGTGCAATCATCGCAACGTAAAATCAGACTTATCCGAACCGGCAACGGATTTTTGCTGATACCCAAAGACCGCCAAAAGCAGCACGCTAACCGTGGTTGCCGGCAATCGGCCAAAGCTGCAGGAGGACGTCTGCAGTCGGTTGCGCGGCAGCCTCGGTGGGGACGAGGGAACGCGAGGTCGGCACGGATCGCCCAGCGGAAGACGAACGACCCCCACTGCTGAACCCACTGGACCGGGTTGAAGCCGACGCAGGACGCGTCGGCTTTTTTATGAGCGGTCTCGAGTTACTGCTTCTTCGTCGAAGAGCCGCCCCCGCGTGAACCACTGCTCTTTTGGGAAGCACCTGTACCGTCCGCCCCGGAAGCCCCCGACGCACCGCCGCTGGCCGAACGCGAAAGCTCTTGCATCGCATCCTGGGCACGCTGGGTTGCATCCTGCCAGGCCTTGAGAACCTGCTGGCCCTCCTGATCCCATTGCTCCGCCATTCGTGACGGATCCATGTTCTTGACGCTGTCGAACCAGGCATTCCAGAGCTTGCTCTGCGCCTCGGTCCAGGCCTTCATCATCTCCTGGGACTGCTTGACCACCTCCCGCATGCGCTCATTGGCCGCGTCGTTGCCACCGGCCTGCTCGGCCCATTTCTCTGTCCAACGCACTTGCGCATCCAGGGCCTCACGAACGGCCTTCTCCCAAGCCTCCAGGTTCTGCTGATACTGCTTTTGCCACTCCTCTGCGCCGGGCATACCGGTCGGCATCTGCATACCGCGCACGGTGCTGAGCCAGTTGTCCCACATGCGCTGCTGCATCTCGGTCCAGTTCCGGACCATCTCCTCCATGGGCTTATCGCTGCTCATGGCCACTCTCCCATGCTGCTTTCATCAACAATGATACCCTCACCGGGCATCGCGGATCGGACCGACCCGCATCCATGACGCCCCAACCTATCAAGGCCGCGTCTCTTACCCAGTGTAGTCAGCAGGTCCATTGAGGACACCCGACCGGACAACAACGACACGACCAGGAATGGATACAGAATGATGCACGCGCCACGCACCCCCAAAACCCTGGAGGTTACGCTCGCGCTGCTCGCCCGCCTCCCGTTGCAGTTCCTGCACGCGCTCGGCGCCCTCACCGGGGAAGTCCTGGCCAGGACTTCAAACCGCCCCCGCCGGATTGCGGAGGCCAACCTCGCCCTCTGCTTTCCAGAGCAGACCCCAACCGAGCGCCGCCGCATGACGCGCCAAGCGCTGCGCGAAACCAGTAAGGCTGCTCTCGAGATCGGCCCGCTTTTCAAGCGCAGCCCCGAACACCTGCTCCGATGGGTTCGCACTGTAAACGGCGCTGAGCACCTCGACGCCGCGATCCAGAAGGGTTCCGGCTGCCTCCTCCTCGCCCCCCATATCGGCTGCTGGGAACTGCTGAATCTCTGGGTCGCGGCCCGGCACCCACTCACCGCGCTGTACCGCCCCCCGCGCCAGCCCTGGCTGGAACCGCTGCTCCTGGAGGCGCGAACACGGAACGGCGCGCGAATGCTTCCTGCCGGTCCACAGGGTGTCCGAGGGGTGCTGCGTGCACTGCGACACGGGGAAGTCGTGGGCATCCTGCCTGATCAGGAGCCGGACGGTCACGAGCCATTTGCACCCTTCTTCGGCGTCCCTGCCAAAACCATGACCCTCGCGAGCCGTGTAGCTGAGCGAAGCGGGGCATCGGTTCTCTTTGCCATGGCCGCGCGCCGCCCCCATGGCGACGGCTTCGATTTGCACTTCTTTCCGGCCGAGGCGCAGATCGCAAGTCCGGATGCCGAAACCGCCACAGCCGCACTCAACCGGGGTGTGGAGGAGTGCGTCCGGCTGGCGCCGGCGCAATATCAGTGGACGTACAAGCGCTTTAATACACAGCCGGACGGAAGCAGGCCTTACCCGGCGCGACGAAAGCACGGTGGAGCTTGAAACCGATCCGCAGATCCCCCTAAACTGTTCGTTTACCCTAAGGGCGTGTTGTGAGTGACAAGCGCGCCCTCGCTTTGGGCCAAAGGCCAAATACACGCTTACAAAGAGGTCGATGAGCGCATGCCGATTGTGAAAGTCCGCGAGAACGAGCCGTTCGAGGTGGCGCTGCGCCGCTTCAAGCGTTCCTGCGAGAAGGCCGGGGTCCTGTCTGAGATCCGGCGGCGGGAGTACTACGAAAAGCCGACGCAGGTGCGCAAGCGCAAGCAGGCAGCAGCAGTCAAGCGGCACATGAAGCGGCTCAACCGCGAACAGCAGCGCCGCCAGCGGCTGTACTGAGCTGCGCCGGCACGGTCAATCAACCGAGTGAGGCACGTCGGTGGCGAATAGCGTCAAAGAGAGTCTGCTTGAGGCTGTCAAGGCGGCGATGCGAGCCGGGGACAAGCGCCGGCTGGCGACGCTGCGATCCGCAACAGCGGCAATCAAGCAGCGGGAAGTCGATGAGCGCATCGACTTGAGCGAGGATGACGCGCTGGCCATCGACTGCCTTGCGAAAGCCGTTAAGCAACGGCGCGAGTCGGCACAACAGTACCGGGATGCGGGCGAGCAGGAGCGCGCCGAAGCCGAGGAGCAGGAGATCGCCGTCCTTAACGAATTTCTTCCGGAAGCCGCGACGCAGGAAGAGATCGACGAGCTCGTCGAAGCGGCTATCCAGGAGAGCGGTGCATCCTCGGTTAAGGAGATGGGACGCGTTATGGGGTTACTCAAGCCCCGCCTGCAGGGCCGCGCCGACCTCAGCCAGGTAAGCGCTACCGTCAAAGCCCGGCTCGGGCAGTAGCTGGCCCAGCATATCGGCGCATTCAACGCGGAGACCGGCCTATGGCCGGGCGAATCCCGGACGAGTTTATCGACGAGGTCCTGCAGCGCACGGACGTCGTTGCGATAGTGGGCGAGAGGGTGCCGCTGCGCCCGGCCGGCAGCAACTACAAGGCGCGTTGCCCCTTCCACGAAGAGCGAACCCCGTCTTTCACGGTCAGCCCTGACCGTCAGACCTATCACTGCTTCGGCTGCGGGGCCCACGGGACTGCCATCCGCTTCCTCATGGAGCACGACAGGATGGAGTTCCGCGAGGCGGTTCAGGACCTCGCGCAACGCGTGGGCCTTGAGCTGCCGGACACCGACTCGGGGGTTCGCACGAGCGACCAGCATGCACCGCTCTACACCGCGCTTGATGAAGCCGACCGCTTCTACCGGCACGCACTACGCAGCCACCCGAAACGCCAGGCGGCCGTTGAATACCTGAAGAAGCGCGGGATATCGGGTGACATCGCGGCACGCTTCGGGCTGGGATACGCACCCCCTGGCTGGGATAACCTACTAAGGCGTTTCGATGATCCCCGTCCAGCCGTCCGCGCCGGGCTCGTCATCGAGCGCGACGGCCGCTCCTACGACCGGTTCCGCGATCGGATCACGTTCCCCATTCACGACCGCCGCGGCCGGGTCGTCGGCTTTGGCGCGCGGGTCGTCACCGACGGGGAGCCCAAGTACCTCAACAGCCCGGAGACGCCTGTCTTCCACAAGGGGCGGGAAATTTACGGCCTCTACCAAGCGCTCCGCGCCCGAGCGGACCGACTGATCGTCGTCGAGGGCTACATGGACGTAATCGCCCTCGCCCAACTGGGCATTGAGGGTGCGGTTGCGACACTCGGCACCGCTACGTCCACCGAGCAGGCCTCAGTACTTCTGCGCAGCGCCCAGGAGGTGATCCTCTGTTTCGACGGGGATCAGCCTGGGCAAGCGGCCGCGTTACGTGCTGTGGAAAACCTCTTGCCGGCGCTTCAGGCTGATCGCCAAGTGCGGGTGCTGCTGCTACCCGACGGGAGCGACCCCGACGATCTGGTCCGCGCCGAAGGACGCGATTCGTTTCTGCAGCGACTGGAGTGCGCCACGCCGGTGGTCGATTTTTTCCTGGCCTCGCTCGCTGACGACTGCGACCTCTCCACCGTGGACGGGCGGGCGCGCCTTCTCCAGCAGGCAAGCAAGACGCTGCGCAGGGTCCCGCGGGGCCTGCTCCGGGAAGCCATCCTCGGCCAGCTTGCCGAGAAAACGGGGCTGGCGCCCGACCGGCTCGACGAGCTCTTGCGCGGCGACACCCCGGCGCAGCAGTCGCCCAAGCGAAAGCCGCAAACGCCAGGCAGCACCCAGCAGGCAGAGTTGCGCCGGACGCCGGCGCGCCACGCCATCGGGCTGCTACTTCATCAGCCGCAACTCGGCGCCCACGCCGGCGACCCGGACCGTTTTGCCGATCGCGGCATTCCCGGGCTCGATCTTTTGCAGCAGTTGCTTGAACTCACCCGCCAGGCCCCCCACATCACAACTGCAAGGATTCTGGAGCGGTTCCGTGATTCGAGCTACGAGGCGGCGCTCAATCGCCTCGTGGCTGCACAACGGACAAATGCCCCAGAGGACGCGTGGCCCGAATTCCGGGACGCGCTTCGACGGATCGAGGAGCAGATCGTCGAACAAGAACAGGCAGACCTGTTCCAGCGCCTGGAAGATGAGCAGCGCGACTGCTGGACGGAGGACGAGGAGGAGCGTGTGCGGAAAGCGCAGCGCCTGCAGTTACTGATGGACCGACTCAAGCGCGACGGTCTAACTGCCGATCAAGAGAGAGAGATCGCGGAACTTCGTCGCGATTTCGGACTCTAAACGCCCACACGCCCTTGATGGGCATGCGCATGGACGTTATGCTAGACGGTTCCGCGCAGCGGCGCCTTCCCGGAGCAACAGCGGATCTGACCGGTCGCCTATGTCACAGGATCAACAGTCTCAAATCAAGCAGCTCATTGCCAAAGGCAAAGAGCAGGGCTTTCTTACCTATGCGGAGGTCAATGACCACCTGCCCGATGACATCGTCGATCCCGATCAGATCGAAGATATCATCGGGATGATTAACGATATGGGGATCAACGTCCACGAGACGGCCCCCGACTCGGACGAGCTGCTTCTTGCCGAGACCACGGTTCCAACCGACGAGGACGAAGCCGAGGAGGCCGCAGCCGCCCTGGCTGCCGTCGATGCCGAGTTCGGTCGAACGACCGACCCGGTACGCATGTACATGCGCGAGATGGGCACCGTCGAGTTGCTCACGCGCGAGGGCGAAATCCAGCTTGCTAAGCGCATCGAGGACGGCCTCGACCGTGCCCTGGCTGCCTTGTCCGCGTATCCGGAGGCGGCACGGCAGCTTGTGATGCTCTACGACCGTGCCCAGGAGGGAGAGGCTCGGCTCACGGATATCATTGCCGGGTTCCGGGACCGCGAGGACGGCGGGCAGGCCACAGAGCCTCCGACGTCCGTCGAAGAGGCCGATAGCGCTGATGAGGAAGACGCACCGACGGATACGGGCCCGGACCCGGAGGCGGTCGCCGAGATCTTTGAGCGCCTTCGGGCCACCTACCATCAGATGCAGGAAGTCCTCGCGAGCGAGGGCTCGGCGTCGCCCCGCATTGCGGAGCTTCGCGAGGAGCTCGAGGACATATTCCTTAGCATCAAGTTCACTCCGAAGGTTGTCGAGGCTATCGCTGATCGCCTTCGCGATACCGTCGATACCATCCGCTCTCGCGAGCGCGAGATCATGAACCTCTGCACGAATCAGGGGCGCATGTCCCGCAAGGCGTTCGTCAAGAGCTTCCAGGACCGTGAGACGGATCCCACGTGGCTCGACGACTTTCTCGCGGCGGAGCCGGAGGTGGCCGAGCGCCTGCGCCCGCACGAGGAGACCATCCGGCGCGCCCAGCGGGAACTCAAGGAAATCGCCGACAAGAACGGCCTCTCCGTCGCCGAAATCAAAGAGATCAACCGCCGCATGTCCATCGGCGAGGCCAAGGCGCGGCGGGCCAAGAAGGAGATGGTCGAGGCGAACCTGCGCCTGGTCATCTCCATCGCCAAGAAGTACACCAACCGCGGCCTCCAGTTCCTGGACCTGATCCAGGAGGGCAACATCGGCCTGATGAAGGCCGTGGACAAGTTCGAGTACCGGCGCGGCTACAAGTTCTCGACTTATGCAACGTGGTGGATCCGCCAGGCGATTACGCGCTCCATCGCGGACCAGGCCCGAACCATCCGCATCCCGGTGCACATGATCGAGACCATCAACAAGCTCAACCGGGTGTCGCGGCAGATGCTCCAGGAGATGGGCCGCGAGGCGACGCCGGAGGAGCTTGCCGAGCGCATGGAGATGCCCGAGGACAAGGTGCGCAAGGTCCTCAAGATCGCCAAGGAGCCGATCTCCATGGAGACGCCCATCGGCGACGACGAGGACAGCCACCTGGGCGATTTCATCGAGGACACCAGCGTCACCTCGCCAGTGGACTCGGCCACCTCGGAAGGGCTGCGGGAGTCGGTGCGAGAGGTCCTGTCCGGGCTGACGCCGCGGGAGGCCAAGGTGCTGCGCATGCGCTTCGGGATCGACATGAACACCGACCACACCCTCGAGGAGGTCGGCAAGCAGTTCGATGTCACCCGCGAGCGCATCCGCCAGATCGAGGCCAAGGCGCTGCGCAAGCTGCGCCACCCGACCCGCTCCGAGGGACTGCGCAGCTTCCTCGAGGAGTAACACGCGCGAGCAGGCCCCTGGGGTGCCGTTGCCGGCGCCCCGGGGTTGTGTTTAGATCTCTGCCGGACCCCAACCCCCCGACGGGCCTGTAGCTCAGTGGTTAGAGCAGGGGACTCATAATCCCTTGGTCGCAGGTTCGAATCCTGCCGGGCCCACCATCCTGCTCCATCTCAACCGCCTGTCCATCCCGTGTTCCTGCGTTGGCGCTCCCGCCGTGCAGCGCCTAGGCTGATGAGGCATGGAACACTGCCCCTTTGCCCAGACAGCGGAGATTGCAGCGGCTTTGCGCGTCTGGCACACCCGCATCGACGACCCGCCCTTAATTTTTGACGACCGCGCGGCCATCCCTCTACTCAGCCCCGGGATGCGACAACTGGCGAAGCCGCCGCTGCCATTTTTTACCATGCAGCTACGGGCCCTCGAGGGCATTCACCCGGAACTTGCAGCGCTCCGCGGGCAGACCGTAACCCGCGCCCGCTTCGCCGAGGACGCACTCGACGCCGCGCTGGACCGCGGGTGCCGCCAGATCCTGATACTTGGCGCGGGGCTCGACACTACCGCAATCCGCCGCCCGGACGTCGTCAAGCAGGCGACGTTGCTGGAGGTTGACCACCCCGATACCCAGCGCTGGAAACGTGCGCGACTGCCACCGGAACTGGCTCGCAGCGTCAGCTTCTCCGCCGTGGACTTCGCCCGCAACGGGCTCCCTGAGCGCCTGCTCGAAGCCAGACTGGATCCCAGGCGCCCACTTTTTGCTCACTGGCTCGGCTGCACGTACTACCTATCACCCGAAACGATACGTACGACGCTGGACAGCCTTGCGCAGGTCGTGGCTCCTGGCAGTGAACTCGTCGCCGACTACTGGCTGCCCTCAGAGACATTGGGCTGGCGGCCGTCGATGCTGCTGCGCGGTATCGGGCTGGCCTTAGACACACAGCATCAGCCGCTGCTGGGCTGTGTGTCCTCGGCGACCATCCATGCTCTTGCTGCCGACAGCGGCTGGCAGGTGGCCGAAGACCTAGATGCAGCCACCATCCGCGCGCGCTGGCTTGCCGGGCGGCGCGATTCCCTGTCCGTGCCCGCATTCGGGCACTGCCTGCGGCTCATTCGCAAGTGAGGCCCTTTCGCCACGACGTAGTAAAGGTCGGTGCTGGAACGGCCCCCCACGCGGTCCATACTGACGGGTACGGCTTACTATCCGGGAGTACTCGATGGTCACGGAAACCCCCAAGCGGGTCGATCTGGCCCTCCAGGGCGGAGGCGCCCACGGTGCTCTGACCTGGGGCGTGCTCGATCGCATCCTGGAGGACGAGCGGCTCGAAATTGCCGCTATCAGCGGTACCAGCGCCGGTGCCATGAACGCGGCGGTGGTTGCGGACGGCCTCCAGCGCGCCGATCGGCAGCGCGCTCGCCAGGGTCTGTACGAGTTCTGGTTTGCAGTGAGCGAGGCCGCCCGCTTTTCACCTATCCAACGCAGCCCCTGGGACCGACTGATCGGCAACTACAGCCTGGACTACTCCCCCAGCTACCTGTTTTTCGAAAAACTCACCCAACTCTTTCACCCGGCGCAGCTCAATCCGCTTGGCATCAATCCATTGCGTGATCTAATCGCCCGGCAGGTCAATTTCGACGAGGTCAACGCCTGCCGCAAAGTGAAAATCTATGTAACCGCCACCAACGTCCGCACCGGTCAAGCTCATATCTTTCGGCAGCCCAACCTCTCGGCAGACGCGGTCATGGCGTCGGCGTGTCTGCCGTTCATGTTTAACGCCGTGACCATCGATGGCGAGGCCTACTGGGATGGTGGGTACAGCGGCAATCCGGCCCTCTACCCGCTAGTGGACGACGAGAGCTGCCGAGACTTGATCGTGGTCCAGATCAATCCGATGACCCGGCAGCAACCTCCCACCACCGCCCGGGAGATTCTGAACCGGATCAATGAAATCACCTTTAATTCGGCGTTGATCAAGGAGCTACGCAGTATCCACCTTCTTCATCAACTGATCGAGGCCGAGAACCTGCAACTCGAGCGATTCCGCGCCATGCGGCTGCACCTGATCCACGCCGAGCGCGAGGTCGAGCAGCTTAGTGCATCCAGCAAGCTCAATGCCGAGTGGTCGTTCCTCATCCGCCTGCGGGACCAGGGCTACCGGTGGGCCGACGAGTGGTTGCACGCCCATTACGACGATCTCGGCATTCGCTCCAGCTTCGATCTCGGCGAACTCTTCGCCGACGCATTCCGCCCTCCCCACCCTGAAGAAGGCCTTCCGACCGGGGATCACCGGTAATGATCGAGATTGCGGCGATCGTCGTAGCGCTAGGGCTGCTGATCTACCTGGCTTACCGGGGAATCACGCTGCTGATACTGGCGCCGTCCCTGGCAGCGCTTGTCGCGCTCGCATCCGTCGAGACACCGCTGCTGGCGAGCTACACCCAGGTCTTCATGGGCGCCGCTGCAGACTTCATCATGAAGTACTTCCCGCTATTCCTGCTCGGCGCGATCTTCGGGAAGCTCATGGAAGACACCGGCAGCGCCGAGGTCCTTGCGCGGGCGATCATCCGTCGACTCGGCGACCGGCAGGCCGTCCTGGCTGTCGTACTCTCCTGCGCGGTTATGACCTACGGCGGGGTCTCACTGTTCGTCGTCGCCTTCGCCGTCTACCCCATTGCGGCCTCACTCTTTCGACAGGCCCAGATCCCCAAACGGCTGATCCCGGGGACCGTCGCCCTCGGCGCTTTCACCTTCACGATGACCGCATTGCCCGGCACACCGGCGATCCAGAACGCGATCCCGATGCCGTACTTCGGCACCACACCCTTTGCCGCCCCCGGACTGGGCATCCTGACCGGGATCGTCATGCTCCTGCTCGGCCAACTGTGGCTGAGCTACCGCGTCCGCCAGGCGCGAACAGCGGGGGAGGGGTATGGCGATCACGACGACTCCGCCCCGCAGATCGACCGGACGCTGCGCGAACATGCCTCCGGCGAGGGCTTCGATCTGATGGAGGTACCCCCTACCTCCACCGTTTCTCATCGGCCACCCTTTGCGCTGGCTTTCCTGCCCATCGCCGTGGTGATCGGGCTGAACCTGGTCTTCACGACATGGGTGATTCCGGCCCTTGACACGGGCTATTTGGCAGAGCCGCGCTTTGGCGCCACCACCATCGACGCCCTGCGCGGCGTCTGGTCGATCACCGGGGCTTTGGTCATTGCCATCCTGATCCTCATCCTCACCAACCTACAACGGCTGCCAGCGCTGACGGCAACGCTGGACAGCGGCGCCAACGCGTCGCTGCTACCCATTTTTAACACCGCGAGCCTGGTCGGATTCGGCACGGTCATCGCGTCGCTGGCGGCCTTTGAAACTATAAGCGGCTGGGTAACGGCGCTCGGCGGCGACAATCCGCTCATCTCTCTCGCCGTCGCGGTTAACGTCCTCGCCGGCATGACCGGATCCGCGTCCGGTGGAATGAGCATCGCACTAGCCACCCTGGGCGACAGCTACCTGGCCATGGGTCAGGCGGCGGGCATTTCCCCGGAACTACTCCACCGGGTCACGGCGGTGGCCACCGGCGGGCTCGATGCGTTGCCGCACAACGGGGCTGTCATCACGCTGCTCTCGATCTGCGGGCTCACCCACCGACAGGCGTATCTGGACATCGCAGTGGTCGCGATGCTGGTCCCTCTCGTCGCGCTGGTCTTTCTAATTGCGGTGGGCTCGACATTCGGAGCGTTCTAGGAAGAGGACAGAGGCAGGAGCCCAAACGCAAAAAGGCCCGCCCCCGAGGGGGCGAGCCTTTCTGGTCGCGTCTTTTAGCCCGCGTTGCGGGTTAAAGCGCGGCTACATCCTCAGCCTGAAGACCCTTCTGGCTGCGGGTGACACTGAACTCGACGGCCTGCCCCTCGTCCAGGGAGCGGAAACCCTCGCCCCGGATGGCACGGAAGTGAACGAACACGTCCTCACCCCCTTCGCGGCTGATGAAGCCGTAGCCCTTGGCGTTGTCGAACCACTTGACCGTACCCGTTTGACGCTCTGACATCTTACAAAACCTCTATATTCATCATTGATACGCGAGTTCCGGTTACCCGGGGTCAGGATCACCAAACCCGCACCTACATAGTGACACAAACCGCGGCGAAGGGAATGGGGGTGAGACAAAAATTTTCACCGGACTGTGTTGCGCCGCACCATGCACGCTGCTATGCTGCAGCGCACAAGGTCGCAAAATCCCCAGCCACAGCGACCCGGAGGGTTCCAGAGATGATGAACTACACCAGCACGATGACTGACATGCAAAAGCAAATGGGCGCCTTTGTAGAGCCGTTCCGCGCCGTTAACGGCAAGCTCTTCGAGCACTGGGAGAAGATGGCCGACTACCAGCTCGACATGGCGCGCCGCTACACGGACGTCACCATCGGCCAACTGCGTGAGGCCACTGAGATCCAGACGCCGGAGCAGCTGCAGAGCTACGTGCAGAAGGGCACGGAAGCCGTCCGCGAGACCACGGACAGCCTGACCAAGGACGCCCGTACCATGGTGGAGATGACCCAAGCCATGACGGAAGATCTGCAGAAGACCGTGCGCGAGAGCGCGACCCAGCGCAACTGACGGCCGTCGCTGGGCAGCGGAAAGCCCGGGTTGACCCCTTATTGGGGTCAGCCTAGGCTTTATGCGCTTTCACCGAGCAGGACCGACGACCATGACCGACGCGCACCCCCCTGAAACTGTCGAGCGCACCACCGGTTCGAACATCACCGCGAGCGTTATCTGGCTGCACGGGCTGGGCGCCGACGGCAATGACTTCGCCCCCCTGGTCGATGAACTTACGATGACCGGGCCGGCCGGGTTACGTTTCGTCTTTCCGCATGCACCGATCCAGCCAGTCACGGTCAACGGCGGCATGCAAATGCGGGCCTGGTACGACATTCGGGGACTTGGCGACGGGATCGAGGAAGATCCCAGCGGGCTGGATCAGGCCAACGCCATCGTCGAGGCCTTGCTTCAGAGAGAGCACGAACGCGGAATCCCGGACGAGCGCATGATCCTCGCCGGCTTCTCCCAAGGGGCAGCGACCGCCCTCTACGCTTCGCTACACACCCAGAGAGCGATCGCCGGCATCATCGCGCTGTCCGGATGGCTTCCTAAGACAGCCCTGGCTGCACCGGCGACGACGCCCCCCGTCTTCATGGCCCACGGCACACAAGACCCTGTGGTTCCGATCCAGCTCGGCCGGAACTCCGCTCAGCGCCTGAGCGATATCGGCTTCCCGGTCAGCTGGCAGGAATACCCCATGGATCACGCCGTGTGCATGCCGGAGATCCAGGCCCTCGACGGCTGGCTATCACAGCGGCTCGGCTAACGGCTTACTCATCGCACGAGTAGCCGAAGGCGTCGAGCCCGTCTTCAAGGTAATCGGCCGCCAGGGGTGTGGCCAGGATGTAATCGACCGTTCGCGGATTCCACGCGGACTTGGCATCGCTCCGCGCATCAACCCATTCGTCCGCCTCGTAGTCACCGCGACCGACCCACATTAGGGCGACCACTTCCGCCTGCTCGGCCGGCTCCAGGTCGTTGAAAACGGCACGCAGTTCCTGAACGCTGAGATCATCGGCGTAGTCGGCGAGAACCTGCCCGGCCCAATCGTCGCCGGGCCCCTCCGGGCCATCGGGTATGGAGACCGCCTCCTTCGCCTGAAACTCACGGCACTTGCCGATGACAAAGCAGACCGTATCGACACTCACCTCAAACATGACGGCTCCCGTCCTCATCGCGGCGGCCCGCCTATCGGGCCGTACCTGCTCACGTTGCCGCCCGGCGCGCCGCCGCGCAAGAGGCTCTCTAAGGGATGCCGAGGTATTTGTGCAGCTGCAGGCTCAACCGCCAGTGTGGATGGGCGAGGCAGTAGGCAACCGCTTCTTCCGTAGCGCGATCCCGCTCAGGGCCGTCCAGCGGCTGCAGAAGAAAGTGATCGTACGCCATACCCTCGAAACGCTCGGGCTCCGCTCCTGGATCGGGCTGCGGGTACACCAGCTTGAGCTCGTCGCCGCGGGTTACAGCCAACTCCGTGCCCGCTTTAGGACTGACGCACACCCAATCCACTTCCGTTGGAAGCGTCAGCGTGCCGTTCGTCTCCACGGCAACCTCGAACCCTCGGGCCCGCAGCGCACGCACTAAAGGGCTATCGATCTGCAGTGCCGGCTCACCGCCAGTACAAACCACATAAGGGGAGCCACCCCCCGGCCACGCCGCCGCTACAGCCGCGGCCAGTTCATCAGCCCGGGCGAAGCGCCCCCCACCGTGCCCAGCGACTCCGATGAACTCGGTATCACAGAAGCGACAAATCGCTGCCATGCGATCGCGCTCGCGGCCGCTCCACAGATTGCACCCGGCGAAACGCACGAAGACCGCCGGCCGGCCGGCCCGCAGCCCCTCACCCTGAAGCGTATAGAAAAGGCTGTGTACAGCGTAGCTCACGGGCTCACCTGAACCGTGACACCGGCACCCGGGTGTTCCCGGACATCGATGCGCTCGATCAGCGGCAGTTGCTCACGACTGGCGTGCAACAACCAGCGCGCCACGCTCGCCAGATCACCGCCGCCGAGAAACGCCAATTGGTCCAGCCGCTGGTGGTCGAGCACCTCCCGTAACGGACCGAAGGCCTGTTTCACGTCGCCGTAGTCCAGCGTCCACCCCAGCACCTGATCGAGCGGCGCACTGACATGCACG
>PUNM01000021.1 GCA_003552625.1 Ectothiorhodospiraceae bacterium
AGCTCAAGAACCAACTCGGCAGTGGGGTGATCCTGCTTGCGGCCGAAGAAGGGGGCAAGGTGCAGCTCGTCGCCGGAGTGACTAAGGATTTGACGAGCCGGCTCTCCGCGGGGGATCTCGTTAATCACGTTGCCTCCCAGGTCGGCGGCCGTGGCGGTGGCCGGCCCGATTTCGCGCAGGCCGGAGGCAAAGACCCGGCGCAGCTTGACGCGGCGCTGGCCTCGGTCGTGCCGTGGGTCGAGGAGCAGATGCAGTGACTATAACTTGACTTAATGGTGCCTCTTTCCCATTCTTGTGAGGTTCTAAGGGAAGACGCCCCCAGATAACGAGGATCGTGCATGGGGCTGGTAGTGAAGAAATTCGGTGGGACTTCCGTGGGCACCACCGAGCGTATTCAGGCGGTCGCGGAAAAGGTCAAGGCGAGCCGCGAGGCGGGTGAAGATGTGGTCGTGGTCGTCTCCGCGATGAGTGGGGAGACGAATCGGCTGGTGAGCCTCGCGGAAGCCGTGCACTCGGATCCGCCGGCACGGGAGGTCGATGTGCTGCTCTCGACCGGGGAGCAGGTCACGATCGCGCTGTTAACCATGGCGCTGGAACAGATCGACTGTCCCGCCCGCTGCTACACGGGGGCCCAGGTTCGGATCCTCACGGACAGCTCGTTCAGCCGGGCCCGTATCCAGGATATCGACGCCGAACCCATCCGAGAGGACCTCAATGTCGGCCGGGTTGTTGTGGTGGCAGGTTTCCAGGGGGTCGATGAGAGCGGCGCGATCACGACCCTTGGTCGCGGTGGGTCGGATACCACCGCTGTCGCGCTGGCTGCGGCCCTTGAAGCGGAAGAGTGCCAGATCTACACCGATGTGGATGGTGTGTACACGACGGACCCCCGAGTTGTGCCGGAGGCGCGGCGACTGGACCGCATCACCTCGGATGAGATGCTGGAACTCTCCAGTCTAGGGTCGAAGGTGTTGCAGATCCGCGCCGTGGAGTTTGCGGGCAAGTACCGCGTTCCGCTGCGGGTGTTGTCCAGCTTTCAGGAAGGGCCGGGAACACTGATCACTTACGAGGAAGAGGGAATGGAAGAGCCGCTGATCTCCGGTATTGCGTTCAATCGCGATGAGGCAAAGGTGTCCGTGATCGGTGTGCCCGATACGCCGGGGATTGCGGCGAAGATCCTGGGGCCGGTGGCCGAGGCGAACATCGAAGTGGACATGATTATCCAGAATATCAGTCAGCAGGGGCTGACCGATTTCACCTTCACGGTCCACAAGCGCGACTATCAGGCCACGCTCGATCTCGTCCGCGAAAATGCCGAGAAGCTCGGAGCCCGCGAGGTTTTCGGCGACGACAAAATCGTCAAGATTTCGCTGGTCGGTGTCGGGATGCGCTCTCATGCAGGCGTGGCAAATACCATGTTCCGCGCCCTCTCGGACGAAGGAATCAATATTCAGATGATCTCGACCTCCGAGATCAAGATCTCGGTCGTGGTCCAGGAGAAGTACCTGGAACTGGGAGTTCGTGCGCTGCATAAAGCGTTCGAGCTCGACGCTGAGCCGGTCGCGGAATCCTAGCGCGTGCCGCTGGCGTAAGAGTAGGAGTGGTGGTGTTGTAAAGCCTGTGCGTGGCCGCAGCGCGCCCCCCGGTGCGCGGCGATGGGCACGCTCGAGACGAAGTGGCCGCCCGCCCAAAAGGCGGGTGGTTGCTGCACAATGGAGGAGTTAAAACTAATGCTGATACTCACCCGGCGGGTTGGGGAAACGCTGATGATCGGTGACGAGATCAGCGTGACGGTGCTCGGAGTCAAGGGCAACCAGGTCCGGATCGGTGTCAATGCACCACGCGATGTCTCCGTACACCGCGAGGAGATTTACGAGCGAATCCGTCACGAGAAGGAAGGCGGGGCGCCGGAAGGAACCGCCGGCACCGGGCCCGACGCGCAGTAGTGCAAGAGGGTTTACGGAAGGGGGGGCTTTCCCTTACCGTATGCACCTGCTGGAGAGATGGCCGAGTGGCTGAAGGCGCTCCCCTGCTAAGGGAGTAAGGGCGAAAGCCCTTCGAGGGTTCGAATCCCTCTCTCTCCGCCAAATAAATGCTTGACGGCCGTGCACAGTCGAGGCACAATAAGCGTGTATATAACGCGCCGGTAGCTCAACTGGATAGAGCATCTGACTACGGATCAGAAGGTTGGGGGTTCGAATCCTCCCCGGCGCGCCATACAACTCGACAAAATCCTGCCCTGCCTCCACCTTTAAGTTCAGTGCCATCCGGCACAGACCCTTCTCTAGCCGTAAATATTCGGTGAACCGGTCGGCCTGAGCATCGCTCTTGCCGAAAATGCTGGACACAGCTCCCGCGGCCGGCTACGTTAGCCCCATGGCTGACCTCCTCGACCCACCTGTGGTGCAGGCCCCCGACATGGGGAGCGATTCGCCATCCTCGGCGACCGGCGGGCACCCGTTCGAGGTGGCGCAGGTCACGATCAGCAAGCGCGAGCATATCGAGTTGCGCGCTCGGGCGAATACCTACAAGCGCCAGCATGCCAGGGCCCGGCGGCGAATTCAGGAGCTGGAGCGGCGTAATAGCGAACTCATCGCTCAGCACAAAGCCCGCGAGGCCGAGCTGCTTGCGGAGCTGGAGCAGTCCAAGGCGGAGGTCCGTGGCCTGCGTCAGCGCCACTTTGGTGGCAAGTCCGAGCGTGCGCAGACGCGCGAGCCTGCCTCGCGGAAAGAGACCACGTCGCGGAACAGACGTCCGCGCGGCCAGCAACCGGGCTCATCGGGTCATGGGCGCACTCGCCTGAGCGAGCTGCCGGCGCGCGAGGAGTACCTGGAAGCCGAGCGCAGCTGCCCCGAATGCGGTGAGCCCATGGTCGCGATGGGCGGCACCCGGGACACGGAGACCGTCGAGATCGAGGTCAAGGCGCATCGGCGGGTCGTCAAGCGTCAGCGCTATACCCGGGGTTGTCAGTGCGGATGCCTGCCCCAGGTTTGGGCACCGCCACCGCCGCCGCAGCTGATACCGCGCGGGAAGTTCGGCATCTCGGTCTGGGTGGAGGTGCTGCTTTCGAAGTATCGCTATGGCCAGCCGACCCACCGGCTCTGCCGCGATTGGCGCGACCATGGGGTCCATCTCGCCCAGGGCACACTGACCGGCGGCCTGCGCACTCTTGAGCCGATGTTTCGTCCCCTGATGGAGGCCCTGCGCAATCGGCTGCGCTCCGGCGCGCACTGGCACGCCGACGAAACCGACTGGCGGGTGTTCGAGGAGTGCGAGGGCAAGCAGGGGCCACGCTGGTATCTTTGGTTGTTCCGGACGCCGGAGGTGATCTACTTCCAGCTGGACCCGACGCGCTGGGCGCAGGTGCCGAAGGCGGTGCTGACTGCGTCTGCCCAGGGTGTACTCTCCGTCGACCGCTACGCCGCCTACCACAAGTACGTCCGCGAGAACCCGCAGGTCCAGCGCGCCCTGTGCTGGGCCCACCAGCGGCGCGACTCCCTGGCCGTGGCCATCAAGTATCCGGAGCTGTGGCGCTGGGCAGCCAAGTGGGTTG
>PUNM01000067.1 GCA_003552625.1 Ectothiorhodospiraceae bacterium
CGCCTCACACCTCGCGTGTCTCCCGCCAACGCTGGTGATGTTCATCGTCCGAGATATTCCACTCCTGGCCAATGAACTGCTTGTCGCCAGTCTCCAAGAGCGCCCAGAGGATGAAGTCCGCAGCGTTTTCCGGCGTATGCAGCTGCCCGTTGCGCTTGAGCTTGATGAAGCGATCAACGGACGGAAACCGTTCGGGACTCTGCTCCCGGATCAACGCCTGCATCGGCGTATCCACCACGCCGGGGCGGACGGAGCCGACCAGTACCCCCTGCCCCCAGAGCTCTTCGCGGTACACTTGATAGGTCATGAATAGCGCCGCTTTGCTGGCACAGTAGGCACCCCATCCACTGAGTGGGCTATGTGCCGCACCGGAGGATATATGCATAACTCGGCTCCCGCGCGTCATGTGCGGAAGTAATCCCTGAGTGAGAAAAACCGGTGCCTCAACGTTGATCGCCATGGCCTGGCGCCACGCCTGGGCGTCGATCTCACTGAGCGGTCCAATCGGGTCCAGAACGCCAGCGTTATGGATGACGGCCCGAACCGTCCACCCCGCGGCCGCTTCCACGATACGCTCCCGGCCTTCGATCTCCGCAACGTCGGCGGCAAGCGGTGTGATGCGGGCCGAATCCAAAGCCGCGGTCTCCTCCAAGGGCTCCGGGCGGCGCCCAATCGCGAGCACCTGAGCACCCGACCGCGCCAGGCTCTGGGCGAGCGCCCGCCCTAGCCCGCTGCCGCCTCCGGTGACGATTGCCAGTTCGTTCTCTTGCCACCTCATGAACTCTGCTCCTTGCGTTGACTGGGCTCGACTCACGGCTCCGGCGCAACGATGGCCCTGGGCAGGGGCTCCCCGGAGGCCAGAGCGCCGAGTGCTTCGGCGAGCTGGTCTACGATGCGTTGCCGAGCCTCCACACTCGACCACGCGCTGTGGGGGGTGATGGCCAGGTTGGGGATATCACCGGCAAGCAGCGGGTGACCCGCCGGAGGCGGTTCCTCGCTGAGGACGTCGATCGCGGCACCGCCAATCCATCCGGAGCGCAGCGCATCCGCCAGCGCTTGCTCATCCACCAGTGCCCCCCGAGCCGTGTTGATCAACAACGCATCCGAGCGCATTGCCTGTAGAGCCGCGTGATCGATCAGCTTGTGGGTAGTCTCGGTTAGCGGGCAGTGTAGGCTCAGTACATCAACGCCTTGTAAGACCTCCTGGAACGGGCGCCGCCCTGGAGCCGCCCCCCCCTGATGAGCCCCCGGGCGCTCCGCGATCCACACTTCCATGCCGAGTGCCTCGGCGAGTTCGGCGAACCGAGCACCCAGGGTGCCATAGCCAACAATCCCCAGTCGCTTTCCGGCAAGCTCCCGCGCACCGGGATCGATCAAGCAGAAGTGCGGGCTGCGCGACCAGTGGCCCTCAGCGACCTGTCCACTCAGTGCGGGAATCCGCGTGAAGTGGTTAAGCATCAGCGCCAGCGCGTGCTGCGCCACGGAATCCGTCCCGTAACCGCGGCAATTGCAAACCGCAACACCGCGCTCCTGAGCCGCATGGGTATCCACATTGTTAACGCCCGTCGCCGCTACGGCGATCAAGCGTAACCCGCGGACTCGGGCGAGTATATCGGCGTCGAGAACCACCTTGTTGACGATCACCGCGTCCATGCCGGCGAGACGAGGCACTACGGCCTCCGGGTGGGTGCGGGGGAACAGATGCAACGCTCCGCCGGTGGCCTCACGCAAGGGCTGTAGGTCGAGATCGTCCCGGTCCAGGGAGCCCGCATCCAGGAAAGCCGTCTTGAGCATCGTCCCCTCCCCTACAGGCTCAACCATTGCGCCACCACCGGCAGCTCGTTCTATGATGCCACGAACCGCCTGGCGATCGGGCAGCGCATCCGCCGGCGGAGGGAATGCGACAGAGGAGGTGCCCTTTGGAGGGAGAAGCCCCGGAACGGACACGGGATCCGGTGGTCGTCGTGGACGGCGTCCGCACCCCCTTCGCCCGCCAACTCGGTGAGCTGGCCCGCTGGGATGCCATCGAGCTCGGCAGTCTAGCCACGGCGGAGCTGCTCGCTCGCAACGGGATCGATCCCCAGGTTATCGACCGTATCGTCTACGGCCAGGTCGTCATTCAGCCGGAAGCTCCCAATATCGCCCGCGAGGTGGGCCTCGCCGCGGGCGTGCCGGCTCGCTGCGATGCAGTCACCGTCTCGCGCGCCTGCGCCACGAGCCTCCACGCGGCCACGGACGTTGCCCGCGCACTTCTGGGCGACGAGATCCAGGTCGGTATCGCCGGCGGGGCGGATTCCGCCTCGATTCTCCCCATCGGTGTGGATCGCACCCTGGCCAACGCCCTGCTCCGCGCATCACGAGCCAAAAGCCTCGGCCAGCGGTTGCGCGCCTTTCGCCGCGTCCGGTTTCGACACCTCGTGCCCAAACCTCCGGCCGTGCGCGACTATTCCACCGGTCTTGCCATGGGAGAAATCGCGGAACAGATGGCTCGTGACCGGAGCATCTCGCGGCAGGCCCAGGATTCTTTCGCTGCCGCCTCCCATCAGAAGGCGGCGGCAGCTTGGGAGGCGGGGCGACTCGATGCCGAAGTTTTTCCCTGCTTTCCTCCGCCGGGCTACGACCCGGTCCACCGTGATCCACCGGTGCGGGCTGATACCAACGAAGCAAAGCTTGCCGAACTACGGCCGGCCTTCGATCGTCGCTACGGAACCGTAACCGCTGGAAATGCGCCACCGCTGACCGATGGAGCTGCGAGCCTTTTGCTTATGCGTGCCAGCCGTGCCCGCCAGCTTGGCCTCTCTCCCCTCGGGGCCATTCGAAGCTGGGCACTCAGCGGCAACGACCCGTTCCACGACGGCTTGCTCGGACCCGCCTACACCGCGCCGGCTGCCCTGGATCGGGCTGGTCTGCGCCTTCAGGACGTGGATCTGATCGAGTTTCACGAGGCTTTCGCCGCCCAGGTCCTGGCCAACCTCGAAGCGTGGCGCTCGGCTGAGTTCGCCCGCGAGATGCTAGGTCGGGAGCGCCCAATCGGGGATCTCGACCCGGAGCGGCTGAATGTAAATGGCGGCTCCCTGGCCTTTGGCCACCCCTTCGCTGCTACCGGTGCCCGCCTGATTGTGCAGGCGCTGCGAGAGTTGCGCCGGCGGGATGGCCAGACCGCCCTGGTTACCGCCTGCGCGGCCGGCGGCCTCGGAGCCACCCTGGTCCTGGAGGCAATGGAATGAGCGAAAAGGAGCAGGTTTTCAGCTGCTCGGTGGATGCCGAGGGGATCGCCTGGCTGACTTTCGACATCCCGGGTGAGAGCCAGAACGTCCTGCGCATAGAGTATCTCGAGGAGATCCAGGCCCACCTTGATACGCTTGAGCAGCGCAAGGACACGCTCGTCGGTGTCGTGCTCGGAAGCGGCAAGGCGGACTCGTTCATCGCTGGTGCCGATATCGACATGCTCGATCGCTGTACAGACGCGGCCGAGGCTCAGTCTCTCGCCATTGCTGGCCAGCGTCTGTGCGATCGGCTCGCGTCGTTCCCCCGCCCGGTCGTAGCTGCGATCCACGGGGCTTGCCTAGGCGGCGGACTCGAACTCGCTCTGGCGTGCTCGGCGCGGGTCTGCACCGACCACCCCGCAACCCGCCTGGGCCTTCCGGAGGTCCAGATCGGCGTACTGCCCGGCAGTGGCGGCACACAGCGGCTCCCCCGCCAGATCGGTGCCCAGGCTGCGCTCGACAGCATGCTTACCGGGCGCCACATCCGTCCGCGCCAGGCTGCTCGCCTTGGGCTGGTCGATGAACGGGTACCGATGGCACACCTGCGTGCAGCTGCGTGCCGGCAGCTGCATCTTGGATCCGCCGCACGCTGGCGCCCCGGTCGTTGGCGACGGCTACAGCGATGGGCCGTGGAAGGCAATCGAGTCGGCCGCAGCCTGCTGCTACGAGAGGTTCGCCGACGGACCCGGCAGCGAACCCGGGGCAATTACCCAGCCACGGAGGCGATCATCGACTGCGTTCAGGCCGGGCTTGAGTCCGGCTTCCGCAAAGGCCTAGAAGCCGAGGCGGAGGCGTTCGGCCGCTTGGCCGTCAGCCCGGAGGCGGGGGCGCTGCGCAGCATTTACTACGCCACCACTGCGAACAAGAAAGAACGTGGTGCCGATGCGGAACCGCTGAACCTGGACCGGCTCGGGGTTCTGGGGGGTGGGCTTATGGGCGCCGGCATCGCTGCCGTCAGCGTGGACACGGCCGGCCTGCCCGTACGCCTTCGCGACCCCTCTGTGGACGCTCTGAGCAACGCCGCGAAATACGTCGGTCAGCATCTGGACCGACGGCGGTGCCGTGGCTCGATTCGCCCGTTTGAGGCTCACCGCAACCGCTGTCGCCTGACCTTGACGCGCGAACTGACGGGCTTTCGTTCCGTCGACGCCGTGGTCGAGGCCGTTTTCGAGGACCTGCCCCTCAAACATCGCGTTCTCTCGGAGGTGGAGGAACAGCTCCCCGAGGGCGCCGTCATCGCGACCAACACCTCGTCCCTGCCGATCCACCGTGTGGCCGAAGGCCTCCGACACCCGGAGCGCCTGGTCGGACTGCATTACTTCTCCCCCGTCGAGCGCATGCCACTGGTCGAGGTCATCCCGCACAGCAGCACCGAGCCGGAGGTGGTTGCGACCGCCGTATCCCTGGCCCGCGCTCAGGGCAAGACCCCCATTGTCGTGGGCGACGGTGCCGGCTTCTACGTCAACCGAATCCTGGCCCCCTACCTCAATGAGGCCAGCAAAGCCGTGCTCGAGGGTGAGCCGATCGACCGCATTGATAAGGCGCTGCGGGATTACGGATTCCCGATGGGGCCATTCGAGCTTCTGGATCAGGTTGGAATCCCGGTGGCCGCCAAGGTCGCCCCGGTTCTCCATGAAGCCTTCGGAGAGCGAATGGCGCCGAGCGGCGTCTTGGAGAAGATGATCGACGACGGGCGGGACGGCCGAAAACGCGGCTTCTATCGTCAGCGTCGATTGGGTGGCTCCGTCCCGGATTCCTCCGTCTACCGCCTGCTCGGCGTCCGTCCGCACGGCCGCAACAAGGAAGCCTCCCGGGCCCTAGCGGAGCGTATCGTTGAACCGATGCTCGACGAGGCGCAGCGCTGCCTGGAGGACGGGATCATTGGCTCCGAGCGGGATGGCGATCTAGCCGCGGTCTTCGGCATCGGGTTTCCGCCTTTTCGCGGCGGCCCCTTCCGGGTCCGATCCCGCGCGGGCTGATCATTGCCCGCGCGCACACCTACGCGAGGCCGATTATTAACATTTAATATCAATAACTTACACAACAAAAGCAAGGCTTCCCGCGGGCTCGCGGAGCAGTTAGATTGGCGTAGATGCGCAACCACACCCCGGACCGAGAACACGAGATCAATAAGCTCGGTCACCCAACGACAGGACGGGAGGAGAGCCATGGGGTACCGTGAGATTCATCAGGAATCCATCCGCGATCCCGAAGGTTTTTGGCATAAACAAGCCGGGCGACTGGACTGGTTCGAGCCACCCGAGGAGGTACTCAGTCGTGACGACCGCGGCTTTTACCGCTGGTTTCGCGGCGGCAAGCTGAACGTCTCTTATTTGGCTCTGGATGCACACGTCAATGCCGGACGTGGTGAACAGACCGCCATCTTCTACGATTCCCCGGTCAGCGGCACGAAAAGCGCCTATACGTACCGTGAACTCCGCGATGAGGTCGCCCGGGCTGCCGGAATGTTGCGCGATTTAGGGGTGGCCCACGGGGATCGGGTGGTCATCTATATGCCTATGATTCCCGAGGCCGTCATCGCCATGCTGGCGTGCGCGCGGCTAGGCGCCATCCACTCCGTCGTCTTCGGCGGCTTTGCGGCCAACGAGCTCGCGGTCCGCATCGACGACGCCCAGCCCAAGGTGGTGCTGACGGCCAGCTGCGGGATCGAGTTCGATCGCGTCATCCCCTACCAGCCTCTGGTCAACGAGGCCCTGCGCCGCTCCGAGTACAACCCCTCTCACGTCGTGTACGTGCGCCGGCCGCAGGCTGAGGTCGATCTGGAGCCGGGGCGTGATCTGGACTGGCAGCACGCCGTCACGGAAGCTGAACCGGCTGATCCTGTGGCCGTCGATGCCACGGATCCCCTCTACATCCTCTACACCTCCGGCACGACCGGCAAGCCGAAGGGCGTCGTCCGCGAGGGGGGCGGCTACGCCGTGGCCCTCAACTGGACCATGGAGGCCGTCTATGACCTCCACCCGGGGGAGGTATTCTGGACCGCCTCAGATGTCGGCTGGGTGGTGGGTCACTCCTACATCGTCTACGCGCCCCTCATCCGGGGCTGTACCTCGGTGGTCTACGAGGGCAAGCCGGTGCGCACACCGGACGCCGGAGCCTTCTGGCGCGTGATCTCGGAATATGGAGCCAAGGCCTTCTTCACTGCCCCGACGGCGTTTCGAGCCGTCAAGAAAGAGGATCCGGAGGCCAGACACCTCGAACACTACGACATCTCCTGCCTGGAAAACGTCTTTGTGGCCGGTGAGCGCCTCGACCCGCCCACGTATGAGTGGCTGGCCGATACCCTTCAACGCCCGGTGATCGACCACTGGTGGCAGACGGAGACCGGATGGCCCATCGTCGCCAACCCGATGGGTATCGAGCCGATGCCGGTCAAGAGCGGCTCCGCAACCCTTCCCATGGCGGGCTACGACATCCGGGTACTGGACGACTCCGGCCGCGAACTGCCCGCCGGCGAGCAGGGCAACCTCGCGATCAAGCTCCCTCTGCCCCCCGGCTGCCTGCCCACCCTCTGGAACGACGATGCTCGCTTCCGCAAGTCGTACCTGGACCGCTTCACCGGTTTCTACGACACGTCCGACGGCGGTTACATCGATGAGGATGGTTACGTCTTTATCATGGGGCGTGTGGACGACGTCATTAACGTCGCTGGCCATCGCCTCTCCACCGGGGAGATGGAGGAGGTCATTGGCAACCACTCCTCCGTCGCCGAATGCGCGGTAGTCGGCATTCACGACGAGCTAAAGGGAGAGTTGCCCGTGGGGTTCGTGGTCCTCAAGGACGGTGCCGATATCGGGCAGGAGGCCCTGGAGCAGGATCTGGTCAAGATGATCCGCGACGAGATTGGCGCCATTGCCGCACTGCGCCAGGTCGCGATCGTACAGAAGCTGCCGAAAACGCGTTCGGGCAAGATTCTGCGCAAATCGATCAGGACGCTGGCAAAGGAGTCCCGGGACGAGGTGCCGACCCCATCGACCATCGACGACCCCGGCAGTCTCGACGAGATCGCCGAGGCGATGCAGGCCCACGGGATCGGCCGGTACGCGCGCTAACCAGCGGGCTCGCAACATCCGCAGACGCGGCGCGGCGTCGACAGGGTCTCGTCGGGAGATTGCCCGGCGAGACCCTTCAGGAACGCGGAGGGCTGTTGCTAGCCCAGGCGCCACCCGTAGAACTGCTCGAATTGGCTGAATACGGCCGGGAAGGCGGCACGCAGTCGGCGCGGTTCCGCGAAGTACGTTTCCGACGCGACGGCGAAAAACTCCCCGGGATCCTCCGCCGCGTAGAGATCAATCGGCGCCTCCTCAGCGTCCGCTCGGCCAGCCTCGACGGCTTCAGCCCATGCCTGGATCTGCTCGAAGGCTCGGCTGAGCGCGCTTGACCAGGCCGCGCCACTCATTTCCGAAGGTAGCGGTGGCAGCCCGTTGACCACGCCCTGGCGCATGTCCAGCTTGTGAGCGCACTCATGGATAACCACGGAAGTCCCCGCCTCCGGCCCCAGCGAATCCTCCAGGGAGAGGACAAGGGGGCCACCCTCCCAGGCTTCTCCGATAAGCGGCCCCTCCTCGACGTGGACGATTCCGTCCTCATCTTCATACTCGTGACGGGCGACAAACCCGGCCGGATAGACAACGACTGTCGTCCAGGGAGCGTACCAGTCCAGTCCCAAGTGGCGGACCGGGACTGCCGCCTGCAGGGCGATGGCCTCACAGGCGGCGCGGTCGAGCTCTACCCCGGCGATTCCCTCGAAACGCTTCTCGCTGAGAAACCCCGCGGCAACCGCGGCCAAGGCCGAACGCCCTTCTCCTTCGAGCCGGCGTAAACCCGGCAATGCCTGCTCCGCTCGCGCCCATGCCGCGGGGGAGATCCGCAGGTGCCGCGCCGCACGCCGGCGCCTCCAGTTACGCAGCCAGCCCACGGTGAGCCACTCCTTCTTGGGCAACGGGGCGTGCCTGGTCCATAATTCCTGCCTTTCCTTTCGAGAGCCCGATCATGCCAGAAAATGCCCCGACCGGTCCGCGCAAGCATGTAACCGTCCAGGGTACAGAGTTCGTACTACTCGGCACCGCCCACATTTCGCAGGCGAGCACCGAGGAAGTGACCCACGAGATCCGCTCGGGCACTTACGATGCCGTGGCGATTGAGCTTTGCGAAAGCCGGATGCGCGCGTTCCGGGAGCCGGATCACCTCGAGCGGATGGACCTGTTCCAGGTGCTGCGCGACGGTCGCGGCGGGCTGGTCATGGCCAGCTTGGCCCTGGGAGCCTATCAACAGCGCCTTGCCGAGCAGCTGGGCGTGGAACCGGGAGCCGAGATGAAGGCCGCTGCCGCTGAGGCAGAGGCACGCGGCCACGAGCTGGTACTGGTCGATCGTGAGGTTGGCGTGACCATGCGCCGGCTCTACCGGAATGTGCCTTGGTGGCAGCGCTTCGGCCTTATTGGCGGCCTCATCGGCAGCCTTGCTTCCTCCCAAAGGATCAGTGCTGAGGAGGTCGAGCGCCTCAAGCAAGGGGACATCCTCGAATCAACTTTTCGCGAGTTGGCCCAGAGCAGCCGTGCCCTCTATCAACCGTTGATCGGTGAACGGGATCAGTACATGGCCGCCCGGCTTCTCGAGTCCTGCGCTGGCCGCTTCCAGCGAGTGCTGGTTGTCCTCGGCGCCGGACACCTGGAAGGGGTTGCGCGCTATCTTGCCGAAACCGATGAGGACCCGCGCAGCCGGCGGTACGAGCTGGACCAAATGCCCCCGCCTGCTCGCTGGCCCCGGTACCTCGCTTATCTCGTCGCCATCGTCATTCTGACTGGATTTGCCATCGGATTCAGCCGCAGCCCTGAACTCGGCTGGACCCTGGTGGCGAACTGGGTCCTGATTAACGGCGGATTCTCCGCCCTTGGAACAGCCCTCGCCTACGGCCACCCGGTCACCGTGGTGGGCGCTTTCCTCGCGGCGCCACTTACATCACTGAACCCAACGATCGGGGCCGGGTTTGTCGCGGCAGCCATTGAGCTCACAGTGCGCCGCCCCCGGGTCGGAGACTTCCGGGCACTGCGAAAGCACGTTGCGCATTGGCGGGGTTGGTGGACGAATCGCGTCGCCCGCACGCTGCTGGTCTTCTTCTTCGCCTCGCTCGGCTCAGCTATCGGCACGTACCTGGCAGGAGCGCGAATTATCGAACGACTGATTGCGGCCTGATCGTAGCTCCAGCGCCTTCGCGCTTCGAAGTCGAGGAACAAGGCGACGCGATCTCCCCGCTACAGCGAAACGGCCTACCGATCCCGCGTTGCCTGGAAACGCAGGTCCGGCCAGCGTTCCTGAGTCAGCTCCAGGTTGGCACGATTCGGTGCCAGGTAGGCGAGCGCCCCGGTGCCGTCCCACGCCAGCGCGGACTCATTCCGCTCCCGGAAGCGCTCGAGCATCTTCGCATCATCAGCGCTGACCCAGCGCGCCGTGTAGACCTGAACCGGCTCGAAGGTGCACTCGACGCCGTACTCCTTCTGCAGGCGGTAGGCCGCCACATCGAATTGAAGCGTCCCGACGGCGCCAACGATCCAGTCGCTACCGAGCAATGGTCGGAACAGTTGCGTCGCACCCTCTTCACACAGCTGCTCAAGACCTTTCTGTAACGCCTTCATTCGCATCGGATCACGTAGCACCACGCGGCGGAACAACTCCGGCGCGAAATCAGGAATACCGGTAAAGTGCAAAGGCTCCCCTTCGGTGAAGGTATCCCCGATGATGATCGTCCCGTGGTTGTGGATGCCGATGATGTCACCGGGCGCCGCCGTCTCCACGTGCGAGCGATCGCTGGCGAGGAAGGTTGTCGCCCGCGGAATCTTCATGCTCTTGCCGGTGCGCACCTGAAAGAGCTTCATGCCGGGCTCGAAGCGGCCCGAGCAGACGCGCAGAAACGCGATCCGGTCACGGTGTTGGGGGTCCATGTTGGCCTGGATTTTGAAGACAAAGCCGGTGAAATGCTCTTCATCCGCCCGCACCTCACGACCGGCATCTCGTCCGCGTGGGGACGGCGCCTGCTCCACGAAGTCGTCAAGCAGCTCCCGGATCCCGAAGTCATTGATGGCAGAACCAAAGTAGACAGGTGTCAAACGACCGGCCCGATATGCCTCAAGATCGAAAGCGTGGCTCGCCTCCCCCACCAGTTCGATCTGCTCACGCCACTCGTCGACCTCCCCAGGGAAGCGTTCATCGAGGCGTGGATTGTCGAGCCCTTCGATCACCTCATCGTCGTCAAAGAGGCGGACCCGATCTTCAACCAGATGATAAACGCCGCGGAAATTGCGTCCCATGCCCAGTGGCCAGGTGATCGGCGAACACTGAATGCGCAGAACGGATTCCACCTCATCGAGCACCTCCATGGGATCTCGTCCCTCACGGTCCATCTTGTTGATGAACGTCGCGATGGGGGTAGCGCGCATGCGGCAGACATCCATCAGCTGCACGGTGCGCTCCTCGACGCCCTTGGCAATGTCGATCACCATCAGCGCCGAGTCAACGGCGGTCAGCGTGCGGTAGGTATCCTCAGAGAAGTCGCCGTGCCCCGGCGTATCCAGAAGATTCAGGACACGGCCTTTGTAGGGGAACTGCATCACAGACGACGTGACGGAGATGCCCCGCTCCTGCTCCATCTTCATCCAGTCGGAGGTGGCATGGATCTTGGATTTGCGCCCTTTGACCGTACCCGCCATCTGGATGGCCCCACCGTAGTAGAGCAGTTTCTCCGTCAGCGTCGTCTTACCGGCATCCGGATGCGAGATAATGGCGAAGGTCCGCCGCTTCGCAGCCTCCTCGGCGATTTGCTGCATCGAGACTCCTGAATCCTTGTGCTTCGTTCGGGGGTGAAACAACTCGTTGGGAAAACGTAGGATTCTACCTTAGCCTGTCATGTGCGTCGCTCCCCGGCCGCAGCACGAACACACCCCGCACCAGGAACCCGGCCGGGCCGGATGCTGTCGCAGACAGATAACGGCCAAGCCGTCCGCGTCAGCTATGCGCACGGTCGGAAAATTTGACGAACGCAATGGATAAGGAGGCATCAACATGGCAAACCACGGGTGGCGGCGTGAGCTCCCAGCCACGGCAACAGCGACAGCGTTCGCGCTCATCCTGGGCGCAACCTCTGGGGGTGCACTCGCCCAGATGGACCCAGGCATGGAGCAGCAAGATCCCGGGATGGAGCAGCAGGATCCGGGCATGGAGCAACAGGACCCCGGGATGCAGCAGCAGGATCCGGGCATGGAGCAACAGGACCCCGGGATGCAGCAGCAGGATCCGGGTATGACCCAGCCCGAACCGGACCAAGCCGCCTTCAGTAGTGACCAGATCGAGCGCTTTGTCGATGCCTACCTGGACATCATCGGTATCCAGGAAGAGTATACCGCCGAGATCGAGGGCACCGACGGCGCCGAGGAAGCACGGGAACTCCAGGAACAGGCCAACGACGAGATGGTTGCCGCGATCGAGGACAACGGACTCAGCGTGCCGGAGTACTCCGAGATTGCCAACGCCATGGACATGGATCCTGAACTGCGTGACGAGGTCTCCTCTCGGATCCAAGAGCGCGACGACTGACTCCCAGCCGGCTGTTCGATGCGAACAGACCCCGGCTCACGGCGAGCCGGGGTCTTTTTTCGTGTGGAACCTGCGCGCTCTTGTGCATAGCGAGGCGCGGCGGGAGGATGTAGGATATTCGGCGCATTGGCGCTCGCCGCCCTTTCTCGACATTGAACAGACAAGAAGGTCGCATGGTTAAGCAACACAGTTACAGTCGTGAGGAGCTTCTTCTCAGCGGGCACGGGCGGCTCTTTGGGCCGGGCAATCCGCAGCTGCCGGCGCCGAACATGCTGATGTTCGACCGCATCACCCGCATCAATGACGATGGTGGCGAGCACGGCAAGGGCGAGATCATTGCTGAGTTGGATGTCGACCCCGAGCTTTGGTTCTTTCGGTGCCATTTCCCGGGGGATCCGGTCATGCCGGGATGTCTCGGGCTTGACGCGCTCTGGCAGCTGGTGGGCTTTTACCTCGGCTGGATCGGCGGTAACGGTGCGGGCCGTGCCCTTGGATGCGGAGAGGTTCGCTTCACCGGGCAGATCCTCCCGGAAAATCGATTAGTTACGTACAATCTGCAGCTCAAGCGCGTCATCAACCGACGGCTGGTAATGGGCATTGCGGACGGCACGGTCTCGGTGGACGGCGAGGAAATCTACCAGGCAACGGACCTCAAGGTCGGGCTGTTCCAAAACACTGGTGAGCTAAGCGGCGCCTGAGCGGGCGCTCAAGCACAGGAGGGGAATCGTGCGTCGAGTGGTAATAACAGGTCTAGGCATCGTCTCCTGTATCGGCAATAGCCGCGAGGAGGTGGCCGCCTCTCTGCGAGCCGGGCGTTCCGGCATTCGTTACCAGCCGGAGTACGAGCAAGTCGGTCTGCGCAGCCTTATCGCCGGCAGTTGCGATATTGACCTGCAAGCGCACATCCCGCGCAAGAGCCTACGCTTCATGGGGGATGCCGCTGCTTATAGCTATGTCGCCATGGACCAATCGATTGAGGATGCCGGCCTCGACTACGAGGCCATTTCCAACCCTCGGGTGGGACTCATTGCAGGCTCCGGCGGTGCATCCACGGAGAACATCGTCTCCGCGACGGAGACGCTCCGTACGCGCGGCGTTCGCAAGATCGGCCCCTACGGGGTTACACGCACCATGGGCAGCACCGTATCCGCCTGCCTGGCTACACCGTTCCGCATCAAGGGGCTGAATTACTCCATTACCTCCGCCTGCGCCACCAGTGCCCATTGCATCGGGGCAGCCATGGAGCAAATCCAGCTCGGCAAGCAGGATATGATCTTTGCCGGTGGCGGCGAGGAAGAGCACTGGAGCCTTACGCAGCTCTTCGACGGCATGGGTGCGCTTTCGACCAAGTACAATGACACGCCGGAGCGCGCCTCGCGCCCGTACGACGCCCACCGCGACGGGTTTGTCATCGCTGGCGGCGGCGGGATGGTCGTGGTCGAGTCCCTTGAGCATGCACAAGCGCGTGGTGCCCCCATTCTGGCGGAAATCGTCGGGTTTGGGGCCACCTCGGATGGCCACGACATGGTTGCCCCCTCGGGAGACGGGGCAGCTCGCTGCATGGAGATGGCCCTCCAAGGTGTCGATACCCCGGTGGACTACGTCAACAGCCACGGGACCAGCACCCCAGCGGGCGACATTACCGAAATCGAAGCAATGCGCCGCGTCTTCGGCGAGCAGCTGCCTCCGATCTCCTCGACGAAGTCGCTCACCGGGCACTCCCTTGGCGCCACCGGTGTTCAAGAGGTCATCTACTCGCTGCTGATGATGGAGCACGGCTTCATCTCGCCGTCGGTCAATGTCGACGAACTCGACCCAGAGGCCGCCGGCGCGCCGATCGTCACCGAGACACGGGAGGGCGTCACGCTGAACACTGTCCTTTCTAACAGCTTCGGTTTCGGCGGCACCAATGCCACCCTGGCATTGCGCCGTTTCGACGGCTAACCGGGGCGGTGCCGTGCGGACGGCACCGCCATGCCTTTCAGCGACAAAGGCGTAAGGGTCCCGCTATGGAACAACGTCTCCAATTCGATCGCGATCTGCTGCGCCGTTACGACGTGGCCGGCCCCCGTTACACCTCCTATCCCACGGCCCCGCAGTTCCACGAGGGTTTCGACGCCGATGCGTACGCGGCGGCGGCCCGAGCCACCAACCACATGGACCCGCCGAGCCCGCTCTCGGTCTACGTCCACGTCCCGTTCTGCAAGAATGTCTGCTTCTACTGCGCCTGCAATAAAGTCGTCACCGCAAATTACGCAAGGGCGCAGGAGTACTTGCAATATGTGTTCCGGGAGATCGAGCTTCAGGCGCAGCTCTTCGGTGAGCACCGCCGCGTCGAGCAGTTGCATCTGGGCGGCGGAACGCCGAACTACCTCAGCGACGAGGACCTCGGGCGGCTCGTCGAGCAGCTAAGACGCAACTTTACGCTGGACAACACCGACAATCGCGAGTTCTCAATCGAGATCGACCCGCGCGACATCGAGCTCGAAAGCATCCCCCGTCTGGCGGAGATGGGGTTCAATCGTATGAGTGTCGGCGTACAGGATTTCAACGAGGAAGTGCAGCGCGCCGTCAATCGTGTCCAGAGCGCGGACCTCTGCCATGCGATCATCGAGGAGGGGCGCCGCTACGGGTTTCGGTCCACCAACGTGGACCTGATCTACGGGCTACCCAAGCAGACGGTGGAGTCCTTCGAGCGGACGCTGGATGAGGTGATCCAGTTGCGCCCGGAGCGGCTTGCGATCTACAACTACGCCCATTTACCTCACCTTTTCAAGGTCCAGCGGCAAATCAATGAGGGGGACCTGCCTGGTCCCGAGGACAAGCTTACGATCTTCGGGCGGACCATCGAGAAGCTCACCGATGCCGGGTACGTCTTCATCGGCATGGACCATTTCGCGCTACCGGACGACGAGCTGGCTGTCGCGCAGCAACAAGGGACGCTGCAGCGTAATTTCCAAGGGTACTCCACGCGAGCAGAGTGTGATCTCATTGCTCTGGGATCCACATCGATTGGCAAGATCGGCCCCACCTACAGCCAGAACGTGCGAGAGCCCGAGGAGTATCAAGAGCGGATTGGTAACGGGCAACTGGCTGTTTTCCGGGGCATGGAGCTCAGCGAGGAAGACCTGCTACGCAGGGAAATCATCATCGAGGTCATGTGCCACTCTCGCCTCGACTTCGATGCGATCGAACAGCGACACGGCATTGACTTCAAAGAGCACTTTGGGACGGAGCTGGAGCGTCTTGAACCGCTTGCTGAAGACGGCCTTATTGAGATCCACGACCGGTCCCTCCAGGTTCTGCCGCGAGGACGGCTATTGCTGCGCCATGTAGCAATGGCTTTTGATGCCTACCTGGAGCGGGAGGCGACCGAGGGCAAACGCTATAGCCGGGTGATCTAGAGCCGTGCGCCGCGGTGTCTGGCTC
>PUNM01000121.1 GCA_003552625.1 Ectothiorhodospiraceae bacterium
TCGCGCTCCGTCGCTTCCAGCTGGCTGCGGTCCACCCGCTCGGCACAACCGGCGGTGGCCACCGCCACCACCCCAGCGATGAGTACACCCCAGACCTTTGCCGTCCCCATTGCCATCATGGAACCTCCGTGGGCGGTCCTTCTCCGCGGACTGCGTCCTACTGGCCGACCCGATCCCGCAGCCGCTCTAGATGATCGGCGGCGCTGCCGCGCAAATCCGAGCGCATCTCGGAGCCGTCGGCATCGATGGCCCGGAAGTAGGCGTCGAGATCCTGCTCCAGATCGTACTTGGCCATCACTACCCAGCGCCCGTCGTCGGTGACATCGGTGCGCTCGTAGCGCACGCCGACCAGGGTCTCGTCGATCCACTGCTCCACGGTCTGCTGGATCTGCTGCCGGGTGCGGGCCTCGTTGTCGCCGCCGAGATCCTGGCGGTCGAAGTACTCGGAGTTGAGGGCCTGGATGGTCTGCGTCAGCTGCTCGGCGATCTCGGCGGTGGCGTTCATCCGCGCCTGGCGACGCATCTGATCGGGGTAGTCCGGCTCCGCCGGGGAGGCACCGAAGCCGTAGATGACCATCGGCTCGCCCGGCGTCTCGCGCTCGACGTACCAGCCGGGCAGGCCGTGGCGGTCGGCCGGCTCGTCACGCTCCTCATCGGTGGGGGTGCTGCTGCAGGCGGCGAGTGCCAGCGCCACGACAGCGACGGCCAAGCCAAAAACGGGACGATTCCAGTTCATACTTCCTCCTCGCCGCAAGAGCGTCGTTCCTGCGGCTACTATAACGAATTCCGCCCGCCTGCGCCCGGCGCGGGGCCTAGAAGACCCGCCCGAAGACCACGTGGAGACCGGCGTTGCCGCCGCTATCCGCATGCAAGCCGACGTAGCCGGTGCGATCGACCATCAGGTCGATCTGGGTGAACGCCCCGGTGGCACGTTCCTCCCGGTAGGCGATGCTGCCACCTCCGTCCCGGTCCTGGTCGCCGTCGATGCGGCTGACGTAACCGCCCACGCTCCAGCGCAGGCGGCCGACCCGCACCACGGGCCCGAGCCGGGCCTGGAGCTCGGTCCACTCCAGGTCGAAGCGCTGCGTGTCCGTGGAGCCGTCCACGCTGTGCCAGGTGTAGCGGATCTCCCCGAGCAGGCTCACCGGATTGGTGTGGAAGAGGTGGGAGCGCACACCGGCGCCGAGGTAGTGGCCGTCCATGCGCAGGCCGTCAGCGGCATCGGCGGCTTGGCCGTCGATCCGTGAGCGGATCCAGCCGCCGTGGATCCCCGGCTGCAGGCGGGGGTCACCCACTTCGTAGAGCTGCAGGCCGATCCGGCTGGTGCGCTGCTCCACCGTGCCCGCGGGGTAGTCGAGATCGGTCTGGTAGCGCTCGCCGGTGATGCGCAGGTCGATATCCGCCCCGCGCTCACTGGCGTAGGCGTTGGCGGCGGCAAGCGGCAGGGCGAGGAGCACGGCCGCCGCAGCCCGCACCGCGGACCGCCAACGGCCGGGCGCAGCACCCATCAGCGCTTCATCGCCTCGAAGAACTCCACGTTGGTCTTGGTGTCCTTGAGCTTGTCGAGCAGGAACTCGATGGCGGCCACCTCGTCCATGTTGTGCAGCAGCTTGCGCAGGATCCACGTCTTTTGCAGCTCCTCCGGCGTCATCAGGAGCTCCTCGCGCCGGGTGCCCGAGCGGTTGAGGTGGATCGCCGGGTAGATCCGCTTCTCGGCGATGCGGCGATCCATGTGCAGCTCCATGTTCCCGGTGCCCTTGAACTCCTCGTAGATCACCTCGTCCATCCGCGAGCCGGTCTCCACCAGCGCCGTGGCGAGGATGGTCAGGCTGCCGCCCTCCTCCACGTTCCGCGCGGCGCCGAAAAAGCGCTTCGGCCGGTGGAGGGCGTTGGCGTCCACGCCGCCGGTGAGCACCTTCCCGGACGACGGGACCACCGTATTATAGGCCCGCGCCAGGCGGGTGATGGAGTCGAGCAGGATGACCACATCCTTCTTGTGCTCGACCAGGCGCTTGGCCTTCTCGATGACCATCTCGGCGACCTGGACGTGGCGCGAGGCCGGCTCATCGAAGGTGGAGGAGACGGTCTCGGCGCTGAGCACGGAGCGGGCGAACTCGGTGACCTCCTCGGGCCGCTCGTCGATGAGCAGCACGATCAGGTAGCACTCCGGGAAGTTGGCGTTGATGCTCTGGGCCACGTTCTGGAGCATCATCGTCTTGCCCGCCTTGGGCGGGGAGACGATCAGGCCCCGCTGACCCTTGCCGATGGGGGCGACCAGGTCGATGACGCGGGCGGTCAGGTCCTCGGTGGAGCCATTGCCGCGCTCCATGCGCATGCGATCGCGGGTAAACAGCGGCGTCAGGTTCTCGAACAGGACCTTGTTCTTGGCCGCCTCCGGCGGCTCGAAGTTGATCTGATCGACCTTGAGCAACGCGAAGTACCGCTCGCCGTCCTTCGGCGGGCGGATCTTGCCGGTGATCGTATCGCCGGTACGCAGGGCGAAGCGGCGGATCTGGCTCGGGGAGACGTAGATATCGTCAGGCCCGGCCATGTAGGAGGCGTCGGCGGAGCGCAGGAAGCCGAAGCCGTCCTGCAGGATCTCGAGGACGCCGTCGCCGTAGATGGAGTCGCCATTCTTGGCGTGGGCCTTGAGGATGGCGAAGATGATGTCCTGCTTCCGGGACCGGGCGGTGCCCTCGATGCCCATGGACTGGGCGATTTCCAGAAGCTCGGTGGCAGGCTTTCTCTTGAGCTCGGTGAGGTTCATGATTCGCTTCGCGTGGGGAAGGGTCACGTGGGCGCCCTGATCCCGGAGCGCTGCCGGCGGCACGGCCGCGCTGCAGGGGCTCCGGGGTCGGACGCCGCGGCGATGATTGCTAGAGGTTGCTGTCGATAAAGGCGGTCAGCTGCGACTTGGACAGGGCGCCGACCTTGGTGGCCTCGACGTTGCCGCCCTTGAAGAGCATCAGGGTCGGGATGCCACGGATGCCGTACTTCGGCGGGGTCTCCGGATTTTCGTCGATGTTCAGCTTGACGATCTTGAGACGGTCTCCGTAATCGGCAGCGATTTCCTCGAGGATGGGGGCGATCATTTTGCACGGACCGCACCACTCGGCCCAGTAATCGACCAGCACCGGGACGCTGGCGTTCAGGACCTCGTCCTCAAAACTCTGGTCGGTGGCGTGCACGATTGCGTCGCTCACGGTAGATGACCTCCAGGTTCGATTGGCTCTCGCTGGCGGAATGGTTCCGCCGGACTCGGGAAAGTTTGGAAATCGCTTGCTGAACTGGCTGATTCAGAAACCAGAAACCCCGACCCAGGGGTTCGGCGCGGGGATTGGCGCTGCGCTGCATGCGGCCGGCGCGCGACGCGCGGTGATTGTGCGGAAAATAGCCGCTCGGCCAGCGTCTGTCAACGGGCGCCGCCGCGGCAACCGCCCTCCATAACGTCGCAGCAGCGCTGGCCGCAGCGGGCGACGTCCTTGATATGGCGCAGGGCATCGTGGGCGGCGAGGATGCGCTCCTGGGTGTGCTCCGCCGCGCCCTCGTCGGCGATCGCCGCCGCCTTGGCGGAATCAGCGGCTTGCTCGAGCTCCACCATGCGCTCCCGGAAGCAGCGGAAGCGCTCACACTCCACACAGGTGAGGGTCGCCTCGCTCTTGCGCAGGAGCTCTTCAAAGACGGCGCGCAGCACCGGCGATGCCCCCGGGTCGGCGCAAACGGCGGCGACGGCCTCCGCGATGCGGTCACTGATCGCGGTCAGCTGGCTTTCCAGCTCCTGGATGGGGGTTGCTGCCTCGCCCACACTCACCTCGTACGCCTGAGCGTCACTCACTACTAATCATGCGCCTGACAGGCGGGTTTAGCAAGGGGCGACACGTCGCGCCTCCCAGGCCAGCCCTTCGGTCACGGCGGCCCAGTCGAAGGCCGGATCGCCGACGGCGATGAAATCGGGATTGAGCAGGGATTCGCCGGTGTTGTAGCGCAGCGGGGTCAAGCCCACGTCGAGCAGCTGCCCGCCGGCGGCCTCGAGCACGCACTGCGCCGCACCGGTATCCCACTCACAGGTCGGTCCAAAGCGCGGGTAGAGATCCGCGGCACCCTCGGCGATGCGACAGATCTTCAGGGAACTGCCCACGGATAGTTCCTCCACCTCCCCGAGACGGGCGAGCATATCCGCCACCGCGTCCTCGCGATGGGAGCGGCTGACCACCGCGGTCAGCGGCGGCTCCGCCCGGCGGGTGGCGATGGCCTCGACCTCGCCGCCGTCGACACGCCAGGCCCCGCGTCCGCGGCAGGCCGACCAGGTCGTCCCGAGCACCGGCGCGTGGACCACGCCCAGAACCGGCTCACCGCCCTCCACCAGGGCGATGTTGACGGTGAACTCACCGTTGCGCTTGATGAACTCCCGCGTTCCGTCGAGAGGATCGATCAGCCAGTACAGTCCCCAGGCGCCGCGTTCGGCCGCCGCGACTTCGTCGCCCTCCTCCGAGAGCTGCGGAACCCGGGGGGCGAGATCGCGCAGCCCGGCCTCGATGACTTCGTGAGCGGCGCGATCGGCCCGGGTCAGAGGCGTGTCGTCGGCCTTCGACTCCACCTGGAAGTCCGCGCTCTCATAGACGGCGAGGATCTGCTCGCCGGCTTGCTCGGCCAGACGCTGAACCGGCTCGAGCCAGTCGGGGTGGCTTGCCTCGGTCATGGTCAAATCGCTACTCCGTTGGCTGCGCACCGGCGCCGCGGCGCAGATAGTCCCGGCTCAGGTAGAGGGCGGCGATGGACCGGGCCTCGCTGAGGTCCGCCTCGCCGAGCAGCCCGTCCAGGTCGCTCAGCGGCCAAGGTACCACCTCGATGGCTTCCGGCTCATCGCCCGGCAGGCGGTGCTCGTAGAGATCCCGGGCGAGGACCACCTGCGTACGGTGACTGAGATACCCCGGCGCCAGGGTCATGCTGCGCAGGGCGTCGAGCTTCCGGGCGCCGTAGCCCACCTCCTCCATCAGTTCCCGGTTGGCCGCCTGCAACGGATCCTCCCCTTTCTCCACCCGCCCTTTCGGCAGGCCCAGCTCGTAGCACTCGGTGCCGGCACAGTACTCACGGATAAGCAGGACCTCGCCGGCGGCGGTGATCGGGACCACGAGCACGGCCCCGGCGCTCGCGCCGCCGAGACGCTCGTACTCCACCTCGACCCCGTTGCTGAAGCGCAGCCCCACCGCCTCGACGCGGAAAAGCCGCGAGCGGGCGACCACGTTGCGGTGCAGGGTCTCGGGATACTCGTCAGCCATGGCTCGACCCGCCTTGCCCCGTGTCAACGCCATTGTACACGGGTGCGCCGAGCAGCGCGGCGGTGTGGCGGGCGATGACGCCCTCCTCATCGGTAGGAATGACCCAGGCGGCCACCGGGCTGTTGGCGGCGGTGATCCGCGGACCGCCGGCGTCGTTGGCCGGTTCATCGAGCTCCACCCCAAGCCACTGCAGCCCTTCAGCCACCCGCCGGCGCACCGGGGCCGCGTGCTCGCCGATCCCCGCCGTGAACACCAGGGCGTCGAGCCCGCCGAGAGCGGCAGCCAGCGCCCCGATCTCGCGAACGGCCCGGTAGCAGAAGAGCTCGACGGCCTCGGCGGCTTCCGGTGCGTCGCTTTCGAGCAACACCCGCATGTCGCTGGACAGGCCGGAGACGCCGAGCAGCCCGGACTCGCGGTAGAGCAGCCGCTCCACCTCGGCCACGGAACAACCCTCCTGCTGCAGCAGATGGAGGACGACCCCCGGGTCAATGTTCCCGCAGCGCTGCCCCATCGGCAGCCCGTCGAGGGCGGTAAAGCCCATGGTCGTGGCCACGCTCTGCCCCCCGTGGAGGGCGCAGAGGCTCGCCCCGGCCCCCAGGTGGGCGACCACGGTCCGCCCGGCAGCGGCGCTTGGATCGTAGGCCGGGAGCTGGCCAGCGATGTACTCGTAGGACAAGCCGTGGAAACCGTAGCGGATCACGCCCCGCTCCTCGTAGCGCCGCGGCAGGGCGAAGCGCTGGGCCACGGCCGGCTGGGTGCGGTGAAAGGCCGTATCGAAGCAGGCCACCTGGGGCAGCTCCGGGGCGACGCGCCGGACGGCCTCCACCGCCGCCAGGTTATGCGGCTGGTGCAGCGGGGCCAGGGACTCCAGGGCGTGGAGATCGGCGAGGACCGCCTCGTCAACAGCCACCGGGGCGCTGTAGCGCTGGCCGCCGTGGACGATCCGGTGCCCGGCGCCGATCAGTCTCCGCTCGCCGAGCCGGCCGCGCACGGCGTCGAGCACCGCCGCCAGCGCCGCCTCGTGATCGGCGTTCGCCGGCAGCTCCCGCTCCTCCTCCGCCCCGTGCAGGTCATCGACGCGCAACCGCGGCTGCGCCCCGAGCCCCTCCACCTGGCCACGCAGGCAGACAGCCAGGGCCAGGTCCGGGCGCTGCTCGTAGACGGCGTACTTGATGCTCGACGAGCCGGCGTTGAGCACCAGGATGGCGTCGGTCATGGCGCGTCTCCGCAACGGCGCTAGAGGTGAGCCAGCCCGCGGCGCTTGCGCTCGGCCACCAGCAGGCCAACGGCGCAGGAGGCGAGCCGCGCGATCACGTCGTCGGCCCGGGAGGTGAGGATGATCGGCACCCGCGCCCCGAGCACGATCCCCGCCGCCTCGGCATCGGCCAGGTAGTAGAGCTGCTTGGCCAGCATGTTGCCCGACTCCAGATCCGGCGCGATGAGGATATCCGGATTGCCCGCCACCGCCGAATGGATCCGCTTGGTCCGCGCGGCGCTCTCGGAGATGGCGTTGTCGAAGGCCAGCGGACCGTCGAGCACCCCGCCGGTAATCTGCCCGCGGTCGGCCATCTTGCACAGGGCCGCCGCATCCAGCGTGGAGGGGATATCCGGGTTCACCGACTCGGTGGCGGAGAGGATCGCCACCTTCGGCGCCTCGAGTCCGAGGGCGTGGGCCAGCTCAATGGCGTTCTGGCAGATATCCCGCTTGCAGGCCAGGTTCGGGGCGATATTGATGGCGGCATCGGAGATCAGCAGCGGTCGCGGATAGGTGGGCACGTCCATGGCGTAGACGTGGCTGATCCGCCGCTCGGTGCGCAGCCCTTTCTCCCGCCGGACCACGGCGGCCATGAGCTCATCGGTGTGCAGCGACCCCTTCATGAGCCCCTCCACCTCGCCGCGGCGGGCCAGATCAACCGCCGCCTCAGCGGCCTGGTGGGAGTGCTCCACGTCGATGATCGGGGTATCGCCGAGTTCCACCCCGGCCTCCTCGGCGGCCGCGCGGATCTTGTACTCGGGCCCGACCAGGGTGAGCGCCATGAGCTCGTACTCGGCCGCCTGGAACGCCCCCTGCAGGGAGAGGGCGTCCACCGGGTGGACCACGGCCACGGTCATCGGTGTCAGCTCATCGGCCATGCGCAGCAGGCGATGGAGCTGGCGCCGGCGCCCCTTGCTGGTAGCGGCGATCTCCGAGCCCGGATCGCCGTTAACCCGCTCCTCCGGCGCAATCACGGTGATCCGCCCGCCGATCACCGGCTCGCCGGTATCCTTGCGCGCATCGGCGGCAATCACCACGTGCCGCTCCGGCCGCTTTTCGACGACCTCCAGGCGGATGGTCACGGTATCGCCGAGGCTGATGCTGCCGTAGTAGTTGAGATCCTGCGCCACCGGCACGGTGCCGATCCCGGGGAACTCGGAGCAGACGGCGTTGACCAGCATGGTCCCCGGCCAGAGCCCCTCACCCAGGGTGCGCACGTCCTGATGGTTGAGCCGGCTCGTCGTCTCGTGGGTGTCGCCGACCTGCAGATCTTCGTAGAGATGATTCTCCGCGGTTACAGCCACGCGGCCTCCTCAGTCTTGCAGCACGTAGATTCCCGGGGCATCGGCGATGGGCTGGTAGGAGCCCTTCTCCTGCCCCAGCGATGGCGGTGCAACGCGGCTGCCGGAGTGCTCGCGCAGCCACGCCTCCCACTCCGGCCACCAGGAGCCCTGCTGCTTGGGCGAGCGTTCGAGGAAGTTATCCGGCGGGATGTACGGGTCCTGCGCCTTGCGCGCCAGGCTCTGGTACTGCCGGCGCGGGTGCCCGGGCGGGGTCACGATGCCGGCGTTGTGGCCGCCCTCGGTGAGCGCGAAGGTGACATCGGCCCGCGGCAGGAAGCGGTTGATCTTGTAGACCGAGCGCCACGGGGCGATGTGGTCCTTCTCCGTGCCCACGGCGAAGGTGGGCACCTGGATATCCCCGATATGGATCGGCTGTCCGCCCACGTCGTAGCGGTCCTCGACGAAATCGTTGTTCAGGAAGAGATCCCGCAGGTACTCGCTGTGCATCCGGTACGGCAGCCGGGTGGTGTCGGCGTTCCACGCCATCAGATCGATCAGCGGGGCGCGCTGGCCCATCATGTACTCGTGGATCAGCCGCGAGTAGATCAGGTCCTTGGAGCGCAGCAGCTGAAAGGCCCCGGCCATCTGCTTGCCGTCCAAGTAGCCGGCCTCCCACATCATGTCCTCGAGGAAGGTCACCTGGCTCTCGTCGATGAACAGATCCAGCTCCCCGGGCTCGGTGAAGTCGGCCTGGGCGGCGAGCAGGCTCATGCTCGCCAGCCGCTCGTCGCCGTCACGGGCCATGGTCGCCGCGGCCAGCATCAGCAGGGTGCCCCCGAGGCAATACCCCACGGCATGCACCTGGCGCTCCGGCACGATGGTGGTCACCGCATCGAGGGCGTCCATGACCCCTTCACGCCGATAGGCGTCCATGCCGATGTCCCGATCCTCGCGCCCCGGGTTCTTCCAGGAGATGACGAAGACCGTATGCCCCTTGCCGACCAGGTACTCGATCAGCGACTTGCCCGGGCGCAGATCGAGGATGTAGTACTTCATGATCCACGCCGGGCAGATGAGGATCGGCTCCGGGTAGACGGTCTTGGTGGTCGGCTCGTACTGGATCAACTCCATGACCCGGTTGCGGTAGACCACTTTGCCCGGTGAACAGGCCAGGTTCTCGCCGACCTGCCACTGCTCCATCCCCGCCGGCGGCCGGCCGCTGATGGTGCGCTCGAAGTCCTCGAGCAGATTGGCGTACCCCTTGGCCAGGTTCGCGCCGCCCTGGCGGAAGGTCTCATCCAGGACCTCCGGGTTGGTCGGCAGGTAGTTGGAGGGGGAGTAGAAGTCCAGCACCTGGCGGCCGAGGAAGTTCACCACGTCCTCGTGGTGCTGGGTCACCCCGCGGATGCCGGTGGTCGCGTTGTGCCACCACTGCTGGCTGAGCAGAAAGCCCTGCTGCATCAGGTCGTAGGGGAACTGATGCCACTGCTCCGCCTTGAAGCGGTCATCCCCGTACCAAGGCTGGGTGCACGGCTCCGGGCACATCCCGGTCATGCGGCTGACCGCGTAGGCCTGGAAGCGCAGGGTGTTGCGCATGGCCTCGTCGGCCAGCGCCATCTGCTTGCCCGGATGGCTGGCCAGATGAACCGCCCAGTCGAAGGTGGCCAGGGAGAGAGCCGCCGGCGAGAGCCCCAGCGTCGCGCGCCCGAGACCGGCATGAAAGAGCCGGTCGATGGTCAGGGCCTCGCGCTCGCCCTCTTCGAACTCCGGCATCATGGGGTGAACCATAGGGGGAACTCCATTGTATGCACCGCTTTAAGCATAGCGCCTCCGGCGCTCTGTCGCAGTGCACAATGTCGGGGAGTACCGCCTCGCTGTCAACCGGGGCAGCGCAGGGCGGTCCACCGCCCCGCCCTGCGGGGTGGGCTAACCCCACCCCCTACGGGCTGCGCCAGGATCGGGCGCGTTCAAGGACTCCACTCGAAGGTCTCGCCTTCGAAGTCGAACTCGTACTCATCGTCGGACGTCTTGGAGACGACACCGGAGAGCCGCTGACCCCCAAACTCCGTATCGACGGCGTAGTTGTAGTCATCGATCTTCTTGGCGCTGCCGGAGTAGGACGTCTCCTCATCGAATTCGACGGCGACCTCGTAGGTGCCGTCGTCCTTCCGACTGAGCTTGACGGACTGGTTATCGTCATCGCTCAGCTGGAAATCTTCTTCGTCGTCGGCAAAGACCGGATCGCCGCGGCTACACTCCGACGCCTCCGCGCTGTCACCCTGATCCTTAAGCTTCCCCTGAAGGCAGCGGACGCTCAACTGCGGGCCGAAGACTTCATCATCGCCATTACGGAAGTCGTCCGTACCCAAGTCATGGACCCATTCCTTGATTGATTCCATATCGTCGAACGCCGGATCCTCCCGGAGCACCCGGGTGACAGCCTCCAGGGCACGCGCCCGGGCGGCTACTTCATCCTGCTCTTCGAAACCGTCCTCAAACGCGCCGTTATCGAGCAAGTGGGTTCCGAAGAGGCCTGTGTCTTCATCCCCGATGACGTCTTTCCAGAGCAGAGCCAGGTTTTTGATGATCTGGTCTTCGCCGTTATCCCGGTCGACACCCTCCGGATCAGCGCCTACAGCCTCGGCCACCTTTTCATCCGCGGCCGCGAGAGCCTCCTGGAGCCAGTCCTCGAAGGGGTCGTCGATGGTGCTGATCCAGTTCTCCGCCATGGCGCGAAAGACGTAGATCCCGGCATCGGGGGGCCGCTCCTGACCGGCGACGTCTTCGTAGTTATAGCGCTCCTCCAGCCAGGCCGCCGCCACCTCGGCCATCTTCTGGAGCTGGTAGCCACGCCGGATCAGGTAAAGCCGATCCCGATCGTTGAGGGCGTCTTCCTCGAAATCGAGGTAGTAGCTCTCCAGTTCCCAGCGCTGCATCCCTTCGGGCGGGTCGTTACTCAGAAACGAGTCGCGCGTGTCACCGTCCATCACCTCGAAAAGCGTCGTCATCGGCGAGATGTGCGCCGCATCGCCGGTGTCGGCCAGTTCCCGGCTGAGGGTGATCGGCACCCGTTCGCCGTGGAAACGGTCCCGGGCCCGGTCCACCCGCAACACCGTCCGATCGGCACCGGCCACCGAGGCTTCGAGTTCAAAGACCCCGTCGCTGTCGGTCCGCGTCTCCGGATCGAAAGAGCGGCGATACGCGCCATCCTCGGAGCGATCGAGGTAGATGCGCCCCTGGACCAGCGGCCCGTCAAAAGCGACGCCGCTGAGGGTTGCGGTGTTGCCGCCACCGTCCTGGTCGCTGGCATCGTCACAGGCGCTGAGCAACAAACCCAGGCCCGCGAGGCCGATCAGCCCCAATCGCGCCTTGCGGCTAGAACGAGAAGTCGAGACCGACATTGGCCTGGAAAGAACGCGGGTAGCTTTCATCTTCATAGTCCACACTGTCGAGGCCGTAGGCGATATCGAGGCTCAACGCCCGGAACAGCGTTAACCCCGTGGTGACGTAACTGAGTTCACTGCCGGCGAGATTCTCCCGATACCCGAAACGCCACTCGGGCATCAGGCGGATCTGCGGAACCGTGGATACGCTGATTGCCGCCCACTGAAACTCGTCTCCCACCGGGTCGCGGACCTCATTGGTGTCCACGGAGGCCGCGACCACCCAGGACTGGTCCTCGGTGTAGAGGGCGCCTTCGACGGTACCCTGGGCATCCAGGGTCCAGGTCTCCTCCAGATCGATCCGGTCGCCGAAGCCCTGGGCCGCCTCACAGCGCTGCGCTTCGGTACCGCTCAGCCCACCACACGACTGCCCGACCGCCGGGTAATCGAGGGTGGGCTCATTGAGATTGCGCCCGGTCAGACCGACCCGGTAGTGATCGCTCGCCCAAAGCAGACCCAAATCCGCGCCCACCGCCGTGGCGCTCTCCTGATTGGCGTCGTACTCGTCGGTGATGGTGTCGCCGACATCGTCGGCATCCTGCAGTCGCACGACGATCTTGGACAGATCGGCGTGGTAGTGGCGCAGCGTCGCCCCGGCGAACAGCTGCCCCCGTTCGCCGGAGTAGACTTCCCGCCCGTAACCGGCTGAAATCTCACGAACCACCGCGCCCTTGACGTAGAGCGACGTATTGGTGGTCAGGTCCACATCATCGCCCGCGACGGCCACTTCAAGCGGGGCATCGAGGATGCCCAGGCGCGACTGCCCGGTGAACCGGACGTCCAGCGAGAACGCCCCCTCCCCCCAGGGCAGCTGCAGCGCCAGGGGCGCGAAGGGGACGTGGGCGAAACCGCTCACCTTGGCGTACCCATCTTCACCGGCCTGGACCAGGAAGTCGTCGAAGTCCTCCTTTACGCCCTCGGCCCCCTCCACGGTCTCCGGCGGGTCGTCCAGTTCATCCTGCAGATCATCAAGCTCGTCGATCAGGTTATTCACCGGCCCCAGCTCCGCGGCTACACCGCCGCGCAGCAGGCTCGTCTCCCCGCGCCGTACCAGGGGCAAGCCGGCCGGATTGCCCCCGGCCTGCGCGGCGTGCGGATGACTCACCTGCCCCAGCGTGGAGGCGGGGCCGCTGCTCACCCCGGTGGCGGCGACGGCCAGGGCCGGCACCGCAGCCGTCGCTACCAGCGCAAACCTTGCGATTCGCCGCGCCGTCATGGTGCTCTCCTCATGGCTCAGTCCTCCTCCGCGGCGAAGTCGCTCCCGACGACGACGCGGACGTGGGCGCCGCGACCGAGCTCCGGCTCGGCGGCGATGACCTCCTGGATCTGCGGCAGTGCCTCGCCGAGTTCCACGGCGGCCGACTCGTGGCCTTCACGGTAATGGACAAAGGTGGTCTCCTGCACCTCGTCCCCGGGGCGCTCCATGCGGCGCACCACCCGGTGACCGAGCTCCTCCAGGTGCTCGATGACCGCATCGGCGCCGACGCGCTCGCCGGAGCGGTTGACCACCTCTACATCCAGGGAACCGGCCCGGCGCTGGAGCAGATCGAGCCGCTCCTCGTGGACGGCAAGCCGTCCGGCGTGGCGGGCCTGGCGGGCGGTGGTGCCATCGGCCTGGCGACCCAGCCGCTCCTGCCCCGCCTCCAGCTCTGCCAGACGCGCCTCGAGCTCGCGGCGCGGGGTCGGCGGTTCGGGGCGGTGGACCAGGGACAGTTGCACAGTGGATTCGGGTACCACGCCGCGGTCGGCGCGATCCCGGCCGACGGAGGCGCGCAGGGTGGTCGATTCGCTCGCGTCGAATCGAATCACCGGTCGGAGATCGAAACCGAACTGATTCTGCACCTCCTCGCCGGTCAGACCGATGAGGGTGTGGACCTCCGCGCCCACCGCCCACCGGGCGCCGATGGGCTGCTCGATGCGGTTGGCGTAGTGGATCCGGTTGACGGCCTCGTAGCCCGGGCCGTCGCGGAAGGCCACGTCCGTACGCTCCAGACCGATGAAACCGTCCAGGTAGGCGCCTTCGTCGCCGAGCCGGTCGCTGAGATGCACTGCCACGCCGACCCCCTCGGTGCCGCTGCCCAGCGGCGGGTCCGCCGGCAGCAGCCGTCCGTGCACGGCCAGGGTCACGTCCGGGCCTGCTTCACCATCGGCCAGCGGCAGGCCGAGTTCCAGCTCCAGCCCGTGCAGATCGCGGCGGCCATCCTCCTCGTGCACGGGGAGGCCGACGCGGACGTCGTAGCCCGGCCCGAGACCGAATCGGGCCGACGGCGCCAGCCGCAGGACGTCGTCCCGGGGCTCGGCGTCATCCGTCGAGGGCGCGTCCCAGCTGCGCTGCTCCAAATCGAACCGGTGCTCTGTCGCCCCTTCGTCCAGGACCGCGCCATCCCGGAACTCCAGAGCGCCCGCGACCGCGGGGAGAACCAGCGCGCAGGAAACCGCGCCGATCGCCAGCCGCCTGCACACTACAGGCTGTCGCGCCCTCCTAGCCATGTCCGCCGTTGCCTTTCTGTGCACCCATCTACGGCCTGTAGCGGCAGCACGGACGGAAGGCTGAATGGCGCCCCGGCCGCCGCAGACGCGTGGGGCCGCCACCCGGACCCCGGAGCGGCTAGCGTTCACCACCGCGGAGCAGTTCCATGGGGCTGACCCGCCAATCGCGGCGGGCGCCCAGCCAGCCGGCGGCGGCGACGGTGACGGCCCCGGCGCCGGCCCCCAGGAAGACCACGGAGACCGGGAAGGCGTAGGTGAGATCGAAGAGATGGCGGGCGGCCAGGTAGCCGCCGGTGGCCGCCGCCGTCCCCGCCAGCGTCCCGGCCAGCGCCCCGGAGGCCGCCAGCTCGGCCACGGCGATCGTCTCCAGCCGCCGCCGCGACGCGCCCAGCGCCCGCAGCAGCGAGGCCTCGAAACGCCGCTCCGCCGCCGCCGTACGCAGCGCCGCCAGCAGGACCACCACCCCGGCGGCCAGGGTCAAGGCCGCCATCAGCTCGATCACCCGCGCCCCCTGGCCGATAATCCGCCGCGCTGTCTCCAGGATGGCCCCGACATCGAGGGGGGTCGCCGCCGGAAAGCGCTCGTTGAGCTCCGGGAGGATCCGCTCCGCCGCGTCGCCAAGACGGAAGCTGGTGATGTACTCCGGGTGGCTGGCGTCGATGAGCCCGGGGGCGGCGATGACGAAGAAGTTCGGGTTGAAGCTGTCCCAGCGCACCTCGCGCAGCGAGGTCACCGTCCCGGTCACCGGCTCGCCGTCGATGCGGAAGGTCAGTTCATCCCCCACTTCGAGCCCCACCCGCTGGGCGTACTCATACTCCACGGACCACTCCGCACCGGGGTCCTCGCCCCACCACTGCCCGGCGACGATCTCGTTGTCGTCCGGCGGCTGCTCCGCCCAGGTGAGATTGAGATCCCGGGCGAGCATGCGCTGCGTGCGCGGGGAGTCGAAGTCCTCGGGGCGGACCCGCTCGCCGCCGATGGCGTCGAGTCGCCCGCGGGTGATGGCGTAGAGGTTGACCTCGGTATCAAGCTCCTCGGCCAGGAAGCTGCGCAGCGGATCGACATCCTCCGGCGCCACGTCGATGAGGAAGGTATCCGGGGCGTCGTCGGGGATGCTCGCTTGCCAGGTATCCAGCAGATCCTCGCGCACGGCGGAGAGCAGCAGCAGCGCCATCAGGCCGAGGCCGACGGCCACCACCTGGATCACCGTGGCACCGGGGCGCCGGCTCGGCCCCGTCAGCCACAACAGCCGGGAGCCCGAGCGCACCCGCAGCCAGGCCGCCAGGCGCACGCCGGCAAAAGCGGCCACGGCGAGGGCCAGCAGGGTGGCCGCCGTGGCGGCGAGGACCACCCCGGCCAGGGTCAGGTCCCCGGCCCGCCAGACCATCAGGGCGGCGATGACCGCGGCGGCGACGGCGTAAGGGATCCCGGAGCGCAAGACCGCCCCGTCGGCGCTGCGGCGCAGCACGCGCATCGGCGGTACGTGGCGCAACCGGGCCACCGTGGGCA
>PUNM01000074.1 GCA_003552625.1 Ectothiorhodospiraceae bacterium
CCGGTCGCGCGCGCGGTGACCTATGAGCCGAAGCCGCCGTACCGGGAGGGGGCGGAGGCCAATGCGGAGCAGCTCGCGGCCGATCGGGACGACCCGGAGGAACCGCGGACCCTCGGGCCAATCGCCCGCGGCGCCAGCCTCTACCAGATCGCGGCTTATGTCGCGCCAAGGCATCCGAAGGTCGCGAGCCAGGCGCTCTACGAGGCCAACCCCCAGGCCTTCATCGGCGGCGACCCGAATCTGCTGATGGCCGGCGCCAAGCTGGAGATCCCCGACACCGAGGAGATCGAGGCCGGCGATCCGGATAAGGCTGAGTCGTGGTTTGACGAGGTGACCCAATGAGCCGGCGAAAGCATACCCAGCGGCAACACCCCGATACTTCCGAAGGCGAGCGCCAGACCGACGCGCAGGCGGGCGAGCCGCACGAGGCATCCGCGGGCCCCAGGAGCGTCGAGACCCCGGATCCTGGTTCGGCCGATGAACCCGACCACGGAGCGGACCTCGAGGCGTCCATCTTCGGTGATGGCGCAAGCGAGGAAGGCCAGGAACACCAGGCAGCCGCGACCGGCACCGGCGCTCGCCTCAAACGCTTCGCCCTCCCTGGCGCGGGTGTTCTCGTCGTGCTCGTCGTCCTTGGAGCCGTGCTCGGCGCCGGTGGGGACGACGAGGAGGATACCGAGCCGGCCCCGGAGCTAGCCCAGGTTGCGCAGCGTGTCCAGGCCCTGGAGCAGGAGCTCGAGAATCAGCTGCAGGAGGTGGCGGCGGACCGGGAACAGGCAATCGATGCCCTGGAGCAGGCTCAGGAGTCCGGGCTGCAGGAAATCGAGCAGGCCCTGGCTGCGCATGAGGAGGCACTGACAGGGCTGCCGTCGGCCGATCGCGTCGCTCAACTGGAGCAGCAAACCGGGGACCTGGCCGCAGAACTCGATGCCCTGGAGCAGCAGATCCCCGGCGTCAGTGAGGACCAGATCGACGCGCTGGATGAGCGGCTCACCACCCTGGAGGAGGCACCGGAGAACCCGAGGCTCGAGGATGCCCGTCTACTCGGCTTCGAGCATTGGGCCGGGTCCGCGCTGGTCATCCTGGCCCATGACGGAGAGACCGGGCGCTATCGCTCCGGCGAGGCCGTGGGCAAGACGAGTTGGCGGGTGAGCTCGGTCGATCCAGAGGCCGAGGTCGCGGTCCTGCGCCACCAGGACGGCACCCTGCATGCGCTGCAAGTCGAGGAGGCTGGCCCATGAGGTGGTTCTATCCGACAGGGGTCCTGCTGGCAGGCCTGATCGTGATGGCGGGCTGTTCCAGCACGCCGTCTTCGCCCGAACAGGCGTCCGACAAGTCGAAGGTCGAGGAGGCGGACGAGCAGCGCGGCGAGGCGAATGAAGCAAAGGCATCCCCGGAGCCTTCCTGCGAGGAGGCCCTCGAGGGGCGCCGCCAGGTGTGGGCGGATCTCTCGCGCGCTCCCGAGCAGATCATCTACTACATCGGAGGTGAACGGTGCGAGCCCGAACGCTAGCCAGCGCCCTCATTCTCGCTATGGCGCCGGCCTATGCGGTGGCCGGGGATGACGGGTTCTCGCTGCCCGTGCCGGAGTTCACGACCGACTCCGAGACTGAGCAACGGCCGGACGGCGCTTCCGAAGATGACTCCGGTGCCGGCGAAGCCGCTCAGCAGCAGGACGGTGAGGCCGTTGAGGCACCTGGCGTAGACGGTCAGGAGCCGGGCAGCGATGCCGCCGGAACGGTTGCGACCCCGGAAAAACGGGCCGCTCAGGACGGTTCCGCGCCGGAGCGTGTGGTCTGGGATGGCACCCCGATCCGGGTCATCCTGCCGGTCGATGGGGAACGGATCGTGCGCTTGCCGGCCGATCAGGCCCGGGTCGGCGTGCCGCCGGCTCTTGAGGATCGTCTGCGTGTCCTCTCCCGCGAAGGCGTGCTCTATCTCCAGCCGACCGAAACCTTCGAGGCAACCCGGGTGCTGGTCGAGGAGCCGCACACCGGACGGTCCTTCATGCTCGATCTGGAGGCGCGTGAGGAGGGGCCGCGCCGTGAGCTGATCGTCCATGGCGAGGAGCGTGAGGCGGCGGCCGACCCCGAGGAGCCTTCCGAGGTTGAGTCCCCCGGTGCGCAAGCGCCGGTCCTGGACTACGTCACGCTCACACGCTACGCCGCACAGAACCTCTACGCCCCTGATCGACTTAGGCCCGGGCATCCCGGGATCCGCTCGGTGGGCGTTGAGGATGAGACTGTCGCCCTGGTCCGCGGTGCCCACGTCGAAGCCGAACCGATCGCCGCCTGGCGTGGGGGTGGGTACCACGTCACGGCGGTCCGGCTGACCAACCAGACCCGTGAGCCGGTCCTGCTCGACCCCCGGGCCCTGCGCGGGGACTGGCTCGCGGCGACCTTCCAACACGCCCGGCTGCACGGTGCCGGCCATGAGGCCGACACCACGGCGGTCTACCTGATCTCCGATCGCCCGTTCGAGGAGAGCTTCTGGGGGAGCCGGTAATGGCGAGCACGATCCGCAGCAACCGTCTACTCCCGATTCTCGGTGGCCTCGTCGCCGTCCTGCTGATCGTCGTCATCCTGGTCGGCGGCGGGGAGGATGCGCCGGAATCGGCCACCGTCGCCCATCCCGACGAGCTCGGTCCCGGCGATGAGATTGATCCGGCCGATGTCGATACGCAGGCGGATACGATCCGCATGCTCACCGCGCAGAATCAGCGCCTGGAGCAGCAGGTTGAAGCCATGGAGCAGGCGCTCGATGAGGTTGAGGAAGAAGCGGAGCGTCCCGATGAGCACGCCGAGGAGCGCCACGAGGCGCTTATGCAGCGCATCGAGCAGCTGACCGCGCGTGTTGAGGAGGACGAGGAGGCGGAAGACGACGAGGTCGACGACACGGATCTTCCAGTCGGGCTCGGCCTTTCCTCGGACGAGCAGCCGCTCGGCTTGGTTGGGGGCCCGGATGATGACGAGGCCCCCATCAAAGACGGGTTCCGGCCATCGGATCTGACTCGAGACCCCGAGGCGGAGCGCGGGGCACCGTCCACGACTGCTGAGCAGCTGACCTGGATCGACCCGCTCGATGCCCCACATCCCGCCGCGGCGGACGGTGCGGGGCCGCAGGCACGGGAGTGGACCGGCCCTGAGGCAGACGAGGCCAGCGATGAAGACACGCAGACGGACGATGGGGACAAGGAGGACCTCGCCGTCTACACCGTTCCGCGGAACAGCATACTCATGGGCTCAAGCACGTTGACCGCCCTGATCGGCCGCATCCCGCGCGAGGGCACGGTCGAGGACGCAGCGCCGTTCAAGGTGGTCGTCGGCAGCGAGAACCTGGCCGCGCATGACATGGAGATCCCAGGTCTCGAGGGAATGATCCTCAGCGGCACCGCCTTCGGTGACTGGACCCTGTCCTGTGTGCGCGGCGAGCTCCACAGCGCCACGTTCATCTTCGAGGACGGCACCACGCGCACCTTCCCGGA
>PUNM01000166.1 GCA_003552625.1 Ectothiorhodospiraceae bacterium
CCTGAGCCTGAGCCTGAACCCGAACCCGAACCCGAGCCCGAGCCGGAGCCCGAACCCGAGCCAGAGCCGGAGCCGGAGCCGGAGCCGGAGCCGGAGCCAGAGCCTGAGCCACAGCCCACGCCGGAGGAGCAGCGCGCTGAGGAGCAGGAGCGACTCCGCGAGGAGATTCGCCAGCAGATGGAAGAAGAGCGTGAGGCCCAGCGCCGCGAGGCGATGGAGGCTGAGCGCCAGCGCCTTCAGGCTGAACAGGAAGAGGCCGAGGAACAGCGCCGGCTCGAGGGCCTGCAACAGCGCTTCACCGCGGCCATCGCCGAAGCGGTGGAGCGCGAATGGCGGCGTCCGAGCGGCACTCCGGAGGGCCTGGAGGCGGTAATCCGGGTCGCTTTCTCCCGTACCGGCGAAGTCCGGCGGGTGGAAGTCGTAAGCGGAAGCGGCGACACTGGCTTCGATCGCTCCGTCGAGCGGGCCGTCCGCCGGGCTTCGCCGGTACCCTTCCCGGAGGAAGCGGCGCTCCAGGAGCGCATGCAGACGATCACTTTCCGTTTCGCACCGGACCGGAGTTGACCTTGAAGCGTACGATCACCCCGCGATACATCGCCGGACTCCTCCTCGGGCTCGCTGTCAGCACAACCGCCGCCGGGGATGATGACCTGGTCATCGACATCATCGGCGGTGTGGAGGGGGCAACACCGATTGCCATCGCCCCCTTCGCTACCCAGGACGGCGTCAGCAGTGAGTCGGACCCGGCGGCCATCATCCGCAGTAACCTGGCGCGCAGCGGACGCTTCGAAGTGCTTCCACCGGACGACCTGGTTGCCGAGCCGAGCCGCATGGAGGATGTCCGCTTCTCGACCTGGCGGGCCTCGGGGGTGGACCATCTGGTCGTTGGCGCCATCAGCGATGGCGGGGACGGGCGCTACGAGGTGCGCTACGAGCTTCTCGACGTCTTCCAGGGGCGGCGGAGCGACGGCCGCCGCTACCGGGTCCAGGAGCCGCACATGCGCCTGCTGGCTCACTCGATCTCCGACCGCATCTTTGAAGAGGTTACCGGCCGCGAAGGCGCCTTTAACACGCGTATTGCCTACGTCGCCGTCGAGGACGGAGCGGAGAACGAAGGGCGGACCCACCGACTGGTCGTAGCCGACTCCGACGGGCATCGGGCCCAGACGATCCTCACCTCCGACGAGCCGCTCCTGTCACCGGCGTGGTCCCCGTCAAGGGATCGACTGGCCTACGTATCCTTCGAAGGACGCCGCTCGGAGATCTTTGTCCAGGATATCGGCACCGGAGAGCGTGAGCGGATCGCAAGCTTCCGCGGCATCAACAGCGCGCCCGCATGGTCGCCGGACGGCGACCGACTGGCGGTGACCCTGTCCCGGGATGGCGCCGCGAACATCTACATCATCGATGTCGACAGCGGGGACGTGGAGCCGCTGACGGATCACTGGGCGATCGACACCGAGGCGGCCTGGGCGCCTGACGGGGAGTCGGTCTACTTCACCTCGGATCGCGGCGGCCGCCCCCAGATCTACCGCATCCCCACCGAGGGCGGCCGCGCCGAGCGCGTCACCTACGAAGGGGACTACAATGCCCGGGCGGCGCTCTCCCCGGACGGTGAGTACCTAGCGATGGTCCACCGCCGGGATGGCGACTACCATATCGCACTCAAGGATCTGGAGACGGAGTCGGTGCAAATCCTCAGCGAGGGCCCTGCCGACGAGTCACCGAGCTTCGCCCCGAACGGCGAGATGATCATCTACACGGCGGGCGGCGTGGAGGGAGCTCGGCTGAAAACCGCCTCCAGGGTGGGTGGAGCCGTAGCTCCGCTGGAGTCCACCGAGCACGAAGGCACCCGGGTCCGCGAACCCGCGTGGTAGGTTGGCCCCCCTGGCCGGAGGCGAAATGAGGCTGATGAGAGAACGATCCCCGCAACTCACCCTGCGCGGCCTTCTCGCCGCGGCTGCACTGTTGTTCGCAACCGGCTGCGCCCCGCTGATGGAGGCGCTGGAGCATGAGGCCCCGGAAGAGGCGGACGCTGAGATCGAGGCGGAGGCCTTCGATCCGGAAGATCCTGCCACCGCGGACGACTTGGACGAGGACGAGGCTGAGTTGCGCGAAGCCGCCCGGGCGGAGGGCCTCGATCCAGATGACCCGCTGGACGCCGCGGTCCTGGAAGAGCCGGAGAGCCCCCTTGCCACCCGCCGGGTCCACTTTGCCTTTGATTCCAGCGAAATCCGCGACGAGGACGTCCCCGTCCTGGAAGCGCACGGGGCGTTTCTGGAGGAACACCCCGATGAGCGGATCACGGTGGAAGGTCATACGGACGAGCGCGGCTCTCGCGAGTACAATCTGGCGCTTGGCGAGCGGCGCGCGGAGTCGGTCGCTCGCCTGCTTCGTGCCAACGGGGCAAGAACGGATCAAATCGAAATTGTCAGCTACGGGGAAGAAGATCCCCTGGTTTCGGAGTCCAATGAAGATGCCTGGGCCGAGAACCGCCGGGCCGAGCTGATCTACGAAAGGTAAGCGATTCCATGCGCCAGCTCCTTGCCACCGCCACCGTCGCCGCCCTTCTGACAGCCCCTGCGGCCCACGCCGTGGAGGAAAGGGTCGATCGCCTGGAGGAACTGCTCGAGGGGCGCGGCCTCGCCGAGCTGGTCCGCGACATCGAGCGGATTAAGCGCGAAAACCGTGAGATGCGCGGTGAAGTGGAGGATCTCGAGCGTCAGGTGCGCCGGCTTCAGGAGCGGCAGCGCGAGCACTACGCGGACCTCGACGACCGGCTTCGCGAACTCCACGAGCAACAAGTCGCGGGGCGACAGGAGACGGTACCGATCCCGGACCTGGATGAGGACACCGACGACGACGTCGAGCCGGAGGCCGCAGAGGAAGACGAGGCGGAGCGCTATCAAGAGGCGTTCCGGCAGCTGAGTGACGGGCTTTACGAGGAAGCCCGGGAGGGGTTCGCGCAGGTGCTTGACGACTACCCGGAGGGGGATTACGCAGCCAATGCGGCTTACTGGATTGCGGAGACGTACTACGCGGAGAGCGCTTTCGAGGACGCCGAGGCGTACTTCCAGCGTGTGCTCGACGACTACCCGGAGAGCGACAAGGCGCCGGACGCACAGCTGAAGCTCGGGTACATCGCCTTTGAAGAGGGGGAACTTGAGACGGCCCAGGAGCATTTGGAGGCGGTGCAGGACGAGCACCCGGACACCACGGCGGCGAACCTCGCGCAGCAGCGGCTAGCAGAGATCCGCCGGATTCTGCCCACGGAGTGACCCCGACCATGAAATGGCGCGACGGACCGTACGAGGGACTGGAAAAACAGCCGCCGGTCTCGCTAGAATACGCGGCTTCGGGCCGTTAGCTCAGCTGGTAGAGCATCGGACTTTTAATCCGCTGGTCGCAGGTTCGAATCCTGCACGGCCCACCAGTCAAAACAGATAGTTAGGCGCGCCACACCCTTTTGCAGCGCAGC
>PUNM01000099.1 GCA_003552625.1 Ectothiorhodospiraceae bacterium
GAGAAACGATGGTCACGGTGGGTAAATGGCTTACGGGCAGCTTCATCTTGGTCATCCAACACCCCGTAATCACCACCAGAATCCCCTCGCCAACGGTCATTGACCAGGTTCAGTCGGCCGTGGAAGGAGACGCGCTCATCGATCTGGATATCCGTCGAGAGCCGGATTCGCTGGTCAACGCCCGATGTCGTGCGATCCGTTTCCCGCGCGTACCCCCGGGCATCGAAGTCGCCCCCAAACTCCGCTTCGATATCGTTGAGGCTGACCGCATGGGCGCTCGGCACGATCAGGCCGGCGGCGGCCAGCGTGATTAAGAATCGGTTTGTTCTCATCGTTTTCTCCTCCTGCGACGGTCCCCCAAAGCGTGGGTCTTTGCTCGTTTTGCCTGGGCCACCCTGCTAGAGGACTGGAGCCAAGCTTGACTTCGAGCTATTATTGACGTTGACGTTAACGGAAATTGGCGCTGTGTCAAGGACGCTTGAGGCAACGATATTGATTCCCGCTATAAGCACGCGGTATGCTGCACTGCAAGATGAGCGGCCCAGCGCCGAACAAGGAGCGCCCGATGACCGACCACGCCGGCCAGGACACGAACCCGACCCCCTCTTCCCCAAGGCACGCCGAGCAGACGCCGACGTCATCGCGACCGGTCACGAGCGGCCGTGATGAAACGGTCCGCTGGGGCAACTCAACCGCCGGCACCACGTACTCCATTACCGATCTGGCGCAGGAGTTCGATCTAACGCCACGGGCCATTCGCTACTACGAGGACAAGGGCCTCCTCCACCCGATCCGGGAAGGCACGAAGCGCATCTACCGTCGCCGCGACCGTACGCGACTGAAACTGATCATGCGGGCGAAGCGCCTCGGCATCAGCCTCGATGATGCGCGAGAGCTCTTCGAACTCTATGACCAGATGCAAGGGGAGTCGCGACAGCTCCACAAGTTCTTGAACATCCTTGCGGAGAGACGGGCAAGCCTGGAGCAGCAGCGCCGCGACATCGAAGCGACGCTCCAGGAGATCGACACCATCGAGACGGAGTGCTACCGGCGCTTGGAGCAGGATCAGCGGACCGACTGACCCCTTTCACAAAACCCACGACCACCGCTGCCTCCGCGGCTCCAAGCCGCCGTACCACTCGGCGTGGACCAGGCCGCCACCCTCTCGGCACCCTCGGCATACCACAACCGCCCTCGTACCGCTTCCAACGCCGCGACCATTCTGGCGCCCACTGACAGGCACAGCATCTTGACGTTAACGTTAACGTCACTTAGCGTTCCCTTGAGACGCACCCCTGCACCGGCCACTCGCCAGTGGGGCTGCACCGGAAAGCCTTTCTATCGGCAAGGGAGTACATCATGCATTGGCCGACCCTGAACTTCGCTCTCGGCGAGGAGATCGATATGCTCCGCGACTCGGTTCGGAGCTTCGCGCAGGGGGAGATCGCCCCCCACGCCGAATCCATCGACCACGAAAACGAGTTCCCGCAGTGGCTCTGGCCGAAGCTCGGGGAACAGGGCCTGCTCGGCATCACGGTAGAAGAGGAGTTCGGCGGCACCGGCATGGGGTATGTCGCCCACATGGTCGCCATGGAGGAGATCAGCCGCGCCTCTGCCTCTGTAGGACTCTCCTACGGCGCGCACTCCAACCTCTGCGTCAATCAGATCCGGCTTAATGGATCGCGCGAGCAGCAGGAACGCTACCTCCCCGGCCTGATCGAGGGGACGCAGGTCGGTGCGTTGGCAATGAGCGAGCCCGGCGCCGGCTCCGATGTCACCGGTATGCGTCTGCGCGCCGAGAAGAAAGGGGACCGGTACATCCTCAACGGCAATAAGATGTGGATCACCAACGGCCCGGAGTCGGACACGTTCATCGTCTACGCCAAGACGGATCCGGAGGCCGGCGCCAAGGGCATCACCGCCTTCATCGTCGAGTCCTCCTTTCCCGGGTTTTCCACGGCGCAGAAGCTCGACAAACTCGGCATGCGCGGCTCAAACACCTGCGAGCTGGTCTTCGACAACTGCGAGGTTCCCGAGGAGAACGTCCTCGGCCAGGTCAACAAGGGCGTCCGCGTGCTGATGAGCGGCCTCGACTACGAGCGCGCCGTTCTCGCCGCCGGACCGCTGGGGATCATGCAGGCCTGCCTGGATACTGTCGTCCCCTACGTCCACGAGCGCAAGCAGTTCGAACAGCCCATCGGCGAGTTCCAGTTCATCCAGGGCAAGGTTGCCGACATGTACACCGCCCTGAACGCCAGCCGCGCCTACGTCTACGCTGTCGGCCAGGCCTGTGACCGCGGCGAGACGACCCGCAAGGACGCTGCCGCGGCCATTCTCTTCGCCGCTGAGCGCGCGACACAGGTCGCGCTTGAGGCCATCCAGACCCTCGGCGGCAATGGCTACATCAATGAGTACCCCACCGGCCGGCTCCTGCGCGACGCCAAGCTCTACGAGATCGGAGCCGGCACTTCCGAAATCCGGCGGATGCTCATCGGCCGTGAACTTTTCCGGGAGACAGCCTAAGCGGGAGGCCCAGGCATGACGGAGCAGGCGGACATCCTCTGGAGACCGGGGGCCTACGAGCGCGAGCGCAGCCAAATGGCCCGCTTTCGCGATCTTCTCGCCGAGCGCGGCCACGGCCCTTTCCCCGACTACCACGCACTGCACGCCTTTTCCATCCGCGAGCCGGAGGCGTTCTGGGCAGCTGTCTGGGATTACGCCGGGATTCGCGCTCACCAGCCGTACGAGCGGGTCCTGGGCCGCCAGGAGATGCCGGGCGCCGAGTGGTTCCCGGGCGCGCGCCTGAACTTCGCCGAGAACCTGCTCCGTCATGCAGCCGGCCCCCTGGCCGATGAGACTGCGGTGGTCTCCTGCGCCGAGGGACGGCCCACGGAGCGTTTCAGCCATCGCGAGCTTCGTGACCAGGTCGCCGCGCTCCAGGCCTTCCTGCGTGAGCAGGGCATCGGCGTCGGCGACCGTGTCGCCGGGCTGGTGGGCAACACCCACGAGGCTTTGGTCGGGATGCTCGCCGCCACCGGCCTCGGCGCCGTCTGGAGTTCCGCCTCGCCGGATTTCGGCCCCCAAGCCGTGCTCGATCGCTTCGGCCAGATCGAGCCCAAAGCGCTGCTCACGGTGAACGGCTACGCCTTCAACGGCAAGACCTTCCCGCGTCAGAGCGAGGTCAGCCAGATCATCGATGCACTGCCGAGCCTGCGCGCCGCGGTCGGCATCCCCCTGCTCCCGGAGGAAGACTTGCCGGGGCATGCGGCGATCACACCGTGGTCGCAGATCCAGAGCAGCTATGCCGGGGCCGAGCCGGTCTTCGAATCACTGCCCCCGGACCACCCCGTCTACATTCTCTACTCCTCCGGGACTACCGGCCGCCCCAAGTGCATCGTCCACGGCGCGGCAGGGATCCTGCTCAACCACGCCAAGGA
>PUNM01000034.1 GCA_003552625.1 Ectothiorhodospiraceae bacterium
CCCCCGGTGATCACGGCAAAACCGGCGCCCGATTCGGCGGCGGCCCCCGGCCGGGGCGGACCCGAGATGCACCGGCATGAACGCCCCGTCTCCGGGCGGGTGGCATCCACAAACCGCTGCGCATTCGCAGGCCAACGGTGCCACAATGGCGGTGGGCAGCGAGGAGGGGCGACCATGGCGCAAACCGAGACGGCCACGCTCGGCGGCGGGTGCTTCTGGTGCATCGAGGGGGTCTTCCAGCAGCTAAACGGCGTGGAGGCCGCCATCTCCGGCTACGCCGGGGGCCACGTGAGCAACCCCACCTACCGCCAGGTCTGCCAGGGGGCGACCGGGCACGCCGAGGTGGTGCAGGTCCGTTTCGACCCCGACCGCCTGCCCTACCGCCGGCTGCTGGAGGTCTTTTTCACCATCCACGATCCGACCCAGCGCAACCGCCAGGGTCCCGACCGCGGGCCCCAGTACCGCTCCATCATCCTCTACGCCGACGACCACCAGAAGCAGACAGCGCAGGCGGTGATCGGGGCCCTGGAGGCCGACGGCGCCTTCACCGGGCCGGTGGTTACGGAGCTCGCCCCGCTGGAGGCCTTCTACCCGGCCGAAGCCGAGCACCAGCAGTTCTACGACCGCCAGCCGGCGGCGCCCTACTGCCGCGCGATGATCCTGCCCAAGCTCCAGCGCGCCCGGGAGCGTTTCCCGGACCTGTTCGCCACCGGCTGATTCCCCCATAATCAGCAGTGAATCCACAACCCGCGGATCCGGTAGCCTATGAACCCCACCGTCGCCGTCTCGGAGCTGGCTGTCCTCCTTGTGGAGCCCTCCGACGTTCAACGCAAGATCCTCATCCAGAGCCTGCGCGAGGCCGGCCTCTTCCAGATCGAGGGCTGCGGGGACCTGGCCACGGCGCGGGGGCTTGTGCGTCAGCAACGCCCCGACGTAGTCATCAGCGCCATGTACCTGCCCGACGGAACCGCCGAGGATTTCCTGCTGGAACTGCGCAACGACCCGGCCACGGAGGATCAGGGCTTCATGCTGGTCTCCAGCATCCGGGACCGTGATCGGCTCGAGACCCTCCGCCAGTCCGGTGTCATGGCGATCCTCCCCAAGCCGTTCTCGGCAGAAGACCTCAACCGCGCCATCCGGGCCAGCGTCGACTTCCTCAGCGAGCAGGAAATCGATCTCGACGCCTTCGACGTGGCCCAACTGCGCATCCTCCTTGTCGATGACAGCCGCCTGGCCCGCAAGTACCTGCGCCGGGTCTTCGAGTCCGTGGGCGCCGAGTTGATCACCGAGGCCGCCGACGGCCGCGAGGCCGTGGAGCAGCTCCACGCCGAGCCCTTCGATCTGATCGTCACCGACTACAACATGCCGGAGATGGACGGCGCGGAACTGACCCAGTATGTGCGGGAACGCACGGACTTCCTCCACATCCCGATCCTGATGATCAGCTCTCGCACGGATCAGGCCAACCTGAATGCGGTGGCGGTGGCCGGGGTGGATACGATCTGCGACAAGCCCTTCGAGCCGGAAGCCGCGCGGGAGATCCTTCCACGCCTCTTCGCGGGCTAGCCCCGACGTTGCAGTGACTGCGCCGTTGCCGGCTCGGGGCCGTGCGGAAAGCGTGGTCGTGGGGCTGAAGCGCCGCGGGCCGGACGGCCCGCGGCGCTCGCGGTTTCCAGCAGCTCAGCGACTAGTCGGTTACGGCTGCCTTGCTGGACGATTTGACATTCCCGTCACGGATCTCACGCAGCCGGGCATGGATCTCGAAGACGACGATCAGTAGCTCACACAGTACCCGCCAGAAAAGGCCGGCGAAGACGATGTAGACCAGCCCCATGAGGAAGCTGGCGAAGGTCAACCCCGTCGCCTGCTGGCCCATGCCGTGGCCGCCACCCATCAGCCCGCCACTGAACATGATCCCGATACCGGCCAGTACCACGCCGGCAAGACCCAGCCAGTAGAGGATCTTGATCAGCGTGGGAGCCACCATGCGATCGAAGACGAAAATATCCTTGAAACTCATATGCTCTCCATTTCCAGCATTCCAGTTGCATGCCGGCATCATGCCGGGATCGGTGACGGCTGCTCGGATGCAGCCGCCGGTCCCTGAACCCAATCGGGCGGGGGATTCACAAGACGAGGGGCCCAAAACCGGGCCCCTCGTCGAACGCTACGTCATACCTAGAGGTGGGGCGCTGCCGGCGGTCCCTGCCCCGGCTGCCAGGAGAGCTGCATGCGCTGCTTCTCCTCCTGCAGACCGCGGATCAGGGCGTAGCACATCAGCAGCATCAGCAGCGAGAACGGCAGCGCCGAGACGATGGCCGCCGCCTGCAGCGCCGCCAGTCCGCCCGCGGTCAGCAGCACCGCGGCGACACACCCCTCAGCGACACCCCAGAAGGCACGCTGGTACGTCGGCGGCTCAGTGTTGCCGACAGACAGCAGCATGGTCACCACCAGCGTCGCCGAGTCCGACGAGGTGATGAAATAGGTGGCGATCAGCAGCGTGGCGATGGCCGCGAAGATGGTCGCGATCACCCCGGGGGCGACGGCCTCGATGGTGTGGTAGAGAGCGATGGTCTCATCCTCCGCCACGGCGTCTACCAGCCCGCCTGCACCAAAGAGCTCCTGATACAGCCCGGTGCCGCCGAAGACGGTCAACCACGCCAGGGCAAGCAGCGTCGGCACCAGCAGCACGCCGCCGAGGAACTCCCGGATCGTACGACCGCGCGAAATGCGGGCGATGAACATGCCCACAAAGGGTGCCCAGGCGATCCACCAGCCCCAGTAGAAGGCCGTCCAGGACTGCTGCCAATCATCCGCCTCGCGGGCACCGCTGGCATCGGTCCAGAAGCTCAGATAGACGACGTTCTGCAGGTAGTCACCGATGCCCTGAACGAAGCTCGAGAGCAGGTAGAGCGTGGGCCCGAAGCTCAGGAAGAAGAGCAGGATCACGGCACTGAGGATCAGGTTCAACTGCGAGAGGACCTTCACCCCTCGCCCGACCCCGGAGACCACCGAGCCGACGGCGATGAGCGTCACCACGGCGACGATTAGCAGCTGATTCGTGGTGCTCAGCCCGATCCCGAACAGTTCATCCAGGCCCGTATTGATCTGGATCGCACCGAACCCGAGCGAGGTCGCCACGCCGAAGATGGTGCCGAAAACGGCCAGCACGTCTGCCGCGTGCCCCAGCGGCCCGTAGATGCGGTTGCCGATCAGCGGGTACAGCGCCGAGCGGATCGCCAGCGGCAGCTTCTTGCGGTAGCAGAAGAAGGCCAGCGAAAGCGCCACAATGGCGTAGATCGCCCACGGGTGCATGCCCCAGTGGAAGTAGGTCAGGCGCATGGCCGACTCGGCCGCGTCCGCCGTCTGCCCCTCATCGATGAACGGGTTGTCCTGGAAGTGCCAGACCG
>PUNM01000073.1 GCA_003552625.1 Ectothiorhodospiraceae bacterium
CGTGCCGGGTCGCCCACGTCAGTGAGGCCGCCAGGGCCAAGGCCGCGAGAAAGAGCAGCCCACGCTGCCATGCCCGGCTTCGCATCTGCTCCTCGAACTGGTCGAGCTCCTCCGGCCCCGGCGGGGCGCTGTCGGCGACGCGGTCCGCATTGAACGGCCCCTCCGGATGGGGAGGGCGGTCGTAACGCTCGGCCATGGATGGCTCCTTGCTCCTCGGACGGCCGATATTCTACAAGCTTCAGCGAGGAGCCAAGGCACGCATTGTCGCGCGTGGGTGCTCAAGCCGCGTAAGGGTCTTATTCGGGGGGGTCGGCAACGCAGTTGCGGCCGGCGCGCTTGGCCGCGTACAGGGCGAGGTCGGCCTTACGGAGCCAGTCCCGTACTTCGTCCCCGGGGTTGTAGGCGGCAAGACCGATGCTGATCGTGACAGCCGTCGGGCCGGGTTGGCTGATCTCGACCTGTGTACGCATGCGCTCGGCGACTTCCCGGGCGCCCTCCGCCGTGGTCTCCGGCAGGATGACCAGGAACTCATCACCGCCCCAGCGGCCCAGGTGGTCGCAGGTGCGCAGGTAGGGCCGGAAGCAGGACTCGACCAACTCGTGGAGGACGAGGTCGCCGGCCTCGTGTCCATAGGTATCGTTAATCTGCTTAAAGCCGTCGGTGTCAATCAGCAGGATCGACAGGGGCTCGTTGTAGCGAAGGGCGCGCTGCCGTTCCTGATCGAGCAGAGCATCCATCCGGCGCCGGTTGCAGGTGCCCGTCAAGCCGTCTTGTTGTGCCTGCTGCTGTAGTGCCTGCTCCGTCCTGATCCAGTCGGTGATGTCTTCTTCATAGCCGATGGCGTAACGGTGCTCCTCGCCGGGGCCGATATCGATGACACGCCCGGCACAGCGCACGTGACGGAGCTGATAGTCGGCGCCAATGACACGGTACTGCAGCTGCCAGGCAGCAGCGCGATGAATCGCATCCCAGAATCGCAGGTAGACCCACCCCCGGTCCTCGGGGTGGATATGATCCCGCCAGCCCTCGATGGCGAGGTCCAGGGGATTATCGGATGCCGGGTAGCCGTAGATTTCCTGCAGCCGCTCATCCAACCGGACGCGCTCCCGCCGCAGATCGTATTCCCAGAATCCTATGCGCCCGATGTCCTGGACGACTCCCAGTTTATCCGCCGCGCTGGGTCGGTACGCGTGATCCGGATCGGTCTGTGCCGGCCTATAGAGCCGCAGCAGAGAGTCGTCGTTCAAGAGTAAGCCTTCCATGCGGTGGCTGTCAGATCCATGAAGCACTGTTTTGTTCATTTTAGATCAAACCCTTGGGAAGTGGGGCAAGCGGGATTGACCGTTTTTCTTAAAGTAGTCCAAAAACCTTGACGATGCCTCCCGGTCTCCTGAGGAGAGGGCACGCTCGGGTCGAGAGATTGATAGCGGGTCGCGGGTGCTCCCACCCCCCGAGCGGTGAAACTCAGGGGGCAGGGCGTGGTGAAGCCGGCAAAGCCATCAGGACTGTTCGGTGTCCACAGCCTCCCGACGACGCAGCGTGAGCCCCAGGAGGAGCAGGCCGGCGCCGAGCAACGGCAGCGTGGCAGGGGTGGGTACCCGGTTCACGACACCGCGCAGTGTTGCTTCGGTGGACGCGTCTTCCTGAGTCCACAGGACATCCGAGAGTTCGCCGTTCGACTGGAAGCCGGCGATGGTGAGTTCATACCAATCCCCATCGATCTGGAATCGGTCCGAAAGGGCTTCATTGAAGCTGAAGGTCACCCGGTCCGCGCAGCCGTCCTCATTGATCCCCTCGCCTAGGGCTCCACCATCCGCACAGGGATCCTCGTTATTGGGCGTCTCCCAGTGTTCGAAATCGAAGAACGAGACGGCCGTGCGGGAGGTGCCGTTGATGGAGAGGTTTGCGGTGACCTCAAGCCGAGCGGTCTCCAGGAAGGTGCCGGTGATCGGGAAGTTGTTGTGGGTGAAAAACCCGAGGTCGAAGCGCTGGCCGATATTGATGCCGGTGATCTCAGGTGGGGCTACGCCGTCGAAAACGTAGCTGCTGCGCTCTGTATTCGCCGCCGTGCCCCAGGTGATCTGGTTGGTGCCGATACCGTCGATACCGTCGGGCGTGGCCTGCGTCCAGATCCCGCTGACGCTCTCAATCGTAATCAACTGTGCCGAAGCGCTTCCGGCCACGAGCAGGCCGGCAAGTGCTGCGGTTTTCAGGGTGTTTCTCATCATGGTTTCTGCTCCCACTGCCGTTCTGAGTGAAAGGCAGCGCCGCTGACGCTGAAGGTGCAACGGCGCGCCCATGTAGCCGCCCAAGGGGGAGGGCGGCGATCTTCGTACAGCGAGAAGCGTGCCAAAATCGTAACCTTCCGTTTTTGAACGGCTTTTTATTTTTTGATTCGCTGGGCAGCCGGAATTTGTCTCGCCTTTCGACACGCCGGTAATCCGGTTTTTCCGAGTTTTTCCACTCCGCCAGCCGGCATCCTTGCGCCCCTGGATTTCTGCCTATACTGCTCAAAGAAAAAGCGGGCCAAGCGCACGAGGGTGCGGGCTTGATCGGGGTGGAGGGCGTCTAATGCGTGTTGAAAGGCGAAGCGGCAAAAGGCTGACGGCAGCCTGCGGCGTACTACTGACGGCCGGGTTGTTGTTCGCATGCGGGGATCAAGGCGGCGCCACCGAGGCGGAGCACCTGGCCCGAGCGGAGGCGTACCATGCCGAGGGCCGCTACGCCGCGGCAGCGATCGCGTACCGGAACGCGCTGCAGCACAATACCAGCGCCGAGACCCGGGCGCGGCTGGCGGAGGCGTTGCGCAGCCAGGGCGACTACGAGCGAGCGGAGCACCAGCTGCGCAGGGCGCTGGATGCCGGTGTGGATCCCGCCCGGTACGCCCCGATCCTGCTGACGATCCTGCTTGAAGACCTCGATCGCCCGGCCGCCGCCGCCGCGCTGAGCCTGCCCGATGGGCTCGACGAAGGCGAGCGGGCCGCGTGGCATGCGGCGCAGGCGAGCGCGGCTTTCCAGGCCGGCGACCCGGAGCAGGGTATCGCGAGCCTGCAGCGGGCCGAGGCTGGGGGGGCGTCCTTTGCGGCGCTGGAGCAGGCGCGCGCCTGGCAGGCGCTGGCCGATGCCGATCTCTCGAAAGCGGAAGCAGCGGCCCGGCGCTCCCTGGAAATGGACCCCGGCAAGGCGACCGGCTGGGTCTTGCTCGGCAACATCGCCCGGTACAGAGGGGCTCCGGAGGACGCCTTGGCGGCTTATCGCGAGGCGATGGCTTTGCGGCCTGAGCGGATCCCTGAGCGCTTCCTCTACGCGGTCGCGCTTGCGGAGGCGGGGCAGCTCGATGAGGCTGCCGAGGCTGCGGAGGGGCTCCTGGAGGCGGCGCCCGAGCATCCGGGAGGGCCCTTC
>PUNM01000070.1 GCA_003552625.1 Ectothiorhodospiraceae bacterium
AATTCGTGTTTCGCAACCGAGGATCACCCCATGACGAGAGTTTTTAACTTCAGCGCCGGTCCGGCCATGCTCCCCGAGGCGGTGATGCGCCAGGCCGCCGAGGAGATGCTCGACTGGCACGGCACCGGTATGTCGGTCATGGAGATGAGTCACCGGGGCAAGGCGTACGTCTCCATCGCCGAGAAGGCCGAGGCCGACCTGCGGGAGCTGCTGCAGATCCCGGATAACTACAAAGTTCTCTTCCTGCAGGGCGGGGCCACCGGCCAGTTCTCGGCCATCCCCATGAACCTGCTGCGCGGCGCCCGGCGTGCCGACTACGTCTACCCCGGGCAGTGGTCGAAGAAGGCCATCGCCGAGGCGAAGAAGTTCTGCGACGTCAACGTCGCTGCCTCCGGCGAGCCGGACATGATGCACATCCCGGCGCAGTCGCAGTGGCAGCTCTCCGACGACGCTGCCTACGTCCACTTCACCCCCAACGAGACGATCAGCGGCGTGGAGTTCCACTGGCTGCCGGATGTTGGCGACAAGCCGCTGGTGGCGGACATGTCCTCGACCCTGCTATCGCGGCCCATCGACGTCAGCCGCTACGGGCTGATCTACGCCGGGGCGCAGAAGAACATCGGCCCGGCCGGCGTGACCCTGGTCATCGTCCGCGAGGACCTGCTCGGCGAGGCGATGCCGCAGACCCCCACGGTCTGGGACTACAAGCAGCAGGCGGACGCCGACTCGATGCTCAATACGCCGGCCACCTATCCGCTCTACATCGCCGGGCTGGTCTTCCAGTGGCTCAAGGACCTCGGCGGGCTCGAGGCAATGGCCGAGATCAACCACCGCAAGGCGCAGAAGCTCTACGACGCCATCGACGGTTCCGGCTTTTACAGCAACCCGGTGGACCCGCAGGCGCGCTCTTGGATGAACGTGCCCTTCGTGCTCGCCGACGACAGCCTCGACAAGACCTTCCTCGAGGAGGCCGAGGCCGCCGGCCTGACCACCCTCAAGGGGCACCGCTCGGTCGGTGGAATGCGGGCCTCGATCTACAACGCCATGCCGGAGGCCGGGGTGGACCGGCTGGTCGAGTTCATGGCCGACTTCGAAAAGCGCAACGGGTGACGGCCATGTATCGAATCCTCACGCTCAACAATATCTCCGTTAAGGGACTGGACCGCCTGCCGCGGGAACGGTTCGAAACCTCCTCGGATATCGCTCACCCGGACGCAATCCTGGTGCGCTCCGCGGATCTTCACGAACAGCCCATTGCCGACTCGGTGCAGGCCATCGGCCGGGCGGGTGCCGGGGTGAACAACATCCCGGTGGCCGCGATGACCGAGCGCGGGGTGCCCGTGTTCAACGCCCCGGGGGCAAATGCCAATGCGGTCAAGGAACTGGTCATCGCCGGGCTGTTTATTGCCGCGCGCAACATCTGCCCGGCCTGGGAGTACGCCCGGGGGCTGAGCGGCAGTGATGAGGAGCTGCACGAGGCGATGGAGGCCAACAAGAAGCGTTTCGTGGGCTTCGAGCTCCCCGGGCGGACACTGGGGGTGGTTGGCCTCGGCGCTATCGGTGTGCAAGTGGCCAATACCGCCCGCGCCCTGGGGATGAAGGTGATCGGCTACGATCCGCAAATCACCGTGGATGCGGCCTGGGCCCTCGATTCCGACGTGGAGGCCGCTCACAGCGTGGGGGATGTCATGGCCCGCGCGGACATGGTGACTGTCCACGTCCCGCTGATCGATGCCACCCGCGGGTTGATCGATGCCTCTCGGCTGAATCAGGCCAAGGCGGGGGCTACGCTGCTCAACTTCTCGCGCGCCGAGATCGTTGATGAGGCGGACGTTCTCAAGGCTCTGAACGAGCAGAAGCTGCACGCCTACGTCAGCGACTTCCCCAGCAATGCGCTGAAGGACCACCCGCGGGCGGTCACATTGCCGCACCTGGGGGCGTCGACCATTGAGGCGCAGGACAACTGCGCCATCATGGTGGCAGATCAGGTCCGGGACTATCTGGAGACGGGCAACATCCGCAACGCCGTGAACTTCCCCGATATGACGATGCCCCGCAGCGGCAAAGGGGATCGGCTCTGCGTCGTCAACGCAAACGTCCCCAACATGCTCGGGCAGATCTCCAGCCTGCTGGCACAGAAGGGGCTCAATATCGACGACATGTACAACAAGGCGCAGGAGCGGCTGGCCTACACCCTGGTGGACGTTGAGGGTTCGGTCCCCGACGAGGTGGCGCACGAGCTGCAAGCCATTGAGGGCGTGCTCAAGGTCCGCATCATCCGCTGAGGGCTCGGGATGTCCGGTGCGCACGACGATTTAGCCGCGCTTCGGCAGCGGATCGACGGGATCGATGACCAGCTCCTTGAGCTGGTCAGTGAGCGCGCCCGCCTGGCCGAGCAGGTGGCTCGGGCCAAGGCACAGCGCGGTGAGGCGCTCAAGGTCTACCGCCCGGAGCGGGAAGCGGAGATTCTGCGCCGGCTAACGGAACAGAACCGCGGGCCCTTGACCGATGAGCAAGTCACGGTGCTCTTTCGGGAGGTTATGTCGGCCTGCCGGGCGTTGCAGCAGCCGTTGACGGTCGCCTTCCTCGGTCCGCGCGGCACCTTCACCGAAGAGGCCGCCAGTAAGCACTTTGGCCACGATGCCGGGATGTCCCCGCAGACGACCATCGGGGGTGTGTTCCGGGAGGTCGAGTCGGGTGCGGCCCACTACGGGGTGGTGCCGGTGGAAAACTCCTCCGAAGGGGTGGTCAGCCACACACTCGATCGCTTCCTCGACTCGGGGCTGGCCATCGTTGGTGAGGTGGAGTTGCGCATCCACCACGCCCTGGCAAGCCACGCCGGCGGGCTGACCACGGTCCGCCGGGTCTACTCCCATCAGCAAGGGCTGTCGCAGTGCCGAGCCTGGCTGGATAGCCACCTGCCGGGCGTCGAGCGCTTCCCGGTCTCGAGCACGGCCGAGGCCGCCCGTTTGGCCTCGGAGGAGCCGGAGGCGGCGGCCATCGCCAGTGAGGCCGCGGCAGAACGCTACGGCCTTCCGCTGCTCCAGGCCCAGATCGAGGATCACCACGGCAACACCACTCGCTTCCTGGTACTCGGGCTCCATTCGCCGCCGCCGAGTGGCCACGACAAGACCTCGTTGGTGGTCTCCAGTCCGAATCGGTCCGGGCTGCTCTTTCGCCTGCTCGAGCCTCTGGCCTCGGCCGGCATCGACATGACCCGCATCGAGTCGCGGCCGGCGCGCCAGCAGGGGATCTGGGAGTATGTCTTTTTCATCGATGTGCTCGGTCACGCCGAAGACCCGCGGATTCGCGAAGCCCTTGAGCAGATGCGCCAGCGTGCAAGCCTGTTCCGCATCCTGGGCTCTTACCCGAGAGCGATCTAAGCATGGCAGCAACCCAACCCGACTTCAGCACCCTGGCCCAGGCGGGTGTCGCTGGCCTCGCCCCGTACGAGCCCGGTAAGCCGATCGAGACCCTGCGTCGCGAGTACGGCGTCCGCGAGGTGGTCAAGCTCGCCTCCAACGAAAACCCTCTCGGGCCCTCGCCGCGGGCTGCAGAAGCGGCAGCGGAAGCAGCCCGGGAGGCGCACCGCTACCCCGATGGCAATGGCTTCGAACTCAAGGCGGCCATCGGCGCGCGGCACCAGATCGACCCGGCCTGCGTCACTCTCGGCAATGGCTCCAACGACGTCCTGGCACTCATCGCTCAGACGTTCCTGGCGCCCGGGCGTCAGGCGGTCTTTTCCGCCCACGCCTTTGCGGTCTACCCCATCGTCACCCAGGCCGCCGGGGCGCAGGCGAGCGTGGTGGCGGCACAACCGTCCTCGGCCCATCAGCCCTATGGACACGACCTTCCGGCGATGGCCGCGGCGGCGGAGTCCGGGGCCCATGTCGCCTTCGTGGCCAACCCCAATAACCCCACCGGGACGTGGGAGGGGGAGGAGGCGCTTCGCCAGTTCCTGGATCGCGTACCGCTTTCGGTGATCGCCGTTGTCGATGAGGCGTACTTCGAGTATGGCGCGGCGGAAGCCGGGTACCCGGATGCCAGCCGCTGGCTGGACGCCTATCCGAATCTCGTGGTGACACGCAGTTTCTCCAAGGTGCACGGCCTTGCCGGGTTGCGCGTCGGGTATGCGCTCTCCCACCCCGATGTCGCGGAGCTAATGAACCGGGTCCGACAGCCCTTCAACTGTTCAGCACCCGCCCAGGCGGCGGCGGTCGCCTCACTGGCTGATGCCGAGTTTCTCGAGCGCTCGGTGGCGCTGAACAGCGAGCAACGCGAGCTGCTACGCGCTGGACTGGAGGGCTTGGGCTATCGGCCGCTGCCGTCTGCGGGTAACTTTCTCACCTTCGATGCGGGGCCGGAAGCTGCGAATCTCAACGAACAGTTGCTGCGTCGTGGCGTGATCGTCCGGCCCGTGGACGCCTATCAGCTCCCGAACCACCTGAGAGTGAGTGTCGGTACCCCGGCGGAAAACCGGACATTCCTCGGTGCGCTGGCGGCCGCAGCCGGCGGGGGCGCTGCATGATCCGTCGCCTGGCCATTATCGGCGTCGGGCTGATCGGCGGCTCACTGGCCCTCGCCCTGCGCCGCAGCGGCGCGGTCGGGGAAGTGGTCGGCTGTGGTCGGGGTGTTGAGAACCTCCAGCGCGGTGTGGAGCGAGGCGTGCTCGACCGCTGGGAGACAGACCCGGCGGCCGCCGTCGGCGGGGCTGACCTCGTAGCGATCTGCGTGCCACTGCGCGCCATGCGTTCGGTCTTCGGCGCTCTTGACGGCGCGTTGGCTGAAGACGCGGTAGTCACGGATGCCGGCAGCGTGAAGGGGTCGGTTATCGCCGACGCGGAAGCGGTCTTTGGCACCCTGCCTCCCTGGTTCGTGCCGGGCCATCCGATCGCGGGCACTGAACACAGCGGGGTGGAGGCCGCCTTTGCCGAACTCTACGATCGGCGCCGGGTGATCCTCACGCCCACGCCGGCAAACGAAGCCGGCCCCGTGGATCGGGTGGAGGCCTTATGGCAGGCAGCGGGTGCCCAGGTGGTGCGCATGGATCCGGATCACCACGACGAGGTTCTGGCGGCCACTTCCCACCTTCCCCACGCTCTGGCCTACGCGCTCGTTGATGCGCTCTCCGGCTGGGATGACCGCCAGGAGATCTTCGAGTTTGCCGCCGGCGGGTTTCGGGACTTTACGCGGATCGCCTCTTCGGACCCGGCGATGTGGCGCGATATCTGCACTGCCAATCGGGACCACCTGGTGGCGGCGCTGCGCCGTTACCAGAGTGATCTGGGTGAGCTGACCGAGGCCCTGGCGGCCGGCGACGACGGCCGGGTGCTGGAGGTTTTCCAGAATGCGCAGGCTGAGCGGGAACGCTTTCTGCGGCTGTTGGAGGGTCGTGCATGAGCGGCGAGCGCAAAGAGACTTGGCGAGTCGGCCCCGGCGGGACACTGCGCGGCGATCTGCGGGTGCCGGGCGACAAGTCCATCTCCCATCGGGCCGTCATGCTCGGAGCCCTGGCCGATGGCACGACGCGCATCAGTGGGCTTCTGGAGGGCGCCGACGTACTGGCGACGATCGCGGTCTTCCGGGCCCTCGGCGTCGCCATGGAGGGGCCTGAGGACGGGCGCCTGACCATCCACGGCGTCGGCTGGGAAGGGCTCAGCTCCCCCGCCGGGGCGCTGGATGTGGGCAACTCCGGGACTTCCATGCGCCTTCTTGCCGGTCTTTGTGCCGGACTACCCTTCGACGTGGAGCTGACCGGCGACGCCTCGCTCAATCGGCGCCCGATGCGGCGTGTCACCGAGCCTCTGACCGAGATGGGGGCGCAGATTACCACCAGCGACGAGGGGACGGCCCCTTTGCGGATCCATGGCGGTGCACGGCTGCGCGGTATCGATTACTCCATGCCGGTGGCCAGTGCACAGGTAAAGTCGGCTCTTCTGCTCGCAGGGCTCCGTGCCCAGGGGCACACCTGTGTCACCGAGCCGGCGCCGACCCGGGATCATACGGAGCGCATGCTGCAGGGCTTCGGCTACCGGGTTCAGCGGGACGTCGCCACCACCTGTGTCGAGGGCGGCGGGCGGCTCTGGGGAACACCGGTTGACGTGCCGGGCGATGTTTCGTCTGCAGCCTTCCTGATGGTCGGTGCGTCCATCGCGCCGGGCTCGGATGTCACGCTGCGCCATGTGGGCTGGAATGCCACACGCACCGGTATCGTGGAGATCCTCCAGCGTATGGGCGCCGATATTCAGGTACTCGATGCCGGCGAAGTGGGTGGCGAGCCGGTGGCCGATATCCGGGTGCGCCACGCCGCTCTTCAGGGGATCGACATCCCGGAGGAACTTGTACCGCTGGCCATCGATGAGTTCCCGGCGGTCTTTGTCGCGGCGGCCTGTGCCGCGGGGGTGACGCGCGTGACCGGAGCCGCCGAGCTGCGCGTCAAGGAGTCGGACCGGATCGCCGTCATGGCCGAGGGGCTGAGGACGCTCGGGGTCGAGGTGGAGCCGCTGCCCGACGGTGCGAGGATCGTCGGTCGGGATCGGCTTGGCGGCGGCCGGGTGAGCAGCCACACCGATCATCGAATCGCTATGGCCTTTGCCGTCGCGGCGCTGCGGGCTGCGGATGCGGTGGTAGTGGAAGACTGCGCTAACGTGCAGACCTCATTCCCCGGGTTTGCGCAGCTCATGGCTGGGCTTGGGCTGTCCATTGAGTGGCGCGAGGACGCATGAACCATGGATCGTGAAGCCGAGTCATTCACCGACCAGCCCCCCGTTCTGGCCATTGACGGTCCCAGCGGGGCGGGCAAGGGGACCGTTGCCAAGGCCGTCGTCGAGGCCTTGGGCTGGCACTTCCTCGACAGCGGCGCGCTCTATCGGTTGACTGGCCTCTACTGTCAGCGCTGCGGTGTGGATCCGGACGACGTGGGGCGGGCCGCCGGTCTGGCTTCGGAATTGCCGGCCTCGTTCCGGGTGGTCGATGGAAACGAGCAGGTATGGCTCGGTAATGAGGAGGTCAGCGGTGAGCTGCGCACCGAGGCCACCGGGGCCCTGGCCTCGCGGGTTGCCGTCCTGCAGCCGGTCCGCGATGCCCTCCTCCAGCGTCAGCGCGACTTCCGGCGACCACCGGGGTTGGTCGCCGATGGCCGGGATATGGGCACGGTGGTCTTCCCCGATGCACCGGTCAAGATCTTCCTCACGGCAACTGCCGAAGAACGCGCGCGCAGACGCTATAAACAGTTGAAGGACCAAGGGGCCAATGTTAGCCTTGCGAGCCTGTCGGAAGAGATTGCCGAGCGAGACCGACGAGACGCCTCCCGCGCCACAGCGCCGCTGAAGCCTGCCCCCGACGCTGAGACCCTCGATACCACCGGAATTGCCGTGACCGAGGTCGTGGAGCAGGTCCTGCAACGGGTGGAGGTGTATCTGCGGCAAGCTTCGGCACACCTGTAGCCGACAGGGCAAAACCGAATACAATTTGATACTTGGGCCGGCGGCTGGGCCGCCGAAATCCACTAACAGCAACTGACCGTGACACGGTCCTGGATCGACTGAGCGATGACCGAAAGCTTTGCGGAACTCTTTGAGGAGAGCCTTGCCAACACCGACATGCGCCCGGGCGCGATCGTCACGGCCAAGGTCGTGGGGATCGACAACGAGGACGTAATCGTCAATGCCGGTCTGAAGTCCGAGGCGGTAATCCCGATCTCGCAGTTCTACGACGAGGCCGGCAACCTTGAGGTGAGTGTCGGCGATGAGGTCGAGGTAGCCCTCGACAGCGTCGAGGACGGCTTCGGCGAGACACGGCTCTCCCGCGAGCGGGCCAAGCGCGCCTACGCCTGGCGTGCCCTTGAGAAGGCCTACGAGAACAGCGAGACCGTCAACGGTCAGATCAGTGGCAAGGTCAAGGGTGGTTTCACCGTCGATCTCGGCCACATCCGCGCCTTCCTCCCCGGCTCGCTGGTGGACATCCGTCCGGTGCGGGATACGACGTACCTCGAGGGCAAGGATCTCGAGTTCAAGGTCATCAAGCTCGATGCGCGGCGTAACAACGTGGTCGTCTCCCGGCGCGCCGTCGTTGAGGAAGAGTACAGCGCCGAGCGCGAGGCGCTGCTCGAAAAGCTCCAGGAAGGCGAGACCCTCACGGGTATCGTCAAGAACCTGACCGACTACGGCGCATTCGTCGACCTCGGCGGGATCGACGGCCTGCTGCACATCACCGACATGGCCTGGCGCCGGGTCAAGAACCCCTCCGAGGTGGTCGAAGTCGGCCAGGAGATCGAGGTCAAGGTCCTCAAGTTTGACCGCGAGCGCAACCGTGTCTCCCTCGGCCTCAAGCAGCTGGGGGCCGACCCGTGGGAGGCCATCGCCCAGCGCTACCCGGAAGGCGCACGCGTTCCAGGCAAGGTCACCAACATCACGGAGTACGGCTGCTTCGTCGAGATCGAGGAGGGGGTCGAGGGCCTGGTTCACGTCTCCGAGATGGACTGGACCAACAAGAACGTCAACCCGGCGAAACTGGTCGCCGTCGGCGACGACGTCGAGGTGATGATTCTCGATATCGACGAGGAGCGCCGGCGCATCTCCCTGGGCATGAAGCAGTGCCAGCCGAACCCCTGGGACGAGTTCGCTGCGCAGTACGCCAAGGGGGACCGGGTCGTTGGCCAGATCAAGTCGATCACCGATTTCGGCATCTTCGTCGGCCTCGAGGGTGGTATCGACGGTCTGGTGCACCTCTCCGACCTCTCCTGGGACGAGGCCGGCGAGGAGGCAGTGCGCAACTACCGCAAGGGTGAGGAGGTCGAGACCGTCGTCCTCTCGATCGACCCGGAGCGTGAGCGGATCTCCCTGGGCATCAAGCAGCTCGAGCAGGATCCGCTGAGCCAGTGGCTCGCCGAGCACCAGAAGGGATCAACGGTCAAGTCGACGGTGACCTCCGTCGAGGCGAAGGGCGCGACGCTGGATGTCGGCGGCGGGGTCGAGGGTTATATCCGTGCCTCCGATCTGGCCAAGGAGCGCGTCGAAGACGCCCGCTCCATGCTCGCGGAAGGCCAGGAGCTGGAGGCCAAGTTCGTCGGCGTTGACCGCCGCAACCGGACGGTCAACCTCTCCCTCCGCGCCCAAGAGGCCGAGGAAGAGCAGGTCGCTGTCCAGGAGCACGCCCGTCCGGGGCCGAACGCCGGGACCACTCAACTCGGCGACCTCCTCAAGGAGCAGATGCGCGGCGGCGGCCAGGGCGACTAAGCGCAGGCACGCCGCTCCACCACCGCCGCTTCGGCGCCGGTGGTGGAGCGGCCTTTGTCCGGCTCTAGAGAGGATACCGCTCCATGACGAAGTCCGAGCTCATTGAAGCCATTGCATCGAAGCAGCCGCACCTTGCGCATAAGGATGTCGAGGATGCGGTAAAGAAGATGCTCGAGCACATGAGCGAGACCCTCTCGAGCGGGGATCGCATCGAGATCCGCGGCTTCGGGAGCTTCTCCCTTCACTACCGACCAGCGCGGATCGGCCGCAACCCGAAGACGGGAGAGCCCGTAGCATTGCCGGCGAAGTACGTGCCACACTTCAAGCCGGGTAAAGAGCTGCGTGAGCGCGTCAACAGTAGTCGGAACGAGTCTGCCTAGCGCTCCTCAGTGAAACGATTCCAAGAAAAAAGGTGAGAGCCGGGCCCATGCGACGTATCTTCGCCTTCATCGGGATTCTTCTGATCATTCTCATCGGGCTGGCCTTCTCGGTCCTCAATGCGGACCCGGTCACTGTCGATATCTTCTTCTTCGAGTTTCAGGTCGCACTCTCCGTTGCCTTGGTCTGCGCGCTGATCGCCGGGGCTGCTCTCGGTGTCCTGACCAGCATCGCCGCCGGTCTCCGCCGTCGTCGGGAGATTGCTCGGCTGCGCCGGCAACTCGGCTATGCCGAGCGCCAGCTTCAGGCGATGCGCCGGGTGCCGCTCGGGGATAGCGACGGCCACTAATGCTCGAGCTCCTGTGGCTACTGCTTCCAGTAGCCGCGTTCTCTGGATGGTGGATCGGTCGCCGCGGCACTGGCGAGGGGCAAGATCCCTCTCCGCCCATCTCCGACGCTTACTTCCAGGGCCTGAACTACCTGCTCAACGAGGAGCGGGACAAGGCGCTGGAGGTCTTCACGCGCATGGTGGAGGTCGATACCGACACGGCCGAGACGCACTTAGCCCTGGGCAGTGTCTTTCGTCGTCGCGGGGAAGTCGATCGCGCGATCCGCATCCATCAGAACCTGATCGCGCGCCCTTCGCTGACTCGCCGTCAGCGCACCTACGCGTTGCTTGCCCTCGGCGAGGACTACATGAAGGCCGGTGTCCTCGACCGGGCGGAGAACCTCTTCCAAGAGGTCGTTGAGCAAGATGTCCACGTGGACCAGGCGCTGCGCCACCTGCTGACCATCTACGAGCACGAGCGCGAATGGGGGCAGGCCATCGCCACGGCCGAGCGGCTGGAGAAGCTCGGTGAAGGCAACTACCGTACACGCATCGGCCAGCTCCAGTGTGAGCAGGCTGCCGACGCGTTTGCGCGAGGGCATACGGACGATGCCCGGAAAATCCTGCGCCGTGCGCTGGCCACCGATCCCCAGTGTGCCCGGGCGAATATGCTTCTCGGGGATCTTGAGCGGGAACTGGGGCGGGACAAGGCGGCCGTGAAGGCGTACGAGTCGGTAGCGCGCCAGGATCCTCCTTTGGTGCCGGAGGTACTCGATGGACTCGAGGCGGCCTATAAGCGCCTTGGGCGCCCCGGACAGATGGAGACCTTCCTGCGCGAGCTGGTAACGGACTACCCGTCCGGTAGGCTGCTGGTGCGCCTCGCGGAGGTGATCCGCGAGCGCCGCGGTACCCAGGCAGCGATTCGTGAACTGACGCTGATGTTGCGCCGGCAGCCGTCGCTGGACGGCATTCGCCACTTGGTCCAGTTGACGCGCACGGTGGAAGAGCCAATTGGCCCGCGCGAGATGCAGATCCTTCTCGATCTCTTTGAGCAACTGGAAGGCGGCCGGGCCCTTTACCGGTGCCGGTCGTGCGGGTTCTCGAGCCGTACGCTGTTCTGGCAGTGCCCGGGCTGCAAGGGGTGGGCGAGCCTGCGTCCCCTGGCCGAGAAGGAGATCGTATGACCGCCTTGGCCCATCCGCGCCTTCTCGTGGCGCTCGATTTCGCACAGCCGGACACCGCGGAGGACTTCGCCGCGGCCCTGGATCCGCGGCTGTGTCGGCTCAAGGTGGGCAAAGAGCTCTTTACGCGGGGTGGGCCGCAGTTGGTGGAACGGCTGCAGGCACAGGGCTTTTCGGTTTTTCTCGACCTGAAGTTCCATGATATTCCGAATACCGTCGCTGCCGCCTGCCGTGCGGCCCGCGACCTCGGCGTTTGGATGGTCAACGTCCACGCCCTCGGAGGACCAGAGATGCTGGCCGCAGCGCGGGATGCGGTGGGCGAGGGGGCGGATCGACCGCTCCTGACCGCAGTGACGGTGCTGACCAGCCACGACGCCTCAACCCTCGAGGCGATCGGGCTACAGGGTCCACCGGAGGTGGCGGTGAACCGGTTGGCCGCGCTGGCCCATAGTGCCCGACTGGACGGTGTCGTCTGCTCGGCGCAGGAGGCCTGCGCGTTGAGTGCACATTGGGGGGAGGGATTCCTGCGCGTGACCCCCGGGATCCGTCCAGCCGACAGCGGTGCCGACGACCAGCGCCGGACGGCGACGCCGGCGGCGGCGATCCGCGCCGGGGCGCACTACCTGGTTGTCGGCCGCCCGATTACCCAGGCCCGCAATCCGGCAGCGGTGGTCTGCGACATTGATGCACAGATTCGTGCGGCAGTCTGACCGCCTGTACGCCTTGGTCGGCTTCGTATCCCCTTGCTAGATTGAAACTGCGCCCAAGGAAGGGCGCTCACCCCCAGCCTTAAGGGGGTGTGTCTCTGAATCGCAACCAAGGAGGGTAATCTCATGCGTACGCATTTTCCCAGCCTCTCCCGGCTCGTCTGTGCCGGTCTCCTGGCAGGCTCCGGACTGGTCAGCGCGGTCGCAGCGGCAGGGACGCCGCTGGACATCAACAGCGCATCGGCCAATGAACTCTCGACCCAACTCCACGGTATCGGTAGTGCCCGCGCCGAGGCCATTATCGAGGATCGCGAGGCCAACGGTCCCTTCCACAGTGTGGATGACCTGATGCGGGTCTCGGGCATCGGCCCGGTGACGGTGGAGGACAACCGCGACCGCATGGCCGCGGATGCCCCCAGCGAGGAGTAGACGCGGCGATCCCCGGGGCCGGTCCCCGGGGATCACTCCATGTGCAGGCCGCCGTTGATGTCGATGTTGGCGCCGGTAATGAACCCGGCATCGTCCGAGGCCAGATAGGCAATCAGGGAGGCGACCTCGCTCGGCTCGCCGAGTCGCTGTACGGGGATGGTCTCGATGATCTGCTGGCGGACCTCTTCCTTGACCTGCATGACCATCTCAGTGGCCAAGTAGCCTGGAGCCACGGTGTTGACCGTCACGCCCTTGCGCGCCAGCTCCCGCGCCAGGGACATGGTGAACCCGTGCATGCCGGCTTTCGAGGCGGCGTAGTTGGTCTGGCCGAACTGGCCTTTTCGGCCATTGACCGATGCGACATTGATGATCCGCCCCCAGCCGCGCTCGGCCATATTGTCCGCGAACTGCTTGGTGACGTTGAACACACTATCCAGGTTGGTGCGGATGACCTGGTCCCAGTTCTCCCGGGCCATCTTCTTGAATGCGCCGTCCTTGGTTATCCCGGCGTTGTTGACTAGGATGTCAACGGCGCCGGCCTGGGAGTGGACCTCTTCGGCCATGGCGACGCAGGAGTCCCAGTCGGAGACATCGCACTGCACCGCGTAGAGGTTTTCAACTCCTTGGCTCTGGAGCCGATCCCGCCACTGGGCTACGCGCCCCCCGTCTGAGGTGTAGGTGGCGACCACCGTATGCCCCGCCCGCCCCAGACGCTCACACACGGCTGCGCCCAGGCCGCCCATACCGCCGGTCACCAACGCCGTTTTCTGACTCATAAGTGTCTCCTCCCGTTCTTCTCGGCGTGGGATGGAATCGCTGCGTCACTGCACCGTCCTTCCAGCATAGGTGTCACGATCCGGAGTGCCTAGGCCTGTGCTGCAGCCTCCCGCTCAGCACGCAACAGGAGTCGGAGTCCTTGGCCGTACTCCAGATTGGAAAGCTTGCGCCCGGTCTGTTCGCGCTCCACCAGGGTAGCGAGGCGCTCCTGTTGGTCGCGGTCGAGGTTTGCGAGTTCTTCGCGCGAGATTTCCTCGTAGCGCTCGGAAAGGAAGTGAAGGGCGCGCAGTCGGCGCAGGTCCGGAGCAATCGAGCGAACCCAGAGCCAAGTCTGAATGCGCTCCAGTCCGTACCAGCTGACCAGCGGGATGAGCACGGCCAGCAGGGCGAAGAGCACATTCAGGGTGCCGACCCCGAGTTCCAGGAACTCGGCGATCAGGTACACCGCCACCACAACCAGCGCCAGCCCGCCGAAAGCCAGCGCGTTGGCGTACCAGGCGGCTCGCTGCTCGGCCTGCTGAACCCGTTCCAGCGTCTGGCGCTGGTCGTCGCGGATGCGGTGCCGTCTCCGAGGCATACGTCCTCCCCTGCTCCTGCTTCTCTACATGGTAGCGAATACTGGAGCAGACAAGCGGGGCCCGGTTCCTTGGATGCATGGTGTACCGTATAGGGCGCCATAGCGAGGAGGACGATGCCCATGCAACCGGGGGACAACGGTTCCGATGGACCAGGCCGTGGCGGGATCTACCCAGACTTTGTGGCCACTATCGGTGCAACGCCGTTGGTACGTCTGCCGCGGCTTGCTGCCGAGGATGGACTGGTGGCCGAGCTGCTGGCCAAGCTTGAACCCTTCAATCCCCTGAGTTCGGTCAAGGATCGCATTGCCCTGGGCATGATCGAGGCCGCCGAGGCGGAAGGGCGTCTGGTTCCGGGGCGCAGCACGTTGATTGAGCCGACCTCGGGGAATACGGGGGTCGGCCTGGCCTTTATCGCCGCGGCCCGGGGGTACCGGCTGATTCTCACCATGCCGGCGAGCATGTCGCAGGAACGCCGAAAGCTGTTTCGTTTCTACGGTGCACGCGTGGAGCTGACCGACCCGCAGGCCGGGATGCGCGGCGCCATCGATCGGGCCAACGAACTCCTCAAGGAGATTCCGGATAGCTACCAACCGGGACAGTTCCAGAATCCCGCGAACCCGGCGGTGCATCGGCGGACCACCGCGGAGGAGATCTGGCACGATACCGGTGGCCGGGTCGATGGCCTGATCGCCGGGGTCGGTACCGGTGGCACACTGACCGGTGTCGCGGGCTTGCTCAAGGAGCGCAGGACCGGGTTTCAGGCCTATGCAGTGGAGCCCGCTGGATCTGCAGTCCTCTCCGGCGGGACGCCGGGACCCCACGGCCTCCAGGGGATCGGCGCCGGCTTTGTGCCGGAGACGCTGGACCCGGGGTTGATCGACGAGGTCCTGCGGGTCGAAGACCAGGAGGCGATCACCATGAGCCGTCGGGTGGCGCGGCTGGAGGGGATCCCGTGCGGGATCTCCAGCGGGGCGGCACTGGCGGCGGCGTCGCGGGTGGCCGCGCGACCGGAACTGACCGGGCAGCGCCTGGTGGTCATTCTCGCCTCCAGCGCCGAGCGCTACCTCTCGACCCCGCTGTTCGACGGGTTGGACGGCGATTCCTAGGGCTCGTCGTCCTCGCCCAGCGCGAAGAGCGAGGCATTGCCCCCGGCCGCGGCCGTGTTCTCCGTGACCACCCGCTCGTTGACGAAGCGTAGCAGGTAGTGGGGGCCGCCCGCCTTGAAGCCGGTGCCTGACAGCCCCTCGCCGCCGAAGGGCTGCG
>PUNM01000101.1 GCA_003552625.1 Ectothiorhodospiraceae bacterium
AGGACGGCTCCCCGTTCCGCAATTACCTGCGTATCGACCCGGTCCGCAACGCCGCCGGGACGGTGACCCACTTCATCGGCATCCAGGGCGACGTCACCCGTCAGGAGGCCTACCAGTCGGAGCTCCTCGCTGCCAAGGCGGAGGCCGAGCAGGCCAGCCAGGCGAAGACAGAGTTCCTCTCCTCGATGAGCCACGAACTGCGCACGCCGCTCAACGCCATCGTCGGCTTTACGCAGCTGCTCGCCGAGCACTCGGAGCCCTCCGCCGAGTCGCGGCAACGCTACTACGGTGACATCCTCAAGGCGGGCTGGTACCTGCGGGATCTGATCAACGATGTCCTGGATCTGGCGCGGATCGAGGCCGGGGAGATGCACGTCGCGCCCACCGCCGTGCAGCTGTGCAGCGTGGCGGAGGACTGCCTGGCGGTGTGCAGCGGGGACGCCAACGAGCACCGGATCACCCTGACCGCCGAGGTCCCGGACGATCTCTGGGTGCAGGCCGACCCCATGCGGCTGAAGCAGATCCTGCTCAATCTGCTCACCAACGGCATCAAGTACAACCGCCCCGGCGGGACCGTGCACCTCGATGCCCGCCCGGAGGCGGACGGTGACGCGGTCTCCGTGGTGGTCAGCGACAGCGGCATCGGCATCCCGCCGGAGAAGCGCGAGCGGCTCTTCCTGCCCTTCGACCGGCTCGACCAGGACCGCGGCACCATCGAGGGGACGGGCATCGGCCTGCTGATCGCCCAGCGCCTGGCGACGTTCATGGCGGGGACCCTTGCGCTGCTAGACTCCAGCCCCGAGCGGGGCAGCCGCTTCCAGCTGCGCCTGCCCGCGGCGGACCCGCCGGCCGAAGGGGCCGTTAGGCTGTCCCCTGCGGCGGAGTCACCCTTGGCCGACCATCGCCCCGTCCGCCCGGTGCGCATCCTCTACGTGGAGGACCAATTCCTCAATCGCCTGCTCGTGCGCGGTCTGATCGACAACCGCAGCGACGCCGAACTTACCGAGGCCGAGGACGCCGCCTCGGCCCTGGACATTGCGGCGGAGCAGGCCTTCGATCTAATCCTGCTCGACCTGCACCTGCCGGACATGGACGGCTTCCAGGTTATGGAGTCACTGCGCGGACAGGGGATCGCTCCGGCGGTGCCGGTGGTCGCGGTCAGCGCCGACGCCCTGCCTGCCCAGCGTGAGCGCGCCGCAGAGCTGGGCTTCCACGGTTACCTCGTCAAACCGTTCCGGATCCAAGACCTCGGGCGGCTGATCCAGACCGTCGGCGCAGGGTTTGCCGGCGAGGCGTGACCCGGCGTCAGGACGGACCCGCGTCCAGCGCTGGATCCAACGCACTAAGCAACTCGAGGCCATCGACGGGAACCGCTTAGCTCAAACTCTGACCGCCCATGTTCCTCAGCCGTACCCAACGAAACGAGTGCCGCACACCTTGCAGGTGTAACGCGACGGATCAGCGGCCTGCGAAAGGGACGCTATTTTTGCGCAAGCACAATAGTGATGCTTTCGCAGGTCCGCTGCGTACGCATGGTTATTAGGCCTTCTGATGCCACATATACCTCACTTCCACAACCTGAAGGCCGCCGATTGAATCGTTCTTGGTTTTCCCTTCGAGCTGCCAGCCTGTTGCGGCATAGAAATCTCGAGCGCGAGTGTTGCCCTCGAGCACCCAGAGCGTGAGCTTAGCCCAGCCACGGTGCACGGCAACAGCCTTCGCCCAGTCCATGAGGTCTCGCCCAATGCCTTGGCGCCAGATTGATGGCTCCAGGTAAATCGCTGTGAGCTCGCCTGTCGCATCAGCCACATCTTCGTCCCGAGAAGGAGCAAGGCTGACAAAGCCGGCGATATCGGTGCCTGTATCGCACACCGCGATGTCGACAGTTCCCTGCGAGAGGGCTTGCTGCCAAGAGCGAGCTCTTCTTTCTGGCGATAGCGAGTCGAGGTACTCATCCGGAAGATACCCTCGGTAGATCGCTTTCCAGCTCTCTACATGCACCTGCCCAATACCAGAGGCATCGGCCATAGTTGCACGGCGTATCATGGCGCTAGGCCTAGCGGCAGCCATAACAGTGGTATCGACGAAATCTTGAGGAGTGGCGTCGCCAGGCCGTAGCGGCTATACGAATTCTGTATAAGCTTGTTAACCCGGAACTCGAACATTCGTTCAGCTGGTCTCAGTGGCTTGAGCACCACCCCTCCCCCGGGGGCGGATCATTTCTCGGCGGCTCGTAAAGTGGCAACACCTTCCGTTGCGCCCAGCTAGCTATCCGCCGACGCCGCGCCGCGCAGCGGATCCCGCAGGCGCGCGCTGACCAGCGACGCCCCTCCAGCCACCGCAGCCGGCAGCACGAAGCGTTTGACCCCCGGCGCCAGGAGCAACCGAAAGCCCCGCAGCAGATGGCGGGCGCCATCCAGGGGAGCGGGGGCCGTACCTGCCTGCCCCGCTTCCTGGTACCCGTATGACATCAAACCTCCATGCGTGCGTCTGTCCGGTCAATTGCACAACAAACCTGACCGATAATGCCAGGGTGCTACGTGCGACGGCGACGGCATCGTCCTGGACGTCGGCGCCGGCTCCGGGCGCGACGCCGCTTGACTGGCCCGTGCGCAGGACGAGGCCGTCATCGATGCCCCTCCTCTGGCAATATGGCGTCTTCCGGATACCTTAATGCGGTTGACTCCACGCCGCACACGATGAATGCGCCGCACATCGACAGGCGCGTAGCTCAAGCGCGCCTCCGTGGTGTTGCGCGAGAGCCTGCCCGCACCGCTTCTCGATAAACTCTCGGATGACAACCCCGAGCACCTGCCCGGCAGCTTCATCGACCCCAATCTGCAACCATCACACAGCGACCGCGTTTTCCAAGCTCGCCTTCGCCTGCGACCTGAGCCGAGAGGACCTTGTCCGTATTCTCCGAGACCTCCCACCGGGGCACCCGCTGGAGAAGCCACTGCTGGTGTATATTGCCAGGGTGTATGGGAACATCGCGGAGGCGGATGTCCGCCATGCTCTCGAGCAAACTCGACCGGGTCCTGGACGCCGACCGAGTCGAAGACGTTTTCGCCGATAACTAGCACCCAGCACCAGAACCCGTGACCGACCCAGCCGACGATCTCACCATCCGACCGTTTGTCGATGACGACTGGCCTCAGGTCTGGGCCGTCATCGAGCCCGTCCTGCGCGCCGGGGAAACCTTCCCGTTCTCACCGGAACTCGACGAGGAGCAGGCCTACCACTTGTGGGTGACAATACCCACCGCCACCTGGATCGCCGAGGACAAGCACCAGGGCCTGGTCGGCTCCTACTACCTCAAGCCCAATCAGCCGTGCCTTGGCGACCACGTCTGCAACTGCGGCTACATCGTCGCCGAGTCCGCCCGCGGACGAGGCAT
>PUNM01000108.1 GCA_003552625.1 Ectothiorhodospiraceae bacterium
CATCGCCCCATTCGGCGGTCCAGTTGCTGTCCAGATAGCGGGCGCCGGCCTCGCCGATCAAGTGGACGTTGCGCCGCCAGTGGGCGTGCACACCGACTCCCAGCTGCGCCCGGGCGCTCTCCGCGGTGCTTCGCTCCAGGCGCTCCGCCAGGCCGCGGATGTAGAAGCGTTCCCCCCGCAGCTCCAGGCCGGCACCGCCGCCGAGCAACGTGTCGTCCTGGGAGTCGTCGGTACCGGTGGCGAGGAACAGATCCAGGTCCGCCCCGGGTCCGGGCAGGTCGCCGGCGCCGGCCACGCTAGGGGGAAACGCCAGGGCGAGCATCACGGTGGTCGGGAGTAGGGCGCGCATGCGGTTCGTTCTCCTGCTGCTTTTCGCCGGGGAGCGCGGGTGGTCCGTCCAGCCGCCAAAAAGGCTACCATAGGTCAGGGTTATCCTTGGGCGCCCGCGTCACTGTGGCAATGGTGGTCGGGCGTGAATTCGTGATGCGCAATCCAGGGAGGGTCATCGATGCATCGTCTTATCCGCCGCCGCTGGTTGCTCGCTCTTGCCGTTGTCGCCGTAGCGGTCGCGCTTTCAGTCTCCGGCTGCGTCAGCTCAGGCGATGACGACGATGACGAGGCCGAGGTCGTGGAGACGGACGACAATGGCGAGGACACCGAAGAGGGTGAGGAGGATCCGCCACCCCAGGAAGAGGAGCCCGGGATCAGTGGGCTGGGGGTTCTGGAGGATGGCACGTTCACGGCCGGTGCGATCGATTTGGGAGTGGATCGTATCGCCGCTGAAGGTACGACCGCCGTCCGCGTTTGGGTGGTGGATGCGGACGATGAGCCCGTCACGGAAGAGTTGGACGTGCGCTTCAGCTCCGAGTGCAGCGACTCCGGCGATGCCGAGATCGAGGAAGTGGTCACCACGGAGGATGGGGAGGCGGAGACGACCTACACCGCCGGCCCTGGGTGCCACGACGAGGACGTCATCCGTGCCGAGCTCGATGTGGGCGACACCGAGCTGGTTGCGGAAGGAACGGTGGGGATCCGCGAGCCGGAGATTCACTCGCTGCGCTTTGAGTCGGTGGATCCGGAGCACATTGGTCTCCAGGATATGCCGGGCGTGCTTCCGCAGACGGCGGATGTCACCTTTGTCCTCCACGATGTCAACGGGGAGCCGATCGCCGGCCGCACCGTGGATTTCTCCCTGGCGACGACCGCCGGGGGCATGGAGCTGGTCGAGGAGAGCGCCGAGACCGATGAATCGGGTGAGGTCGTCGCTCAGGTCCGTAGCGGTACGGTAGCCACTCCGGTCCGGGTCCGGGCCCAGACCCGGGACTGGGATCTGGCCACGCAGTCCGAGCGTCTCTGGGTGGGCACGGGGATTCCGGAGTCGGAGGGCGTCTCGCTTGCTGTTGAACGATTCAACCCACCTGCCTACGAGTGCGACGGCGTCACCGTGGAGGTCACGGTCCGGGCCCGGGACCGCTTCAGCCACCCGGTTGCCGACGGCACGGTCTTTAGCTTCAGTACGGAGGGTGGCCGTATCGATGGTTCCTGTCAGACGGAGGATGGCGAGTGCTCCGTGACCTGGGTGAGCCAGAACCCCCGCCCCGAGCTCGGCGACGGGGATCGTCCTGGCCGCTCCTCCATCGTTGCCTACGCGCTCGGGGAGGAGAGCTTTACTGATCACACCGGCGATGGCCGCTTCGGCCCGGATGAGGCCTCTGCCGGGGATTGGGATGACGTGGGCGAGCCGTTTCGCGATGACACGGAGAGTGACTCCTTCGAGCCCGGAGTGGACGGGTTCTTTCATGACTTCCACGAGAGCGGGCAGTTCGACGGCCCGAATAACCGTTTCGACGGCCTCGGCTGCCAGGCGGACGACGGCACCTGCGGCGAAGACTTTGCACCGGTGAGCCAGCAGACGGTGCTGGTGATGGCGTCCGGTCAGCTGGAGCTGGAGTCGGACGCCTTTACGGCTTCGAGCTGGTCCATCGAGAGCGATGGGAACGACCTGCCTTTTACCCTCGCTGATCGGCACGGCAATGCGCCGCCGGAGGGGACGGAGGTCACCCTCGAGATGGCCGAGGGGACGCCGGTTGCTGGCAGCTACACGGTGCCGAGCACGCGGGAGCCGGTAAGCGGTGCCTTTGTCCTGCCCGACGAGATCGATGAGGACGAGTCGGGGGTCTGCACGCGAGCCGTGATCACCGCCGAGCCACCGACCGACAATGGCTGCGGCGGCAGTCCGGTCTCCAAATCGCTCGAGATCTGCGAGCAGTAGGCCGGGCAGGGCTGGTCAGCCGGACTCGCTCTCATAGCCCCACGCCAGGTGGGGGAGTAGAGGATGGGCACATCCTCGTGACGATAGACGTGGACGATCTCCACGCGGCCATCCCCCTCGTCCTCGCTCAGATTGCGAAAACGCGGGCGCATACTCGAAATGATCCACGCGAAGCTCCAGACCGGCGAGCAGGCTGGTACCTACGTCATCCCCGAGGCGGTGACGGAGGAGGAACTCCTCGATATGGCCCAGCACCTGGCCCGTCGTCGCCTGGCTCGAGGCCGGATCCTGCGGGGGCCGGCTTCGGTCTATCGGGCGCTGCAGACCCGGTTGCTGGACCGAGACCATGAGGTCTTTGGCATTGTCTATCTCGACAACCAGCACCGGATCCTCGGCGTGGAGGAGCTCTTCCGTGGGACCATCGATGGGACGGCGGTCTATCCCCGGGAGGTGGTCAAGGAAGCCCTTCGGCATGGGGCCGCTGCCGTGATCCTCGTGCATAACCACCCCAGTGGGCACCTGGAGCCGTCGGTGGCGGATGAGCGGATCACCGATCGGCTCCGTCAGGGGCTTGAACTCATCGAGGTCCGGGTCCTTGATCACGTGATCGTCTCCACGGAGGGCTACACCAGTCTCGCTGAACTGGGCAAGGTGTAGAGAAGAGAAGCCGACGCCCTGGTGGCCCCCCCAAGGGCCACCAGGGGTGGTCAGCCGCGTCCTTGATTTTTTGTCACGGCGATGCCGGATCCCATGAGGAAGAGCAAGGTGGGTGGATAAAGCGTGACCAGGATGCAGGCGCTGAGTGGGGTGTCCAAGGGGCGAGTGACTGTGTACGACAGGCCCGAGCCTCGCACGCCGCTGCAGCTGATGGGCTACATGCAGCGCATCTGGCTCCAGTACGTAGAGCAAAAGGAGGACGGTCAGGCGCAGCGGGCCCGGAACCTGCCGCCGATCGTTCCGCTGGTGATCTACAATGGAAAGCCGAATTGGTCGGTTCCACTATCGCTGCTTGATTGCATTAAGGCGGACGAGGAGCTTCGGGAGCTTCAGGGTCAATTCGGCTACCAGGTCCGGCACCTGAAGCCGGGCGAGTC
>PUNM01000095.1 GCA_003552625.1 Ectothiorhodospiraceae bacterium
AGCTCGCCGGCCGGCAGATCGAGATCAAGGCCCTGCAGGTTGTGCTGGCGGGCGCCGCGGATTCGGATGGGTTCACGCACGATCACGCTTCCAGAGACAAGTCGGCGCCGACAGCCCGGGGCTGCCGACGCCGGCACGGTTCAAGGGATCGCGGCCGGGAGGCCGGTCAGGCGTACTTCGCCTTCGCCTCCTGGCGACGGCGGTGGAGAACCGGCTCCGTGTAGCCGGAGGGCTGCTCCCGCCCCTTGAAGACCAGATCGCAGGCCGCCTGGAAGGCGACGCTAGCGTCGAAGTCCTCCGCCATGGGCCGGTAGTTCGGGTCGCCGGCGTTCTGCTCGTCCACGACCTGAGCCATGCGCTGGAGGGTCTCCATAACCTGGTCCTCACTGACCACACCGTGGTAGAGCCAGTTCGCGATGTGCTGACTGGAAATCCGCAGCGTGGCGCGGTCCTCCATCAAGCCCACGTTGTTGATGTCCGGAACCTTGGAGCAGCCGATGCCCTGATCGATCCAGCGCACCACGTAGCCGAGGATGCCCTGGCAATTGTTGTCGAGCTCCTGCTGAATCTCCTCCGCACTCCAATCGGTACTCGGCGCCAGCGGGACCGTCAGGATGTGATCCAGGTCCGAACGCCAGCCCTGCTCGGCGATCTCCTTCTGCACCCCGGCGACATCGACCTGGTGGTAGTGGATGGCGTGCAGGGTCGCGGCCGTCGGCGACGGTACCCAAGCGCAATTGGCGCCTGCCTTCGGGTGCGCAGCCTTGGTATCGAACATCTCGCGCATCTTGTCCGGTTTGGGCCACATTCCCTTGCCGATCTGCGCCTTGCCCTTGAAGCCGGAGGCGAGGCCGACGTCCACGTTCCAGTCCTCATAGGTCGTCATGAAGGCGGCGCCCTTCATGTCCGCCTTGCGGATAACCGGGCCGGCTTCCATGGAAGTGTGGATCTCATCGCCGGTGCGATCGAGGAAGCCGGTGTTGATGAAGATCACCCGGTCCTGGGCTTGGGCAATGCAGGCACGCAGGTTGACGGTGGTCCGCCGCTCCTCGTCCATGATGCCGACCTTCAGGGTGGCACGGTCCAAGCCCAGGGCATCCTCGACACGCTCGAAGATCTGGACGGTCAGGGCGACCTCCTCCGGCCCGTGCATCTTCGGCTTGACGATGTAGACGCTGCCGGTCTTCGAGTTGCACACCTGGCCCAGCCCCTTGAGATCGTGGACTGCGCAGAGGACCGTCATCATGGCGTCGAGCATCCCCTCGGGGATCTCGTTGCCATCGCCGTCGAGCACCGCCGGGGTGGTCATCAGGTGGCCGACGTTGCGCACCAGCATCAGCGAGCGCCCCGGCAGGGTCAGCGAGCCGCCGTCCGGCGTCGTGTAGGTGCGGTCGGCGTTGAGCCGCCGCGTAAACGTCTCCCCGCCCTTGCTTACCGGCGTCTCCAGAGTCCCCTTCATCAGGCCCAGCCAGTTGCGGTAGACACGGACCTTGTCCTCGGCGTCCACCGCAGCCACGGAGTCCTCGCAATCCTGGATGGCGGTCATCGCCGACTCCATGACCACGTCCTTCACCCCGGCCGGGTGGTCCTTGCCAATCGGATCGTTGGGATCAATGACAATCTCGGCATGGAGACCGTTATGGCGCAGCAGGATGGATCCAGGCTGGCCCGGTTCACCGGTGTAACCGACGAAACGTGTCGGATCGGCCAGTTCCGTCTCGCTGTCGTCGCTGAGGGTGATACGCAGCTGGCGCGGGGTCTCCTCGCTGATCCGGTACGCCTTGACCTCGTTATGAACGCCGTGGGCGAGGGGTGCGACCTCATCCAGGGTCTCGCCGGCAAGCTCCATGACCTTCTGGCCACGCGCCGGATTGTAGGAGCGGCCCTTCTCCAGGCCATCGCCCTCCGGGATCATGTCCGTGCCGTAAAGGGCATCGAAGAGACTGCCCCAGCGGGCATTGGCGGCATTGAGCGCAAAGCGCGCGTTATCCACCGGAACGACAAGCTGCGGGCCCGCCACGGTCGCAATCTCCGGATCGACGTTGGTCGTCGTGATCTCGAAGTCGCCGACCTCCGGCTGGAGGTAGCCGATGCTCTGGAGGAACGACTTGTATTCGTTAAAGTCGTAGCCGTCGAGCCGCTGCTTGTACCAGTCGTCGATCTGCTGCTGCAGGCTCGCGCGCTTATCGAGCAGCTCGCGGTTTCGCGGCCCCAGATCATTGACGAGGCGACCGAGCTCAGCCCAGACGTGGTCGGCATCGATACCGGTGCCCGGCGCCATCTCCTCCGACACCAGGTCGTACAGTTCGCGGGCGACCTGTAGCCCCCCGACTTGAACCCGTTCGCTCATGGAACTCTCCCTCGTTGGCTTCCGATCAGCGGATGACCGGCGATATTACAAGGCGGCCCGGCCCCTTCGCCAGGTTGCCGCACGCTAACCCCTCGCCGGATCCGGCGCTTACTCGTTCAGGACCGCCTCCAGCTCGGCGAAAAAGGCTTCTATACGCCGCGCGTTCGCCCCCAGATCGTGCTGCCCGACCCGCGAAGCCGAGCGCACGTCCACGCGCCGCTCGCCGGGACCCTCGTCGCGGATCCGGACCGCCACGTCATCCACGAAGGCGAACCAGTCGCTGCGGGCAGCGGCTTCGAGCCCGCCTTGCTCGTCCGTGCGCGCGACCGTCCAACCCTGGGACCACGCCACCTGCTGAGCGGCAGCGAGCAGGTCGGCGACGTTGTGCGAATAATAGCGCGCTTCGATCTCCGGATAGGCCTGCCGCTGCTTTTCCGCAACCTTCTCGCCCGGATGCTCCAGCGGGTTATCGCCGCGGGCACGGGCCGCGGCCAGAGCGTCGAAGGCAGGCGGATTGTCCAGGTCGGTGCTGACATCATGGATAGCCGGGAGCGTGAACGCGGCGTAGAAGTGGGGTGCGGTCACGGTGACCACGGCGCCGCCGAGAAGGAGAGCCAGAAGTGCGCGACCCCGCCCCCGCTTGCCGTGGAGGCCCAGGGTGGCCAGGAACCCCGGGACCGCAAGCAGCAGCGCCACGCCTGCAGCCGCTGCCCCGCTGACGACCATGACCATCGCCGGCTCCAGCTCGATCCAGCGTACGCGGTAGAGCGGCCCGGCAACGGCGGCGCAGGCGGCCCCGAGGGCCGCAGCCAGCGCTGCCGTCGTGGCCAGCCGGGAGACCGGCGCTTGGAACATAATCCCTCCAGCCTTTGCCTGGAGGGATTATGCGGGTGACGCCCTGCAGGTCCAAGCCTGGCCGTGGCACCAGGCGTTGGAGGAACGGCTACACTTACTGCAAACGCCCGGAAAGGACCGTCTCAACACGGCTGCGCTTGAGCGGGCGCAGGTTGCGGACAATATCGTCCCGGCACTCGGGATCCATGTGGCCGAGGACACGGGCGAGGGTATTGAACGGCAAACGATTAGCCAGGCGGCAAGCGCGGCCGCGGTTCATGTGCTCGAGCACGCTGGCCTGACCCTCCGGGCGCATCTCGAGGAATGCGGCGAGGCGTTCGCCATCGGGCATCGCCTCAAGCGCAGCGGGGCGGTCCGTCGGATCCATCCGCAGGATGCGCCGTGCAGCGGCTGCGGGCAGGCGGTCTGCGAACTCGGCACGCGTGGTGGTGGCCACGCCGACGTCTTGACGCTCGGTGGTGATGGTCATCTCTGCCTCCTTTTGATCGGGTGCCCGTCCCAGGGCACCGGAGGCAGAGGAGCCACGAGACTCCGTCAGGCTTCGCCGGAAACCCAGGGGCGGGCGTTGGTTCGCGGTACAGCGTCGCTGTTTGACGTACTGCAATAACCGTCCGGCATGACGGCAACCTCGTGTGGCTGACACGCAGCGTTAATCTATGTGGGGGTGCGCATCCTGTCAAGGCGTGGAGGGGCCTCGCGTACCTTGACCCCCCTGGGCGCGGTGGATACTATCCGCGCTCAAATACTCGTCTTACGCGCGACGATAAGTCGCAGAGGGAGCTATGAAGAAAGAGATTCACCCCGAGTATCGTGAGGTCGTCTTCCAGGACATCTCGACGGATTTCTCCTTCCTGACCCGCTCGACGGTGCAGACCGACGAGACCATTACCTGGGAAGACGGCAAGGAGTACCCTCTGGTTAAGGTCGAGGTCTCCAGCCGGAGCCACCCCTTCTTCACCGGTAAGCAACGCGTCGTGCACTCTGGTGGCCAGGTCGATCGCTTCCGCAAGCGTTTCGGCATGACCCGCGGTTCCTCGGCCAACTGATCCCCGACGCCCCGTCGGGGATCCCCACGGCAGTAGCGGAGGGGCGTCATGACCTCGAGAACCGTCACCGTAACCGACAACACCACTGGCAAGAGCGTCGAGATGCCCGTCCGCGAAGGGACGCACGGCCCGCCGGTTGTCGATATCCACAACCTTTACAAGGAATTCGGCTACTTCACTTACGATGCGGGATTTACCGCCACGGCAAGCTGCCAGAGCGATATCACCTTCATCGACGGCGATCAGGGCATCCTCCTCTACCGTGGCTACCCGATCGAGGAACTCGCGGCCAACAGCAATTTCCTCGAGGTCTCCTACCTCCTGCTCCACGGTGAGCTGCCCACGCGGGACGAGCTTGACGTCTTCAACCGGGCGGTCACCGAACATGCGATGATCAATGAGTCGTTGAAAGACTTCTTCGACGGCTTCCATTACAACGCCCACCCGATGGCCATGCTCACCGGCGTGGTGGCCTCGCTCTCGGCCTTTTACCACGACGCAATCAACATCGGTGATCCGCGGAACCGCATGCTCACCTGCCACCGGGTGCTGGCAAAGATGCCGACCATCGCAGCGGCGGCCTACAAGCACATGGCCGGCGAACCCTTTGTCTATCCGCTCAACCGGCTCTACTACACCGAGAACCTGCTCAACATGCTGTTCTCCCGGCCGACCGAGCCGTACGAGATCAATCCGATTCATGCCCGCGCGCTCGATCAGCTGTTGATCCTGCACGCGGATCACGAGCAGAACGCGTCCACCTCCACGGTCCGCCTGGCCAGCTCCACCGGTACCAACCCGTTCGCCTCCATCGCCTGCGGCTGCGCCGCCCTGTGGGGCCCGGCCCATGGTGGCGCCAACGAGGCGGTGCTGAACATGCTCCACCAGATCGGCGACATCAGCCAGGTGCCCAAGTACTTGGAGAAGGCCAAGGACAAAGACGACCCGTTCCGCCTGATGGGCTTCGGGCACCGGGTGTACAAGAACTTCGACCCGCGGGCGCGGATCATCCGCAAGACGTGTCATGAGGTCCTCAACGACCTGGGCATCGAGAACGACCCGCAGCTGGAACTGGCCATGGAACTCGAGGAGCGGGCGCTGCAGGACGACTACTTCGTCGAGCGCAAGCTCTACCCGAACGTGGACTTTTACTCGGGCATCATCTACCGGGCCCTGGGGATCCCGACCGACTTCTTCACCGTGATGTTCGCGCTCGGCCGGACGCCGGGCTGGCTGGCCCAGTGGAACGAGATGGTCTCCGATCCCGAGCAGCGGATCGGCCGCCCTCGCCAGCTCTACACGGGCGCACCGACGCGCGAGTACGTCCCCATCGACCAGCGCGGCTGACCGCATCCCCTCCCCCTCCTGGCCCGGTGTCGCCAGGGGGGTGGGGGGTGTGGCGGTCGTCAGCTCGCAGCCCGTTCCTCCACCAGCGCCCTCACCTCCGCGATACCAGCACGCTCCATAGCGCCGCCGTGGACATCACTGCGCGGCGGCTCGCGCAGTCCGGCCTCACTGAACACGGTCAGATCCACCTCGGTGTCACCCGCCAGAAAACGAAAGACCGGCTGGATCGACCAACCGTCGCGTCCGAAGCGCATGCGCCGCTCGTCGCTGTCAAAGGGAATGCTGCGATCCATCAGGAAGAACAGCACCGCCTCCGGCGTGTCGGCGAAGAGGTGGAGCTGCACCCCGGACTCCCGATCCGCGGTGCCGGCGAGGACGGGGCCGACCAGACGGGGCCGGAAGTCGGCGAAAAACTCCATCGCCTCCAGCGCACGCCGCCTTAGATGCTGCAGATCGGCCTCATGCTCCGCCCCGCCAAAGACGGCCTGATGCTCCAGCAATGCCTGGTGAATCTCCTGATTGCGGGGCAGGTTGCGCGTGTCACTCGCACCGAGCCGTTCCGCGGCCTTGCGCTTGGCAACCAGGTAGTCGCGAACACCCTCCTCAGCCATCAGCCGGGCCGCCTCGCGGATCAGGCTGAGCCGCATGCGCTGATCTCTCATGCTTGCGCCACGCCGTGCCATTTGTCACCCCCGCTGTGTGCCGTACCCCAGGAACTGGCTAGAAGAGCTCACGCTCCGCCTCACCTCCGCGACGCCGCCGATCCCCGTCCTCGCGTACCGGGACCGCGCCCTCGCGGAACGTCTCGAAGATGGCATCCGGGTTGTCGGCGCTGGTCGCCCGTCCCGTCTCCGGATCAATGCGCACGGTGACCAACCCCTCCGGTCGCGGCAGGCTACGCTCCTCGACACCATCGAGAGCGCGTGCCATGAACCGGGACCAGATCGGCAGCGCGGCCGTAGCCCCTGTCTCGCCAGCACCGAGCGTTCGCTGATCGTCGAATCCGATCCACGCCGCCGCCACCAGATCCGGGCTGTGACCGACGAACCAAGAGTCCCGAAGGTCGTTGGTGGTGCCGGTCTTCCCGGCCAGGTCACCGCGCTGAACGACGCGCTGCGCACCCCGCCCGGTACCCCGCTGAATGACGTCCTGGAGCATGTCGTTCATGACCCAGGCGTTCTCCGGGGCGACCGCCCGCTCGGCGGCGGGCGGCAGATCGAACAGCCCGTAGCGATCCCCCGGCACCGAGGCCATCAGCAGATCGTCCTGGCACAACTCGCACGCTTCCGGGAACTCCGGCCGGAATACGACGTCGCCGTCGGCATCGACAACCCGTTCAATGACATTCGGTGTAATGCGAAAGCCGCCATTGGCAAAGCTCGCAAAACCCGCGGCCATCTGTAGCGGGGTCGCACTGTTGCTGCCCAGGGCCAGAGAGAGGTCGCGCGGCATGCTCTGCCGCTCGAAGCCCATCGATTCAATATGGCGGATGGTGGGTTCAAGCCCGACATCACGCAATACCCGGATCGATACCAGGTTGCGTGAAAAGACCAGGGCCTCGCGCAACCGGGTCGGCCCGTAGAAACGCCCGCTGTAATTGCCCGGGCGCCAATAGCTCTCCAGGGCATCATCGCGGAAAACCACCGGGGCGTCGTTGATCAGGGTCGCCGGCGTATAGCCATTCTCGAGCGCCGCCGAGTAGATGAACGGCTTGAATGCGGAGCCGGTCTGGCGTTGCGCTTGCACCGCCCGATTGAAGGAACTGCGCCGGAAATCGAAGCCGCCGCTGAGCGCTCGGACACGGCCGTCCCGCGGATCCACGGCAACCAGCGCCCCCTCCACATCGGGGACCGCGGTCAAGGCACCCTGCCCCTCGCTACGGCGCTGCACACGGACAATATCCCCAATGGCGACGACGTCACCGGCCTCCTCCGGCGCCGAGCCGCGCCGGTTCGCGTCGATAAAACGCCGGGCCCACTCCATGGTCTCGAAATCGACCTGCACCACGTCCCCGCCGCGCAGCCAGACCCAAGCTGCCTCCGGCTCCACCGCGAGCACCACACCGGCATCGAGGCCGCCGAAGCGGGGATGGTCGGCCAGGGCCGCGTCCATCGCCTCCGCCTCGCCGACGCGCTCCGGATCCATCTCTCCTTCCGGCCCACGGTAGCCGTGGCGGTGATCGTATGCCCGCAGACCACGGCGCAACGCATCGTTCGCGGCCTGCTGACGATCACGCTCCACGGTGGTGTAGACGGTGTAACCACCGGTGTACGCCTCCTCGGTCCCGTAGCGCTCCACCATCGTCCGGCGCACCATCTCCGCCACGTAGTGGGCCTCAACCCGGCTGCGCGGGGCATGGAGGCTGGCCGTCACCGGCGCCGCCATCGCCTCCTGATAGCGCTCGGGACTGATAAACCCTTCGTGCAGCATTCGGCCGAGGACGTAGCCCCGCCGCTGCAGCGCACGCTGCGGGTTACGGATCGGATTGAAGAGCGACGGCGCCTTGGGCAGCCCGGCGATCATGGCCATCTGCGCCAGATCGAGCTCGTCGAGGTCCTTGCCGTAGTAGACCTGCGCGGCGGCTGCCACGCCGTAGGCGCGATTACCGAGGTAGATCTTGTTGAGATAGAGCTCGAGGATTTCGTCCTTCGAAAGGGTCTGCTCGATCTGCAAAGCGAGCAGGATCTCGTTGACCTTGCGCAGGATGGTCTGCTCACGTGAGAGGAAGAAATTCCGGGCCACCTGCATGGTAATGGTGGAACCACCAGGGCCGAACTCACGCTCGCGCAGCACGTGGGCGACGGCGCGCGCCATTCCCTGGTAATCGACGCCGGGGTGATCGTAGAAGCGGTCATCTTCAGCGGCCAGGAAGGCCAGCACGAGATCGTCGGGAATGTCGTCCACGCCCACCGGATCGCGGCGCTGTTCCCCGTACTCGGTGATCAGCTCGCCCTCGGCACTGACCACCCGCAGTGGCTGTTGGTAGCGAACGTCACGCAGCGAGTCGGCGTCCGGCAATTGCGGCGCGAGTACGATCAATGCGTACGCCAGGGCGACAAGCGTAAGCGCCACGCCGGCGCCGAAGACCGTAACAGCGCCGTATAGGAGGAACCGGCCGATTCGCTTCATGGGGACTCAGGGACGAGGGTCTGTTCGCGTATCTTTGGGCAGTATACCGACCACCACTTGAACGAGCGAGTTCCCGCCTTATAGTAGGGGCGAAAGAAACGGGGCCGGGATTCGGCCCGAGCGCGTGAACGTCTCAGGGAGGAGACGCGATGCCTATGCTGAGCCGCCGTGCGGTGGGGGTCGTCCTCGCCCACGGGCGTGTACACGTCTGCCTGCGCCGCGGCCCGGATCGATGGGAAGCGGCATCCGAACCGCTAAAGACGTCAACCACCTCCGGGCGTATCCAGGCGCTGCGAACCGCCTGCCGCAAGCTCGGCGCCGGCCGGGCAGCGGCCGCCACCGTACTGCCCGACAGCCGCCTCCAGCGACACCGGCTTGAACTCCCCGAGTTGCGCTCCCGTACCGAGTACCAGGCCGTGCTTCGGCTCCACCTTCGCCGCTGCCTGCCGCCGCCGGCAAGCGCCTGGCGGTATATCGTGGAAGCCGATGCGGGCTCCCGACATCCCCGGGTGATCGCCCTCCACCAACAGGATCTGGACCAGGCCCAAGCGTTGCTCAAGGGAGCCGGGCTACGCCCCCGCGGACTGCTCCCGGCGCGTTCAGCAGCCCGCACGGCCCGCCGAACCCGCCCCCCTTGCGGCAGCGCGGGACAGGCGGTGCAGCCGGCCGACCGCCTGGCCGCGGCTCTGGCCGATCGGGCGCGGCACCGGCCACCGGACAACCTTCTGCGCAGTGAGCCGCTGGCGCCCGGCCAGGGCTCGGCGATCGATCCCCGCCGCACGCTGGCGGCCACCGCTTCGGCAGCCGCACTCGTTGCTCTGAGCGGCTACCACCTCGACCTTTGGCCGCCGACCTCGGATATCCAGACCCCGCCTCCACGGCCGGATCCCCCACCCCCCGCGCCAGCGCCATCCGCAGTTGAAAGTGCCCCCTCGACGCAGGACGCGCCGGCGGCGCTGCCCGCCAATGCCCGCCGCCGGGCCGCCCCGGGGTGGCTCGATGCTTTGGCCAGCACCCGGCCGCCACGAGCCCGGCTACTGGAGGTGGAACTCGGCGAGCGAATCGAGATCACCGCGGTGACCGCCAACCATGCAGTGGCCGACGGCTGGCTCGGCGAGCTGCGGCGCTGTGGTTTTGAGAAGGTGCAACTCCACCGCCTCGCGGACACGGGGGATGGCCACCTCCGGCTCCGTTTCTCCGCCACGCCCCCGCCTCCGGAACCTGCGCCATCGCTACTGCCGCTCGAGAGCATCGGGGACCAGATCGGCGGGATCGCCGCCGGGGTCGATGCATCGGGCATCGACCTGCTCGACCTGGAACGCACCGAGCAGGAGGCGCACCAGGCCGGTGTATCGCTGCGCATCCAGGGAACATATCCCGAGGTTTACGACTGGCTGCAGAGACTGTCATACAACCCATCCCGCCGCGGCCTTCGGCACGCCAGCCTGCGGCGGGACGAACCGCGGGAGATCGAAGCCCACCTGCAGATGGTCGTCCACAGCCCGTTACCGGGGGCACCGTGAGTCACCGATTCGGCCGTCTGGGAGGTATTGCGGTCGCCGCCAGCCTGGTCCTGGCCGTGCTTGGCAAGCCAGCCGCCGGGGAGCCGGCGGAGGACCCGTTCTTCGGCGCCCTTCCGGAGGCGGAGAATCCCCCGGAGCTGGCGACTATTCCCCTGGCCCACACCGATGCGGCGGATGCCGCCGAGCGAGTGCGCAGCGAACTCGGCCTGCTCTCCGAGAACGGCACCATCAGCGCCGACCCGCGGACCAACACCCTGATCCTCTACGACACGCCCGAGCATATCGCGCGCACCCGCGAACTCCTCCAGGGGCTCGACCACCCCCGGCGACAGGTCATGATCGAGACCCGCATCGTCCTTGCCACAGGGGACTACGCGCGGGAGCTCGGGACCCGGCTCGAACTCACCGCAGAGCGTGGCAGCGGCAACGTAACCCTGCGCTCCCTGAGCGCGGAGGAGGACGCCGACGATGAAGGCGGGGATCCGCTGATGGCAGAGCTCCCCGCCGTCGGCCCAGCCTCCGGGCTCGGGGTCTCGGTAGGGGAGGTGGGCGAGCAGCTGCTTCAGTTCGAACTGCTTGCCATGGAAGCGGAGGGCCATGGGCGGATCGTATCAACGCCCCGCGTGATGACCAGCGAACGCGAGGAGGCCCGCATCGAGCAGGGCGTCCAGATCCCCTATCAGGAGACCGCGGAGTCCGGCGCCACCGCGGTGGCCTTCGAGGACGCTGCGCTTTCGCTGACCGTGACGCCGGAAGTGACCGACGATGACGCGGTGATCCTCGACCTGAAGGTGACCAAAGACGCGGTCGGCGCGGTCTACGACGGTGTACCGAGCATCGAAACCCAGTCACTGACCACGCAGTTGCGCGTCGGGGCCGACGAGACGGTCGTGCTCGGCGGTGTCCAGGAGCAGGAACAGCACGAGCAGCAGTCCCGCACACCCTGGCTCGCCGAGCTGCCCCTGCTCGGCTGGCTCTTCCGCAGCACCACTCAACAATCCCGCCAGCACGAACTGCTGGTCTTCGTCACACCGCGCCTGGCCGACCTGCCCCCACCCGTTGACGCCGGCGCAACGGACCCCCAAATTGACCCCCTTCCTGGAGCCGCCGAGGTGGAGCCGTGACCGTCCACGCCCCGACCCTGCGCCCCTGCGCCGTCACCGAGACCAACAGCCGCGGCCGCCGCCATCCCGAACCGCACCCGGGCCACCGCAGCCAATTCCAGCGTGACCGGGACCGCATCATCCACTGCGGCGCCTTCCGCAGGCTCGAGTACAAGACGCAGGTCTTCATCAACCATGAGGGGGATCTCTACCGCACGCGGCTGACCCACACCCTCGAGGTCGGACAGATTGCCCGCACCTGCGCGCTGGCTCTAGGGCTCAACGTGGACCTGGTTGAGGCGATCGCCCTGGCCCACGATCTGGGTCATACCCCCTTCGGGCACGCCGGCCAGGATGCGCTGGCCGAACAGATGGGAGAGCTGGGCGGATTCGAGCACAACATCCAGTCGTTACGGGTGGTGGATCGCCTCGAGGCGCGCTATGCAGAGTTCGACGGACTCAACCTGACCTTCGAGACCCGGGAGGGACTGCTCAAGCGCTGCCCGCCCGAGACGGCCAGACAGCTCGGGCCGGTGGCCGCGCGCTTCGTCAGCGACGGCCAGCCCACGCTTGAGGCCCAGCTGGTCAACGTCTGCGACGGGATCGCCTACAACAGCCACGACGTGGACGACGGGCTGCGTTCCGGCTTGATCACGGTCGATCGCTGCCGCCAGACAGCGCTCCTCGGGCCGCTGTTTGACGAGGTCGAACGCGCCTATCCGGCGCTCGATCAACGACGCACCATTTACGAGGTGGTCCGCCGCATGATCAACGTCCAGGTCCACGATCTGATTCGCGAGTCCGCAGCGCGCATCGATGGCTCCGCCCCCGAATCCGTCGATGACGTCCGTCAGCTCGATGCCCCCTTGATCGCCTTCAGTCCGGACATGGCGGAGCGCCACGAGGATCTGAAACGCTTCCTTTTCGACCACCTTTACCGCCACTTCCGCGTGGCCCGAATGGTCCGCAAAAGCCAGGGCGTGATCCGCGAGCTCTTCGGTGTCTTCCTGGAGGAGCCGCAGCTGATGCCGGACCAGCCGCGCCGGGCCGCCGAGCTGGGTGAGCAGCGCCGCGGGCTCCCGGGCCGCGCCCGGGCGGTGGCCGACTACATTGCGGGCATGACCGACCGGTTCGCCATCGAGGAGTACCGGCGTATCTTTCGGCCAGAGGAACGCACCTAACGCCGATCAGGGGTGTGTCGCGAGCGTCCGGTCCAGAGCTGCAGGGTCGAAGTCCGCCGTTACCACCGCATCACCGACGCCCTGGAGCAGCACCAGGCGCAGCCGACCGCCGCGACTCTTCTTATCCACGCTCATCAGCTCGCGGAACTGCGCCTCCGGGATCGGTGGTGGCTCGGTGGGCAAGCCGAAACGCTCAAGCAGCCGACGAGTCCGCTCCCACTCCGACTCGGCAAGCCAGCCCAGCTCCACCGACATCCGCGCCGCCATGCACAAGCCCACGGCGACAGCTTCCCCGTGAAGCCAGCTGCTGTACCCGGTATACGTCTCAATGGCGTGCCCAAAGGTGTGGCCGAGATTGAGCAGGGCACGCTCCCCGGCCTCCCGTTCATCGGCGGCGACCACGGCCGCCTTGTTGCGGCAGGACTCGGCCACGGCGTGGGCCAGCGCCTCCGGATCCCGACGCAACAGCGCCTCGGCCTCGGCCTCCAGCCAGTCGAAGAAAGGGCGATCGCGGATCAGCCCGTACTTGACCACCTCGGCCAGGCCGGCGGCCAGTTCTCGGTTGGGAAGCGTCGCGAGGACGTCCGTATCGGCGATTACCGCGCGCGGCTGGTGAAAGGCGCCGATCATGTTCTTGCCCTTGGGGTGGTTGACGCCGGTCTTGCCACCGACCGAAGAGTCCACCTGGGCGAGAAGCGTGGTCGGTATCTGGATATAGCCGACACCGCGCTGGTACGTCGCCGCACAGAAGCCGGCGAGGTCACCGATAACCCCGCCGCCGAGGGCGACGATGGTCGCCGACCGATCAAAACGCCCCTCGATCAGTGCGTCGTAGACACGCTCACAGGTCTCAAGCCGCTTGTACCGCTCGCCGTCGGGCAGGATTACGCGCTGCACGTCGATACCGGGCAACGCCAAGCGGTCGGCATACAGAGGGGCGACGGTCTCGTTGCTCACCAACAGAGCCCGATCGGTCACCACGTGCTCGGCACCGATACCGGAAGACAGAAGGCCGCCCCCGATGTAGATCGGGTAGCTGCGCTCGCCAAGCGCCACTTCCAATTTGCGCATAATCGCTCCGTCTCAGTCCCCGGCCCCTTGCAGGGCCGCCACAATCCGCCGGGCCACGCTGCGCGCGCGTCCCCCCGAGGTCTCCACGACGATATCGGCCACCTCCCGGTAGAGCGGATCCCGCTGCTCAAGCAGCTCCCGCAGCCGCGCTTCCGGGTCCGGCGCCTGGAGCAGCGGGCGGTTGGGATCCTGCCGCGTCCGCGCCAACTGCACGGAGACCGGAGTATCCAGATAGACCACCACACCGCGAGCACCGAGGACATCGCGGTTCCCGGGGGTGGTAACCGCTCCGCCGCCGGTCGCCAGGACCAAACCCTCCCGCGCCGTCAGCTCATCGATCACGGCAGCCTCGCGGGCACGAAACCCGGCCTCACCCTCCAGATCGAAAATCCAGGGGATGCTGACGCCGGTGCGCTCCTCGATCTCATGATCGCTGTCCACGAACTCGAGACCGAGCAGCTCCGCCAACTCCCGCCCCACGGTGCTCTTGCCGGCGCCCATGGGACCGACGAGGAAGACCCGTTTCGGAATACGCCAATGTGCCATGCGCGCACTTTACCACCCCCCGCCTGCGCCCCGGTATGGCACAGTAATGGGCCATGGATCCGCGGCAAATCGATCAGCACGGCGCCCACATCCTCTACGATGCAGATCGCCTGACCCCGCCCGATGAGCGCCTCTTTGACCCCGAGGCACTCGCCCGGAGTGGACGCCTGATCGGGCGCCCCGGCGGCGGCCGCGGCAGCGCCTGCTTCCTTGAGGTGGAAGGTATCCCGGCGGTACTGCGACCTTACCGTCGCGGCGGCGTGCTGGCTCCCTGGCTCGGGGACCGTTATCCGCGCGGGCGCCTCGCCACCTCCCGCCCCTGGCGCGAGTGGCACCTGCTGGCACGGCTCTACACGGAGGGGTTTCCCGTGCCGGCCCCTCTCGCCGCCCGCGTCCGCCCCCGGGGCTGGCTCTATCGCGGCGATCTGCTCATCGAGCGCCTCACCGCGCAGACCCTCGTCGAGCGTCTGCGCGAATACCACCTCGACCCCGAACTCTGGGCCCGGATCGGTCACTGCATCGGCCAACTCCACCGGCGGGGCGTCGATCACGCTGACCTCAACGCCCACAACATCCTGATCACGCCCGACGAGACCGTCTACATCATCGATCTTGATCGCGCCCGCCTGCGGCGAGCCGGCTCCTGGTGCCGTCGAAACCTGGACCGCTTGCGGCGCAGCCTGGTCAAGCTCCAGGGCGACGGCTCCGGCTTACCGCCGGTGGCGCCCGAGGACTGGAAATCCCTGGAAGAGGGCTGGCAGGCCGCACTGAAGGAGGACGCCACTCCCCATGGCCGCTAGTGCCTCCGCCACACCGCCCGCTTCGCTCTGTCTGCTGCGTCTGTCGGCTATCGGCGACTGCACCCACGTGGTGCCCATCGTCCGCACCCTGCAGCACCACTGGCCGCAGACCACCATTTCCTGGGTTATCGGGCGGACCGAGTACCAGCTCCTCGGCGACCTGCCCGGCGTCGAGTTCATTGTCGTCGACAAGGGCGATGGACTCCTCGGCGCAGCCCGCAAGCTGCGCTATACGCTCAAGGACCGGCATTTCGAGACCCTGCTGCACATGCAGGCCTCGTGGCGGGCCAACCTCCTAGCGGCGGCCATCTCCGCTGACACCCGCGTGGGCTTCGATCGCGCGCGCGCGCGCAACGGCCAGGCCTGGTTCACCAATCAGCGCATAACGGGCGATGCCCGTGTCCATGTTCTCGATGGCTTCTTTCAGTTCCTGGAGACCATCGGCCTGCCGGAGCGCGAGCTTCGCTGGGAGATCCCGATCCCGGAAACGGCGCGCGCCGAAGCCGATCGCCTCCTGCCGACCGCCCCCTTCCTGGCGATCAGCCCGTGCAGTTCCGCCCGGGCGCGCAACTTCCGGAACTGGTCCGCCGAACGCTACGCCGCCGTGGCCGACCACGCCTACCGACACCACGGGCTGCAGCTGGTCCTCACCGGCGGCCCTACCGCACTCGAACGTGACTACGGCCAGGCGATCCGCGCCGCAGCCGCCGCGCCGACCACGGACCTGATCGGGCAGACCAGCCTCAAGGGGCTACTCGCCGTGTTGGAGCGCGCCGCGTCCTTCGTCGGCCCCGATTCCGGCCCACTACACCTGGCAAACGCCTGCGGGACGCCGGTCATCGGGCTGTTCGCCACCTCCAATCCACAGCGCACGGGGCCATACCTGCACCGCGAACGGACCGCCAACCGCTACCCGGATGCGGTGGCCGCAGAGTTCCAGCGCAGCGTGGATCAGTTGCGGTGGGGGCAGCGGGTCCGCCGCCCGGATGCCATGGAGCGGATCCAGATCGCCGACGTCACCGCGCAGCTCGATGACGCCCTGGCGGCGCGGGGCTGACTGCTAGGACCCGCCGCCCCCCCGGCGAATCCGCTCAATCAGCGCTGTGGTGGACGCCCCCTCGACGAGATCGAGCACCTCGACCTGGCCACCGTGCCCCGTTACGGCATCGTAACCGGCAATATCCTCAGGGCGGTAATCCCCGCCCTTGACCAGCAGATCCGGCAGGACGCGACCGATCAGCGCCGCGGGCGTATCCTGGCTGAAGGAGACCACCCAGTCGACGCAATCGAGCGCCGCGAGAACGCTCAGGCGCTGCGCCAGCGGCGTCACCGGGCGCTCCGGTCCCTTCAGACGGGACACGGAGGCGTCATCATTAACCGCTACAATCAGCCGATCCCCGCGCTCGCGTGCCCGCTGCAGGTAATCCACGTGCCCGGCGTGCAGAAGGTCAAAGCAGCCATTGGTCATCACAATCCGCTCGCCGGACTGCCGCGCCCGGTCCACGGCTGCAAGCAGACCGACCTCATCGACGACCCCGCGGCCGCTCGCCGCCTCGCCCCCCAGGGCACGCTCCAGCTCCGTCCGACTTGCCGTGGCGGTGCCGAGCTTGCCAACAACCACGCCGGCCGCGGCATTGGCGAGCATCGCAGCGTCGGCCATCGGCGTGTCCACGGCAAGCGCCGACGCCAGAGTAGCGATCACGGTATCGCCGGCCCCGGTAACATCAAAGACCTCGCGGGCGCGGGTCGGCAAATGGACCGCACATCCAGAATGCGGCACCAAGGTCATGCCCGCCTCGCCGCGGGTGACCAGCAGCGCCTCCAGATCGAGGGCCGCCGCCAGTGCGGCGCCGCGCTCTGCAATCGCCTCGCTATCCGGGCAGGGCCCCACCACCGCCTCGAACTCGGCCAGATTCGGCGTCAACAGGGTCGCACCACGGTACCGTTCGTAATCGACCCCTTTCGGATCGATCAGCACCGGAACCGCCGCAGCGCGAGCCGCCTGGATCAGACGCTGCGGGTCAGGCAAGGCCCCCTTGGCATAGTCCGAAAGGACAAGTACGTGGGCCCAGTCCAGCGCCTCCGCCAGCAGCCGCACCATGGACGCGCCATCGAAACCGGGGAAGCCACGCTCGAAGTCGAGCCGCAGCAGCTGCTGCTGACGGCTGATCACACGCAGCTTGGTGATCGTGTCGCCCCCGGCAATACGCTCGAAGCTGTGGCCGACCCCCGCGGCCTCCAGCAGTTGGCCGAGCCGGTCCGCCGCCTCGTCCGCACCGGTCGGCCCGAAGACTGCTGCCTGCCCGCCAAGCGCGGCAACGTTGAGCGCGACGTTGGCAGCGCCGCCGGGTCGCTCCTCCGAACCGTCAACACGAACCACCGGAACGGGAGCCTCCGGCGAGATCCGCTGCGCCCCGCCGTGCCAGTAGCGGTCGAGCATCAAGTCACCGGCAACGGCGACGCGCGCTTGATCCAAAGGGGGCAGAGCCGGCTTCATGAGGGACCTTCGGCAACGGAAAAGTCGGCGGATTATAGCCCCGCAGCCCCCCGGGACAGAAGGCGACAAAGGGGCAGCTCGACCCGTATTCTGGAGCTCTATTCAGTAACGTGCAGGCGGAGCCATGTTTCAGACCCCGGAGCCGACGACCACGGAACTCACCCTCTCCTCGCCGGCGCTTCTCTTCCCGGCGATCTCGCTGCTGCTCCTGGCCTACACCAATCGTTTTCTCGCGCTCGCTTCCCTGATCCGGGATCTCGAGTCCAAGTATCGAAGCACCCACGACACGAGCCTGCGGGCACAGATCGAGAACCTGCGCAGCCGCGTGGTACTCATCAGGAACATGCAGGTCGCGGGCGTCGCCAGCCTCTTCTTCTGTGTGCTGTGCATGCTGGTGCTGTTCGTCGGCTGGCCGCTGGCCGGCAAGATCCTCTTTGCCACCAGCCTGATCCTCATGCTGGCCTCGCTCGGGATCTCGCTGCGGGAGCTGCAGATCTCGGTGGGCGCACTGAACGTGCAGCTCCAGGACCTGGAAGAGCGCAACGAAGGCTCCCGCGACGCGCGGGAGCGCTAGTCGCGGACAGAGTGGTAAGTGGGAAGCGCCTCGCGCTCAATGAACTCCACCGCGAGGCGATGGCGACTCGCCGGGGCATCGTGGTGGGCTTGGTACTCGGCACGCAGGCGCCCGAGCGGCTGATTGTAGAACTCGGAGCCGACCACGAAGGCAAGGGCCTGACGCCAATCCTTCGGCCGTTCACTCTCCCGCGCAGCATCCAGCGCCTCCAGCGCGGCCCGGACGGTGCGCAGCTTAAGCCCCGGGGCCCGCTCAACGAGCGCCTCGTGGACGAGTCCGACGGCCAGCCCCTCGAGCCCGCTTGCGCCCCCCGGACTGGTGTGGAGCAGTGTCCCCGCCCAACCACGGGGCACCATCTGCAGCCCCATGCCGCGCGCCAGATCCCGCAGATAACCCTCGTGGGCTTCCGGGAAGTCGGCCACCGCGGCGATGAGCCAAACACCGACCAGATCGCTGAGGAGGCTGCGCGAGTCGCCGCCCTCTCCGCCCGCCGTGCCGTCATTCTCCAGTGCAATACAGGCCGCGCCCAACGCCGCGGTGGCGTTCTCGTGGTGCAGGAACGGTGTCCCCGCCTCATCGAGCCCGCGCTCGATGAGCAGCACCGGGGCATCGAAGCGATCCTGCTCGAGCAGGCCCAGCAGCGTCGCCAGCGCCACGCCGGGCGCCTCGTGCATCAGGTCGATCACCGGCACCGCCTCCCGGGAGCGGGGAGCACCCAGACGCACCGCATCGCGATAGGCCGTCTCGCCGGTCCAGGCCCAAAGCTGTGTGCGCAGCAGGTGAATGCGGTTCGGACGTGGGGTCTCTTGACTCACGCGGCGGATCCGTTTGGACTAGCAGCGATAGATTACGCCGCAGCCGCGCTTGAGACAATCCGCAGCCTGTTACGGGAGCGAACCGTGCCAGATCCCGAGACCCACGATCGCAACGATCTGATCCAACCGAACGCGGCCAACCGCTACGAGGTCACCGCGAAGGACCTGCCGCTTTCGTGCCCGATGCCCGGGATGTACCTGTGGAACTCGCACCCGCGGGTCTACCTCCCCGTGCACGAGGAGGGCCAAGTTATCTGCCCTTACTGCGGGGCCACCTATGTGCTGCGCGATGACGATCGGCTCGCCGTGGACCTCGGCGGTCGGCGGGAGTGGAAATAGCCGGCGACCCGGTATCCAACGGGTCACCGACAGGGAGGAACGGGATGCACGATGAGGAGCTGTTCGAGAAGCGTTTCACCGCCGATGCCTGGTATCTGGTCTACAGCAAGCCCAAGCAGGAGGAACGGGCTTGGTGGAACCTGGATCGGCAGGGCTTCCGCTGTTTCCTGCCCTTCGCCCGCTTTCAGCGGCGTCGCCAGCGCCGCTACCAGACGGTGACGGAACCCATGTTCCCCCGCTATCTCTTCATCCGCCTGGCGGCCGGCGCCGAGGACTGGAGCCCGATCCGCTCCACGACAGGTGTCAGCAAGATGGTCCGCTTCGGCACCTGGCCGGCGCGGGTACCTGATGAGCTGGTGGAGGCGATCCGCGAGCGAACCCAAAATGGGTTCTGCGACCTCTCCCCCGACCCCATCCAGCCTGGCGAGCGCGTTCGCGTCATCGACGGCCCCTTTGCAGCCTACGAAGGCATTTTCCGGGCCACCCGCGGCGATGAGCGGGCGATGATCCTGCTCGATGTCTCCGGCAGGCACACCAATCTGACCGTCTCCCAGCATCAGCTGGAACGGGCCTGACGGCCGCTTCCCCCGTCCACCCCCGTAACCGCGCCCAGAGGATCCCGAGGTATTCATGGAACGCTCGTTCGCTCATGCGCACGGCGTGGCTGCTCGGCCGCAGGGCGTGGCCGGGATGGTGGGCCGCTCCGGGCTCGTGGGCCCGGACACGGTGTCCGGTGGGCGCCGGCACCGGATCGAGGCCCTGCCCACGAAAAAGAGCCATGGCCCGCGGCATGTGTGAAGCCTCGGTCACCAGGATCAGGGTTCCCGCCTCGTCCTGCTCCGCCCGCCGCTCGGCGACCGCCGCCGCCTCTTCCGCGGTATTCCGCGGATGATCGAGACGCGCCACCGGACCGACATCCACCTGCAAAGCCTCCAGCAGCCGGTAAATGACCGCCGAGTTCGGGGTGTCGCCGCGGACCGCGCCGCCGGTCAGAGTCAGGCCGGCCTCCGGGAAGAGACGCTGGAGCCTGACCCCTTCGAGGACGCGGGTTACCCCGTCGGCGTTTGCTTGTGCGGTGATCGGCAGGCGTGGATCAAGCCGATGACCGTGGCCAAGGACGACGATCTCATCGACTGCTTCCTCGGCAAGCTGCTCCCGCGGCTCCAGCAGGGGAGCGTACTGCTCCTCCAGCGGCTCCAGTAGGCGCGCGGCGAACGGTTCCCAGGCCAGCAGGTAAAACGCCGCCAGGGTCACCATGAGCAGGTTGCGGCCCCAGCGCCAGCGGCGGGTGAAGAGCAGCAGCAGCCCCAGCAGGCCGGCAAGGAGGATCAGGCTCAGCGGCATCAGCAGGGCCCCGAGAAGTTTCGTGAGCTCAAACACAGTGCTCCCTCCGATTACCCAGACGAATCACACCATCTCCGTCGGATCGATATCCAGCGACCAGCGAACGCGACGCGCGCCTTGCAGCTGATCGAGCCCCGGCGCCCAGGCGTCGAGAAAGCGATGCAGTCCTCCCCGCTCCTCGGCGCGCACCATCAATTGCGCGCGGTGGCGGCCTTCCCGGCGCTCCATCGGCGCCGGCACGGGACCGAGCAACTCCACGCCACCGTCGCTTCCGGAAAGGACCGCGTGCCCACTTTGTGCCGCCCCCTCCAGGAAGAGGTAGGGGGCTTGAGCGTCCACGGACTCGGCGCGCAGCAGTGCCAGCGCCGCAAAGGGAGGCAGGCCAGCCGCCTGCCGTTCGGCCAGGTGCGCTGCAGCAAAAGCGCCGTAGCCGCTTTCGAGCAGTGTCCGCAGCAAGGGGTGCTCCGGATGCCGCGTCTGCAGCAGGACCTCCCCGGGGTGATCGCCGCGTCCAGCCCGCCCCGCGACCTGGACAACCACCTGCGCCAGACGCTCGGCGGCCCGGAAGTCTGCGCCGAAGAGCCCCTGATCCACATCGACAATCGCCACCAGCGTCACCGCGGGCAAATGGTGCCCCTTTGCGAGCATCTGCGTTCCGATGAGCAGCTGTGCATCGCCACGCTGCGCCGCATCCAGGCGAGCCTCGAGCTCGCCGCGGCGCCGGGTCGTGTCCCGGTCGATGCGCACCTGGGGGACCTCGGGGAAGGCCTCTGCCAGGGCCTCCTCCAAGCGTTCCGTGCCCGGCCCCAACGGGCGGAGCTCCCCGGCGCCGCATTCCGGGCAGGCAACGGGGCGCCGGACCGCGGAGCCGCAGTGATGGCAGCGCATCTCATTGGCGGATTGGTGCAGCGTCAGACGTGCATCGCATCGGTGGCAGGCCGCCACCCAGCCACAGGCGTGGCAGGTCAGAACCGGGGCGTAGCCGCGGCGGTTGAGAAAGACGAGGACCTGCTGCCCCGCCTCCAGGTGGCGCCGCAGCGCCGCTTCCAGGGGTGCGGAGATGCCCCCGCGCAGGGGGCGGCTGCGAATATCGACGAGGTGAACCGCTGGATTGCGGGCGGTACCGGCGCGCTGGGGCAGAGAAAGGCGTTGGTAGCGCCCCGAGCGGGCGTTGTGAAGACTCTCCAGGGACGGCGTCGCAGAACCGAGGACCACCGGCACCTGCAGCGCCCGCGCCCGGTAGACGGCCAGGTCACGGCCCGAGTAGCGAAACCCATCCTGCTGCGCCAGCGACGGATCGTGCTCCTCATCGACGATAATCAACCCGGGCCGCGGCAGCGGCGTGAAGACAGCCGAGCGCGTGCCCAGCACCACCTGCGCCTCGCCGCGAGCAGCCGCCAGCCAGGCCTCGCTGCGCTCGCCACCCCCGCGCCCGGAGTGGATCACCGCTACCGGCGCCGGTAAGCGGTGCCGGATCCGCTCCAGGAATTGCGGTGCCAGGCCGATCTCCGGAACAAGGATCAGGACCTGCTGGCCACGCTCCAGGGCCCGGGCAGCGGCGCGCAGGTAGACCTCGGTCTTGCCGCTGCCAGTGACCCCCTCAAGGAGGAAAGGTGTGAACCCCGTCGCCGCCTCCAGCGCCGCAACCGCCTCTTGTTGCCGGTCCCCCAGCACTGGCGGTTCGCTCGCGGGCAAGGGCGGCACGGTTCCCGCCCCGCCGGTGACCGGGTGGCTTTCCCGGTGCAGGAGACCGCGCTGCTCCAGCACTCGCCCGGCGCGCTGCCACGCAGGTTCCAGTGCATTGAGCTCGGCGCACGGGGCGGCACCTCCGCGCTCGAGGAGATAGGCGCGCAACTCCGCCTGGCGCGGTGCACGCCGGACCGGCTGATCGTCGGCAACAAGCTCCGGATCCAGCCGCCACCACGGCTCCTGCCGTTGCACGGACTCGCCGCGACGCAGACGGGCCGGCAGCGCCGCCGCCAAAACGGCACCGATCGGATGGCGGTAGTAGCGGGCGGCCCACTCGAGGGTCTGGAGCAACTCAGGGGTCAGCACGGGCTGCTGATCCAGCCACGCCTCGATCCGGCGCAACCGCGCCTGCGGGACAGCGGACGCCTGACGTTCGGCAACGACGATGCCGATGGTCCGGCCACGGCCAAGGGGCACGCGGACCCGGCACCCGACCGGATCGTCAGGCACCGTACCAGCCACCGCGGCCCGGTAGTCGAGGAGGCCCTGCAGCGGTCGTGGCACGGCAACGGCAAAGATCCGGCTCGCCTGGGCAGCCGGGGGCTGACCCGGGGTCCTGGGAGCGCTAGAGTCAGGTCCCATGGACTTTGAAGACGCCGTCGCCGAACTGCAGGTCGCCGTCGAGCCCCTGCTTTACGAAAATCCGCAAGGCCTGACCGAGCTGACGCTGATGGATGCACTGGCCGACGCCGGCCACCCACTGTTTCAGCGCAGTGAGCGGCGGGAGCCCGCCGCGCTCTATTACGCGCACTTCCTGCTTTTTCACGCGCTCTACCGGCTGCGACCGGCTCTCGCCGAGGCCGGGCTGGAGCTGCGGATCCACTGCCTGGAGATCCGCCTGCTGCACGGTGCCGAGGCGAGCACTGCCGAGGGAGCGCTGCGCGAGCACGACCCACTCGCCGCGTTTTACCTCGACCCGGGCAATCTGGAAGGGATGGATAACGACGCTGTAGAGCGGCTCATCGCCGACGGGCTGCAGCGGGCCCTCGCGCCGGGCCGGCAGGAGGAGGCGCTGGCCACCCTGGGGCTGGAGCCAGGCGCGAACCGCTCCACCATCCGCCGGCGCTACCGGCGCCTGGCGATGCAGCACCACCCCGACCGGGGCGGCGACACGGCGACGCTGCAGCGAATCAATGACGCTTACCAGCAGCTCATGGCCGGCCCGTAAACCGGCGCCCGGCTGCAGGCTTCGGCGGACCGCAACGGCCACTAAGCCGCCCGGCCGGGCCGCAGCCGACCCCGGCCCCCATTCGGAACCATCCGGCCGAAGTAGAGGAAGCCGAGAAGCAGCCACCCCAGGGTGATCACAGCGGCGAGGATGAGCACCGGAACCGGCCCGAACTGATAAATCAGCGGCACGGATGCGGCGGTAAAGAGCCCGCCGCCGACGATCGGCTCGAAGAGCAGCTGCTTGTAGCCGAAGCTCTCCAGCGCCCCGGAGCGGTTGGTGGGATCGGCCATCCGCATGAGGAGCACACCGGTCACCGTAACGCCCATGGACTGGCCGAAGTCGCCGACGCCCCGCTCGAACCAGTCGAAGGGGATCACGCGCGGGGCGATGACGATCAGCACGAACAAGGACCAGGCGATGCCGGTGGCCGCGAGCAGCAGGAACGGCACCAAGTTCTCGCCAAGGGCAGTCAGCGACAGGGTCGCCAGGGCAGCAACGATGGTGAAGTCGAGTGCCGTGCCGGAGATCCGCGCCATGGTCCGCTCCGATACGTAATCGGCGTAGCCGGCACGGGCGACGAAGACCTGGAGCGCGACGCCGCCGAGCATCGCCATCGGGAAGAGCGGCACGTGGGCCAGGATCTCCACGCCGTCGCCGCCGCGGCCCCAGGTGACGGCCTCGATCCACTGCAGCCCTTGCAACAGCAGCCAGCCCAGCAGGACCGCCAGGGCAACCAGGCCCAGATGGACGGTGAGCGGATCCGTGGTGCTGCCCTCTTGCCGGCGGTCCCGCTTGAGGATGTACCACTCGCGCTCGCTGAAACGCTCCTGCGCATCGGCCGGCCCCCCGGCACCCTCCGGGGAGTCGATGATGCCGCGGCGCACCGCCAGGTTGATCATCACCGTACCGACAACGACACCGCCGACCAGGCCCACCGTGGCCAGGCCCAGGGCGAGGTCCGCGCCGACCGCGAAGCCAAGGTCCTCAAAGGTACCTGCCATACCCGCGGCGGTACCGTGCCCGCCTTCAAAGCCGATCTCGATCAGCGCCCCGGCCATCGGGGAGAGACCGAAGACAGGGGTCAGGACCAGCAGCGCGAGGAGAATGCCTACCACATACTGCCCCCAGGCCATGGTCTGGCCCACCACCACCTGGGGACCCGCCCGCAGCCAGATCTCGCGCAGACCGGGGATCGGCTTGCCCAGGAACAGGGCCGCGAAGACGACACTGATGAGCAAGCCGGGAAGCGCCGTCCACGTCTCGTAGACATAAGCCGGGAACAGCCCCTGGCCCTCCTCGAACGGGCTCGTAATCCAGCGCCCGAGCACTTCCGGACCAAGGAACAAACCCACCGCACCGGCGATGATCGACGCCGGCAAGAAGAGCCGACGGGCCCAGAGCGTGTAGGCGCGGAGCACGGCACTGCCAAGCACGAGCAGGCAGAGGACCAGGATGCCGATGAGGATCTCAGCGACAGACATTCCGGGCTTCCCTTGAGCTTCGACCGATGCGCAATGCTAAGGCGCTCCGTCGCTACGCCGTCAAGCGCCGACGGCGAATTGCTCCATCGCGAAGGCCACGCGCGCCTGCGCCGTCTCGTGCGGGCGATCCAGGGCTTCGATGGCCTCAAGGCGCGGGACCAGTCCGCGGCCATTGGCAATCTGCACGGAGAGGCCGGGGCGGGCATTGAGTTCGAGCAGTTGCGGACCACGATCGCGGTCCAGGACCAGATCGGCGCCGAGGTAGCCGAGCCCGCTCATTTCCTGGCAACGGGCGGCGAGTTCAAGCAGGGACTCCCAATCCGGGATGTCGATCTCGTCGAGGACTACCCCCGTATCCGGGTGCTGACGGATGCGCTCGTCAAACTGCACAGCATAGGCGCAACGCCCGCTGCCAATATCGAGCCCGACGCCAACGGCGCCCTGGTGAAGATTGGCCTTGCCACTGGAGGCTCGGGTGGAGAGGCGGAGCATGGCCATGACCGGGTAGCCGCGGAAGACGACGACCCGGATATCCGGGATCCCCTCGTAGGAAAAACGCTCAAAGCGGGGATCGAGACGGATCCGGTCCTCAAAAATGGTCACGTCGGGGGTCCCGGCGAGGGAGTGGAGGCCGGCCAGGGTATTGGTGACGTGGCGCTGGATATCCACAAGCCGGAACTCGCGCTCCCCGCCACTGAGGAAGCGCTCGCCGCGCCTGCCGGAGATGACCTGGATCCCCTTGCCGCCCGCCCCCTTAGCCGGCTTGATCACGAATTCATCCACGCCGCGCAGGCGCTCGCCCAGGTGGGTGACCTCGTGCTGCTGACGGACGGTAAACCGCAGTGAGGGTGTACCGATGCCGTGCTTCTCGGCGAGAAGCTTGGTACGCAGCTTGTCATCGACCAGCGGGTAGAGGCGGCGGTCGTTGTAACGCCCAATGTAGTGCACGTTGCGCCGGTTCATGCCGAGGATGCCGGCGGCCCGGAGCCTCCGGGCGGTCTGCCAGTGACGCAGGATCACCGCGATGCCTCCTGGAACGCGGAGAACCGGCGCAACTCGGTGAGTCGGTAGCCGGTGTACTGGCCCATCAACATGATCAGAGCGACGACCACCAGGTTGAGTTCGGGGAAATTGAAGGTCAGGTGCTCGGCCAGGGGCCGGCTCATGACCAGGTAGGCGGCCAGCGCCACAATCAGGCTGCCACCGCCCTGAACCAGGACCTCGCGCGGGCCCTCTTCCTCCCAGAGGATCGACATGCGCTCGATGGTCCAGGCAATGATGATGATCGGGAAGAAGGCCAGCGTCATGCCGGTGGCGAACCCGAGTTGGTAACCCACCAGGCTAAGCAGCCCGATCATGAAGACGACGATAACGATCACGGTAGCGATCCGCGCAACCAGCAGCAGATTCAGCCGTGAGAGGTAGCTGCGCAACAGCAGGCCCAACGCGACGATGCTGACGAAACTCACCAGTCCGGAGGCGAGCTCCGTCTGCAGGAAAGCCAGGGCAATGAGCACCGGCATGAACGTCCCCGAGGTACGGATCCCCACGAGGATGCGCAGGAAAACCGTCACCAGCGCTCCGAGCGGAAGCAGCAAAAGCAGCTTGAAAGCGGTCTGCTGCTCGATCGGAAGCTGATGAACGCTGAGCACGCTGAGCAGTCCGGCGGACTCCTCCATCTGCGCCAGCTGCTCGGCGGGGACGTTCTGCTGATTCATGGAGAAGGCCACACGGGCGTTGTATCCTCCGAAGAGATCGATCAGCGACGCGCCGCCCCGGTACCAGAGCAGCATGTTGTCCTCGAGCCCCTGGTGGCCGGTCTCCGGGTTGTAGGGCAACCAGTGGTCGTCGATGAAGATCTCGACCAGCTGGACGGGGGTCTGATTGCGGCGGCCGTCCTCGAGTTCCAGCCCAAGGGACGTCCGCGCCGGCACGCCAGCGTCGTGGAGCAGGCGCTCGATGGCCTCGGCCCGGTTGTAGCTGTCGAGCAGCAGATCGGCATTGTCGTCGCGATCCCCTCGGAAAGCCTCGATCAGCTGCCGGGTTAGGCTCTGCTGCGTACTGGAGGCCTGCCGGGCACGCTCCAGGATCTGCTCGGCGGCCGTCTCTTCGGCACCGGACCAGGTCGGGGCGGAAGGAGGATCCGGTGGCTGCTCCACAGGAGCATCGCGGTGGTCGGTGCCGTCGGGGGTCACATGGACCTTGTAGTAGAGGGTCTGATCCCCCTCCGCTTCCTGGATCGTCCACTCACCACGCAGCACCCCCCCTTCGCGGACGGTGGCGAACCCGTAGCCGGGAGAAGCGGTGTGTTCCAGGGATACTTCGTAGCCGGGCGGGTTGTCGGGGACATTGAAACTCGCCAGCACCGAGTCCCCGTCAGCGACGAAATCGATCCGGGCCTCGACCAGCCAGACCGGCTTCTGAGCGCCGGGCAGGATCGGGACCCCCGTATCAATATGCCGCCACGCTGCGGTCGCCAGGCCGATGAGCACGAGCAGCCCGACGAGAAAGAAAAAGACGCGTTGTGCGCTCAAACCCGTGCGCCTGTCACCGGCTCCGGTGTACCGACGTCAACCCTCGCCGTTGTCTTCGTCGTCACCATTGCCCTCCTCCCCGGCGTTGTCATTGTCGTCGTCGAGGTCCTCTCCCTCGTCGTCTTGTTCATCTTCATCGTCTTCATCGTCATCGTCCGGCGCGATTTCCTCGATGTGATCGTCGGCATCAATGGCCTCGAGGTCTTCGTCGGCCGGGGCGACCGGCTCCGTCGCGCGCTTCAGGCCGACATCGACGAGAGCGACATCACGCAGGATATTGCGCCCGATAAGCACCGGATAGGTCAGGTGCTCGCGGTCGGTCAGGGTGAACTCCGCCACTTCGGAAAACTCACCGATCGTGACGTGCAACTCCACCACCGGGCGTGCATCGCTACCGGACGCCTGGCGAATGCTCGCCTCCCGCACCTGCGGACGCTCGATGGCCAGGCGCTGGTCGCTTTCCGGGTCTTCCATCTCGAAGCGCACCCAGGGATCGCCGTCGCGCTCGAACTCCTGGATTTCGCGGGCGTCCACCGACGAAGTAGTCGCACCGGTGTCGATCCGGGCGTCGAAGACCAGCCCCGGCGGGTCGAGCTGCAGCGACTCAACCTCGCCAAAGACGAACATGCCTTCGGCGCTGAGTTCCTGGCCGCTACGTAGCCGGTCGTCCGGGCACTCCGGCTCCGGGCAGTCATCCTCGAAGGTTTGAGGGCGCAACGGTACCAGCCACCGGTTGGCAGTCTGCTGCTCCATTGCCCCGGCAATCCGCGCAAGGTGGGCCTCTTGGGCGGCCTGGTCCGATTGCTCGACGGCCTTCGTCAGCGCGTCGATACGTTCATCGACCGTACCGAGGCGCTCGTCAAGCCGCTCATACTCCGCCTCGTCCATCAGCAGGTACCCCGGCGCGCAGGCGGTCAGGATCAGGAGCGCAGGCGCGAAGCCGAGAAGGCGGAATGGATGTTTCAGGGCCATGCCCTTTTGACCTCCTCGACCACAGTATCCATGGCCAGTTCATCACAGGCTTCCGACAGGATGCGTGCGATCGCGGAGACAGCTTCCGGGTCACAGGTCGGACACTTGCGCCGTACCACCACACCGGCATTCCATGCGGCATCCCGCCATCGCTCTCCGGCTGGCGAGGCGACCAGATCCGTTGGCAGGTCGCGCAGGAAGAGTTCCTGCTCAATCGCTTCGGCGTGCAGTTCTGCGGCGATCAGCCGCTTGCGCAGTGCGTAGGTCTCATCGGCCACGTCGGCCGGCGGGTGAAGTTTGATATGGCGCCGCAAGGCACGGAGCGGATCGATGACTTCCCGATCCCACTCCTGCCCGCGACGGATGGCACCTTCGGCCGAGGAGACACCGAGCCGTCCCCGCCCCTCCAGGCCGCTCCAGATAGCGGCCAGGAGAAGCGAGATCGACAGCCCGTAGCGGGCTTGGAGCTTGAGACAAGCGGCCTCGACCCCGGGCCGGGCGTAGATATCCTCGGCGAAGCGCCAAAGCCGCTCGGACTCATCGACCAAGCTCGCTGCCTCCAGACCGGACGGTGCCGGTCACATGCCCTTGACGGTCTGAACCATCTCCGAGACCACCTTTTGGGCGTCTCCGAAGACCATACGCGTATTGTCGCGGAAGAAGAGTTTGTTCTCCACACCGGAGAATCCGGCTCCGCGACCCCGCTTGACCACCAGGACCTGATCGGCGTAATCGACATTGAGGATCGGCATGCCGTAGATGGGGCTGCCCTCGTCCTCGCGTGCGGCCGGGTTGACCACGTCGTTGGCGCCGATCACCAGGACCACGTCGGTATCCTCGAACTCCTCGTTGATCTCGTCCATATCGAAGATCATGTCGTAGGGGACACCGGCCTCGGCCAGAAGCACGTTCATGTGGCCCGGCATCCGACCCGCCACCGGGTGGATCGCGAACTTGACGTCCACGTCGTGCTTCTGCAGCAGCTCCACCATCTCCCAGAGCTTGTGCTGCGCCTGCGCGACGGCGAGACCATAACCCGGCACGATAATAACGCGGTCCGAGTAGCCCATCATGTAGGCACCGTCTGCGGCACCGACCTCCTTCATCTCCCCTTCCGCTTCGGACTCGGCGCTCGGCGGCGCGGCCCCGAACCCACTGAAGAGGATGTTGACCAGGGAGCGATTCATTGCCTTGGCCATCAGGAAGGTCAGCAGCAAGCCCGCAGCACCGACCACGGTACCGGCAATGATCAGCGCCAGGTTGCCGAGCACGTAGCCCTTGAAGCCGACCGCCAGGCCGGTCAGCGCGTTGAACAGCGAGATGACAACCGGCATGTCCGCACCGCCGATCGGTACCGTGATGAAGATACCGAGCGCCAGCGCCGCCACAAAGAACAGCAGAATCGGCAGCCCCGAACCGGTGTGAAAGACCCAGAAGGCCAGGATCAGGGTGATCACCGCCAGGGCAATGTTCCACTGCTGGTGCTTCTCCACCAGGGTGGAGCGCTTGAGCCGCTCATCGAGCTTGGCCCAGGCCACCATGGAGCCGGAGAACGCCACGGAGCCAATCACGGCGCCGAGCAGGGCCAGCAGAGCCACGTCCGAGCCCATGGCCGCAGCCACCGAACCCTCGTCGGAGCGGGCGCCCTGCATCAGCGAAACCGCCGCGATGGCGCCGGCGGAACCGCCGCCGAGACCATTGTAGACGGCGACCATCTGCGGCATCTCGGTCATCTGCACCTTGACCGCCGTGTACCAGGCGAAGGCACCGCCAATGGCCAGGGCAATCAGGATCAGCGTGAGGTTCTCCATCCCCACGCTGGGATGGCCGAAGGTCGCCACCGTCGCCAGCACCATGCCGACGCCGGCCCACATGACGCCCTTGCGCGCCGTGACCGGCGAACTCATCGCCTTCAGCCCAAAGATGAACAGGATGGAGGCGACGAAGTAACTGAGTTGGACGAGGACACTCATGTTCAGCCGTCCTCCTTCTTGCTGCTCTTGAACATGTCGAGCATGCGCTCGGTGACGACGTAGCCGCCGACGGCGTTGGCTGCACCGAGAAGCACGGCGATGAATCCGACCGCCTGCTCCATCGGGGTCTCGGCGACACCGAGAGCGACCATGGCGCCGACGACGACGATGCCGTGAATGAAGTTGGACCCGGACATCAGGGGTGTATGCAGGATGACCGGAACCCGGGTGATGACCTCATACCCGGCAACCGCCGCGAGCATGAAGACGTAGAGCGCTACGAGCCCGCCGACCTCGATCATGACTTACCTCCTTCCAGGCGTTCACGGGTCGCCCCGTGCCGAACCTGACCGTCGTGCGTCAGGCAGGTATCGGCGATGACCTGGTCATCCCAGTTCAGGTTGAGCTCACCTTCCTCAACCATCAGCGTGAGCAAGTTGTACAGGTTCTTGCTGTACATCTCGCTGGTGTGGACGGCGACGCTGGACGCCAGGTTCTTCGGCCCGACAACCAGGACGCCGTTGTGGGTGACATCCTTGCCGGCCTTGGTCAACTCGCAGTTGCCCCCGGTCTCCGCCGCCATGTCGACGATCACCGTGCCGCCAGCCATGCGCTCGACGGTGGCCTTGTCGATGATCTTCGGCGCCGGCCGCCCCGGAATGGCGGCGGTGGTGACCACTACATGGGCGTTGGCAATGTGGTTGGCGAGGACCTCGGCCTGCTGGTTGCGCTCTTCCTCGGTCAGCTCCCGGGCATACCCGCCCTCACCCACAGCCGACACGCCGGTGTCGATGAATTTGGCACCGAGCGACTCGACCTGCTCCTTGGTTTCCGGGCGGACGTCGTAGCCTTCGACCTGGGCCCCCAGCCGGCGGCAGGTGGCGATGGCCTGCAGGCCGGCGACACCCGCGCCCACCACCACGGCCTTGGCCGGGCGGATGGTTCCGGCTGCGGTGGTGAGCATTGGGAAGAAGCGCGGTGAGCGCTCCGCGGCGATGATGGCGGCCTTGTAGCCAGCCGCAGCGGCCTGAGAGGAGAGTGCGTCGATGGACTGGGCGCGGGTAATCCGCGGCACCAGCTCCATGGCGAAGCTCGTGACCTTGCGCTTGCAAAGGGTCTGGATGCGCTCGTCCCCCTCGTGGGGCGTCATGAAGCCGATGGCCACCGCCCCTTCCTTGAGCTGGCCGGCCTCCTTGACCGAGGGCGGCTGCACACTCAGGACCACGTCGGCTTCCTTGAGCAGTTCGTCCCGCGACTGGACGATGCGGACACCGCCCGCCTCGTAATCGGCATCATCGAACCCGGCGCTCTCCCCCGCTCCCGTCTCCAGGAGCAGCTCGACACCGAGTTTGCCGAACTGCTTCAGGACCCCCGGGACGAGCGCGACACGCCGCTCGCCGGGCCGGGTCTCCTTCGGCACGGCAACCTTGATGGCCATGGTTTGTTCCCCCGTTTTCGGCAGTTGAGAGCCGTTGGTAATCCGTGACGGCTGGGCATGAGCCGCCGTTCCTACACTCGACCGTGCGGCCCCGGCAATTGATCCGCGGGCGCGGCCGAACGGGCAGATGCTAGCGAATCGGCCCCGGGGTGTGAAGCCGCGTTGCACTGCGGCAGACATGTGCTCCCGGCGAACACCACTTGTCAAGAGGCGTGCCAACCGGCTATAAGAGGTGCAGCCCGAGCCTTGACGAAATGGGGGTGGGCCGTGTTCGAGCATCGGATCCTGCGTACCGATGTCTCCGGGATGCCGCTTGAGTGGGTCGGTTTCGAGGAGGCGGTACGCTACTACTACCTGGGCCAGGTCGCCTACGCGTGCGGCAGCACGCTCTACCGGGTGCGGGGCGGTTTCAACTCAGCCACGGGGCGAAGGTCGTACATCGACCTCAACTCGATTATCGCCACCGAAGGCTCCCGCCAGGCATCGATGAAAGGACGAGCGGGCTATACACCGCCCCTCAACAACCCCACCCTCTTCCGCCGCGACGCTCACCTTTGCCTCTACTGCGGGAAACGCCTCCGCACCTCCGAGCTCTCCCGTGACCACGTCACGCCGGTCAGCCGCGGCGGCGCGGACATCTGGAACAACGTCGTCACGGCCTGCAAGCGGTGCAACAACCACAAAGGGGATCGTACGCCGGAGCATGCCGGCATGGAGCTGCTCGCGGTGCCCTTCACCCCCACCCACGCGGAATACGTCTACCTGCAGGGCCGACGCATCCTCGCGGACCAGATGGAGTTCCTCAAACAGCACTTCCCGCGCCGCAGCCCGTTGCGGGTCCGGCACCCCTGACCGGGACACCGGGCCAGCGGCTGCTCACTCCCGCTGTTCGCGAAGCCGACGCAACTCCTCGAACAAGATGTAATCCTGGAGCTGCTGGGCGGAGTGCACCGCGCCGAGGCGGCTTCCCTCGTCCTCGACCAAGGGCCCCCGGGGGTGACCGTCGCCTGCAGAGCGCTGCAGCCACTGCCAGGTCAACGGCCCCGGATAGATCAACGTCACTTCGGTCCACGCCGCTTCCGCCTCGTCCAGGTCACCGTCGGTGTAGCGGGCGGTCAGGTCGGCATCCCCCGCGGCTTGGCCGCCGTCCGGATCCTCCAGCCCCAGGGTCAGCGGCAACGACACACGATGCCAGCGGCTACCGACGCCCTCGTGGACTGAGAAGGCGACGTCGTATGTGCGGCCGGGGCGCAGGTCGTGGCTTTCACGACTGTCCGGGGCCTCGAGGCTGCGGGTCAGGCGGATCCGCCAGGCGCCGTCGCTATAGCCCCCGGTAGAGCGAATCGCGCTCCGGTTTCCCTCCGGTTCGCGCAGCAGGCGCTGTGGCAGGGCATCGCCACTCTCCCAGTCGTGCTCGGGATCAAAAGGTTTGGCAGCAGCCTCGGTGAGGTAGTAGGGGTCGTCTTGCCCGTAATCCCCGCGCTCCAGCCCATCCAGGCTCAAGGCGCGAAAACCGGCCGCATCCGGATCGTACATATAAGCCGGTTGCTCGGCCTCTTCATCCCAGTTCAGCGTGTCTGTCCCGCGGCCGGAAGCCGGGTGCCGCGCCTCCAGGATCGAGCCGCTGTCGGCGTGCCCCACCGGGTGGGACCGGTGCGCGCGCCACTCCCAGAGATCCAGAAAATCCCCGGCGTCGCGCAGGGCCTCCAGTTCATCGCGAGCGCGAACGTCGTCCCAAGCCGCGTTTTGCGTATCGCGACGGCTCTGCGGAAGGTACGGGTCCACATCCTCGCGGCCGAGACGTTCACCAAGGTGTGGATGGCTGACCACCTCCTCCGGGTCGGCAGCCGAAGGGAACCCACGCACCCCCTCGTGCGCGATGAGAAAGCCGCCGTACTCCCTCAGCCCCAGTTCATTGGCGTCGATGAGCATGGCGATGCGATCCTCATAAAGTCCACGCGGGTCCGGCGGCGGACCGCCGGACCCGTAAAGTTCCCAGCGACCCTCCTGATGGCGCCGCCGCTCATCGTAGACCCAGTACTGGTGGTACCAGGACGGCTCGTCGGTCTTGAGTACATAACGAATCTGGATGGCGTCGTCGTTGTAAACGGCTCCGACCTGGAGTGTGCGCTGAAGCTCATCGCGCGGGGGGATATAGACCTGGCGGTCGCGATCCACCGCCAGCGGTTCGCCAGGCACTAACCGCCGATCCAGCAGATCCGAAGCGGCGCGCCAGATTCGATAGGTATCGAGCAGACCGGCATCGAGCTCCACATGGGCAAGCCCTGAGCTCTCCCGCACTCTCGCGTCGGGAAGCGCAGATTCCAGGGCTCGGCTGTGACTGGCAGGGACGACCGGGTCGTTGCTGCCGTGGACCAGGAGCACCTGCGGCGGGAAGTTCCGCCAGCGCTGACTGGAGGGGTCGAGGCGATCCAACTTGTCGCGCATCGACTCCGGGAGCGCTCCGTAGCGCTCTTCAAAGGCCTCCGGTTCCTCGTTCTCCAGCAGCGCGACCACGCTCTGGCCAGCCTCGCTGAGCGACGCCCGTTCGGCGCTGATATCGGCCTCCGGGTCCTGGATGCGGCGGTCGGCAAGGCGCCGCAGCCAACGCCGATCCTCCTGCGCCTCCATGTGCTCGGCCAGCGTCCGCAGCAGTACCCATCGCCCCTGCGCCAGCGGCGCCGGCTGATCCTGGGTTTCGGCCAGTGGATCGTAGCCAGTGGTCAGATACTGGAGCCATGCCTGCAGGTCGTAGTAGCCGCCGATCAGGGCCACACTATCGACCCGACGCTGCAGCTCCTCATCCCGCACGGCCAGTAGCACTGGACCGCTCATCAGGCTGAACGTCGCGACCTTCAGGGGCTTGCCGCGGCTCTCGGGCCGCTCCGCCATATGGCGCAGGGCGTCGGCAACGTCCTCACCGGCATCCGGATCCCAGCGGCTCTCCCGCAGCGACTCCACATCCGGCACCAGAACCCGATAGCCGGTCCGGCTCAGGCTCTCGGCGAACGCCACCAGCCGCTCATCGTCCTTGCCGTCTTCGGTCAGGCCGTGGACGAGCACGAGATTGCCGAGCGCCTCCCCTTCCGGCCGATAGAGATCCGCACGCCGCTCACCAGCGCCGAGATCGTAACGAACCGTCTCCGATTCCGGATCACCGCCCCGGCGTTGCAGGCGAGTTTCCGCATCGGGCTCGGCCTCCAGATCGCTGAGCAGGAGTGCGGCCTCGTACTCACGCTCGACGCTGGCACAGCCGGTCAAGCCAGCAGCCCCAAGCAGCAAGGCTCCAGCAATGGCAGGAAAGGGCTTAAGACGCATCATAATCGGGGGTCGACCTCGGCTGAACGCCCGGGGGCGCGGTTGAGTCAAGGCGCAATATTCTGCACGTTGTCCCCTGCGGATCCGACCCCCGGCGGCCAACGAGGTGCCCCATGAAGCTACAGGAGCGTATCGAGGCAGCCATCCAGGCCGCCACCGGCGAGGCCTTCGGGCCTGGCGAACGCCGGGGCGCTGGCGGTGGCTGCATCCACGACGCCTTTCTCCTCGGCGACGGCCGACGCCGTTATTTCGTAAAGATCAACGACGCTACGGCCGCCGCCATGTTCGAGACCGAAGCCGATGCGCTTACAGAACTGGCGCGGTGCGGGGCCCTGCGCGTGCCGCGTCCGATCACGCACGGCGAGCACCAGGGCCAGGCCTTTCTCGTCCTGGAGTACGTGGACCTCTCGGGCCGGGGTGACCGGAGCAGCTACCGCCGTCTGGGCGAGGGCCTGGCCCACCTGCACCAGGCGACGGCCAGCCAGCACGGCTGGCACCGCGACAATTTCATTGGCTCGACGCTGCAGCCCAACGGGTGGTGGTCGGACTGGGTCGATTTCTTTCGCGAGCAACGCCTGCGCCACCAGCTTCGCCTGGCCGTGGACAGCGGCGCCGGCTCCCGGCTAAGAGACCGGGGCGAGCGCCTTGCGGAACGGCTGGGCGGGCTCTTCGCCGGCTACACGCCGCTGCCGTCGCTGCTCCACGGCGATCTGTGGGGCGGCAATGCCGGTTTTTCTGCCGACGGCACGCCGGTGATCTACGACCCGGCGACCTACTATGGGGACCGGGAGACCGATCTCGCCATGAGCGAACTCTTCGGCGGCTTCCCGGAACCCTTCCACACAGGCTACGACGAGGTCTGGCCCCGGGATTCCGGGTACCCGGTCCGCCGGGACCTCTACCAGCTCTACCACGTCCTCAACCACTTCAACCTGTTCGGGGGAATGTACCGGAGCCAGGCTCAGCGACTGATCGACCGCCTGCTCGCCGAACTCAACTGATCCCCTGGGAGCGCCCTGAGCGCACCAGCGGCCGCGGCAGACCGCGGCCACTCCAGGCCAATGCCACGCGCATCGCCCAGTCCCGCTCTGCACCATAGGCCGACAGGCCGGCAAGACGGCGCACCTGCCGACGGCTGATCTTGACCTCGTCGCCGGAACAAAAGCCGGGTCTCCTGTGGATCTCGCGCAGGGTGGCGAGGGACATGGTCGCCGCCCAGGCGCAGAAGCGACGGATCCCCGGCTCGGTGGTCGGTATGCGCAGGATGTAGGAGCGCGCCGCCTCCATGTGCTCCACGCCGATGGTCACCATCTCGGCGATACCCCGGGCGAAGGCCGGATCACCGGCCCACTCCGCATCGGGATCGAGGGGGCAGCCGGCCTCGGTAAAGACATCCCGGGGCAACCAGCAGACCCCCCGCTGGCGATCCGCCCAGACATCCTTGATCACGTTCGTCGCCTGCAGCCCCAGCCCGAAACGGCGTCCGAGATCCATCATCTCCGGATCGCCGGCCGACGGGAAGCCCTCCACCTCGAGCCCGAACAGGTCGGTAAGCATCTCGCCGACGACGCCAGCCACGTAGTAGCAGTAGGCCTCGAACTGCTCCCGGTCCCGCAACCCGGCCGGCGAGCGGCGGCGCTGGAAATCCGCCATCCCTTCGCCCATCACCGAAACACAGCGGATCACCGGCTCACGGTGAGCCTCCGGCAGGCCGCCGGTGACATCGACCAGCCGCGGCAGCCCGACAACCAGATCGCGTTCCGCGGGCGGGGTATCCCAGTCGAGAACCTTCTGAATCGCACTGGAGAGCTCCGACGGGTCCCGCCTGCCCTGCAAGGCCTCCTTGAGCCCGATCATCAGGTCGTGTTTGGCGTCCGGCTCGGCCCGGGAGTGATCCTCCACCGTATCGGCCACCCGGCAGAGGAGATAGGCGTTGGTCACCGTATCCCGCAGCGCCACCGGAAGCTCGGGGATGGTCAACGCGAACGTGCGGGAGACCCCCGGCAGAGCGGCCTCCTGATAGGCCCGGTTCACCGCCCAGCGGTAGGCCCGGTGCCGCTCACTCATGGCTGAAGTGGAACGCATCGAAGAACAGCTCCTCCGCGTCCAGGCCGTGCTCCGTGAACGCGGCTGCCGCCGCGTCGGTCATCGGCGGCGGGCCACTCATGTAGACCTGATAGCCAGCGAGATCGGGATAGTCGGCGAGCACCGCCTCGTGGACCCAACCGGTCCGCCCGGCCCAGGCATCATCAGGCTGCGGTTCCGAGAGCACCGGCGTGTAGATGAGGTTAGCGTGCGCCTGCGCCAGGGCCTCCACGTGCTCGTGCATGTAGAGCCCGGCCCGGTCCCGGGCACCCCAGAAGAGATGGAGCGGCCGCTCGACGCCTTGGTGAAAGGCGTGATCGAGGATGGCCTTTAATGGCCCGAAGCCCGTTCCGCCCCCGACCAGGATGGCCGGCCGCTCGCTACTGCGCAGGTAGAACTGGCCCAGCGGCCCCTCGATGCGCAGCGGAGTGCCCGGTTTCAGGCTGCTGAAGACATACTCGGTAAAGCGCCCGCCCGGGACATGGCGGATATGCAGCTCCAGGTAGTGATCATCTTCTGGCGCATTCGCGAGCGAGAACGAGCGCCGCCCACCATCACTGAGCAGAACATCGATATATTGCCCGGCACGGAAGGGAAGACGCTGCCCCTCCGGCAGGCTCAGGAAGACCTGGTAGACGTCTGGGGCCAGCTGCTCCATATGCGCCACCCGTGCCGCCAGGGTCCGCGGCTGCGCTGTCGCCTCCGTCGGCGTGACATCGATGACCAGGTCGCTGAGCGGACGGGCCTGGCAGAGCAGGGTATAGCCCGCGGCCTGCTCCTCATCGCTGAGCCCTTTCGGCTGGCCCTCGGGGTAGCGCACGCTGCCACGCGTCACCGGCGCCATGCAGCTGCGGCAGACACCGTTGCGACACCCGTAGGCCAGCCCAATTCCTTCCCGCAAAGCGGCATCCAGGATCGACTCCCCCTCGGCGACGGATAGCTCGGTCTCATCGCGAAAGCGTACGCGGTGCGTCATCGTTTCCCCTGTTGTTGGCGGCTCACTCGGGATCGTCCAGGCCCAGTTCAGCCCAGTAGGCATCGACCCGGGCACGGGTCTCTGCGTCCATCGTCGCCGGCCGACCCCACTCCCGGTCTGTTTCCCCGCGCCACTTATTGGTGGCATCCACGCCCATTTTCGAGCCGAGACCGGAGACCGGTGAAGCGAAATCGAGGTAGTCGATCGGGCTGTGATCGACAAAGGTGGCATCCCGGCGCGGGTCCGAGCGCGTGGTCAACGCCCAGATCACCGACTTCCAGTCCCGCGCATCCACGTCGTCATCGGTAACAATGATGAACTTCGTGTACATGAACTGACGAAGGAACGACCAGACGCCAAGCATGACGCGTTTGGCATGCCCGGCGTACTGCTTGCGGATGGTCACCACCGCCAGGCGGTAGGAACACCCCTCCGGCGGCAGGTAGAAGTCGACGATCTCCGGGAACTGCTTGCGCAGGATGGGCACAAAGACTTCATTGAGCGCTTCGCCCAGCACCGCGGGCTCATCCGGCGGGCGCCCCGTGTAAGTGGAGTGGTAGATCGGATCGCGGCGATGGGTAATTCGCTCTACGGTGAGCACCGGGAACGTCTCCACTTCGTTGTAGTAGCCGGTATGGTCGGCGAAGGGGCCCTCTTCAGCTTGGTCGTCGGGGTGGATGTGTCCTTCCAGGACGATTTCCGCCGAAGCCGGCACTTGCAGATCCGAGCCGCGGCACGGGACCAGCTCCGTCCTGGAGCCCCGCAGCAACCCGGCGAAGGCGTACTCGCTGACGTTATCCGGCACCGGGGTGACCGCGCCGAGGATGGTCGCCGGGTCCGCACCCAGCGCCACAGCGACCGGGAACGGCTCCCCCGGGTAAAGGCGCTGATGGTCAGCGAAGTCGAGTGCACCGCCGCGGTGGGCGAGCCAGCGCATGATCACGCGGTTGGAGCCGATCACCTGCTGTCGGTAGATCCCCAGGTTCTGGCGCTCCTTCTCCGGCCCGCGGGTGATCACCAGTGCCCAGGTAATCAGCGGTCCGGCATCGCCAGGCCAGCAGGTCTGGATGGGCCACTGGCGCAGGTCCACCTGGTCCCCCTCCAGCACCACCTCCTGGCAGGGCGCGCGGCGCACGGTCTTCGGCGCCATGTCCAGAACACGCCGGAAGATGGGCAGCTGGCTCCAGGCATCGCGCATGCCGCGCGGCGGCTCAGGCTGCCGGAGGAAGGCGAGCAGCTCACCGATCTCGCGCAATGCAGAGACGTTCTCCGCCCCCATGCCCAGGGCCACGCGGCGTGGCGTACCGAAGAGGTTGCCGAGCACCGGGGTGCGGTAGCCGCGCGGATTCTCGAAGAGCAGAGCCGGCCCGCCGGCGCGCAGGGTACGATCACAGACCTCGGTCATCTCCAGATGGGGATCCACCGGGTGCGTGATCCGTTTGAGTTCACCCTGCCCCTCCAGATGATGGATGAACTCGCGCAGGTCACGGTACTTCATGGATGTTCCTTCCCGTCAGCGTCCGGGCGGCTTCAGCCGTTAAACACGGCAACCGCCGGCGCGTGGTCGGACGGTCGCTCCCAGCGCCGCGGCTCGACATCCACGGTGCTGGCGGTGCACCGCCCGGCCAGGGCCTGGCTGGCCAGGATCAAGTCGATTCGCAGGCCGCGGTTGCGGCGAAAGCTGTTGACACGATAATCCCACCAGGAGAAGACGCCCTCGGGTTGCTCGAAAAGCCGGAACGTATCCACCAGACCCAGATCCAACAACCGGTGCAGCGCCGCACGCTCGCGCTCGCTGAACAGCACTTTCCCGGCCCACTCCTGCGGGTCGTGCACATCCGCCGGCTCGGGGGCGATATTGAAATCCCCCACCACGACCAGCTCCCCATGTTGCTGCATCTCGTCGGCAATCCAGCGCTGCAGCGCCTCCAGCCAGCGCAGCTTGTAGGCGTACTTTTCCGAGTCAACCTCCTGGCCATTGGGCACATAGAGGTTGATCACGCGCACCCCACCCACCGTGCAGGCGAGAACACGGCGTTGAGTATCGGCAAACCCCGGGAGCTCGGTGACCAGGTCACGGGGCTCGCTGCGAGCGAGCACGGCCACGCCGTTGTAGGTCTTCTGTCCGGTGTAGCAGGCCGTATAGCCGCTCTCCTGCAGCGCCTTGAGCGGGAACTGCTCATCCGGGACCTTGGTCTCCTGCAAAGCGATCACGTCAGGCTCGTGCTCCTCCACCCACGCCTTGACCTGCGGCAGCCGGACCTTCAGCGAATTGACATTCCACGACGCGATCTTCACCGCGACCTCCTTGCTCGATCATCGCCGACAGCTTAACGACTCCGCCGCAACACCACGACCCCATTCACGACACGGGCTCTAACCCTTGCCGGGACACCGCCGCGCGCCGGAGACTGGACGCGCACACGCCGGAGCGCGAACCGCCTGCGCCGAAGCGGCGATTCCGACAACCAAAGAGGAGCTTCCCATGGAGTATCGTGAACTGGGCAACAGCGGCCTGCGGGTGAGCGCGATCTGCCTGGGCACCATGACCTGGGGCGAGCAGAACGATGAATCGCAGGCGCACGCCCAACTCGACCTGGCCAGCGAGCACGGGATCAACTTCATCGACGCCGCCGAGATGTACCCGGTTCCGCCACGCAGGGAGACCGCTGGGCTCACGGAGCAATACCTGGGGAATTGGCTGGCGCGCAGCGGCCAGCGCGACAACGTCGTCCTGGCGACGAAGATCGCCGGCCCCGGCCTCGACTCGATCAATGAAGGCCAGCGGGCCTACACCCAGAAACAGCTTCGCGAGGCGGTCGAAGGTTCCCTGCGCCGCCTGCGCACGGACGTGATCGACCTCTACCAACTCCACTGGCCCGAACGGCCGGCAAATTACTTCGGCCGCCTGGACTATCCATGGCCAGAGCCTGAAGAGGACGAGCGCGACCGAATCCGCCGCACCCTGGAGGGGCTCCACGACCTCGTCGAAGCGGGCCGAATCCGCCATGTGGGGCTGTCCAACGAGACCCCTTGGGGGGCCATGCGCTTCATCCACGAGGCCGAGCGGCTGGGGCTGCCGCGGATCGTCTCCATCCAGAACCCGTACAACCTGCTCAACCGCACCTACGAGGTCGGACTCGCCGAAGTCTCCCGGCACGAGGGCTGTGGACTCCTTGCCTACTCACCCCTGGGCTTCGGGGTCCTCAGCGGCAAGTACCTGGACGGTCGGAAGCCGGAGGGAGCCCGGCTGACGCTCTTCGAGCGCTTCGCCCGCTACACCGGCGAGCGCGGCCAGCAGGCTACCCGAGCCTACGTCGAGCTGGCCCAGCGCCACGGCCTGGATCCGGCCCAGATGGCGATCGCTTTCGCGACCCAACGTCCGTTCACAACAAGCACCATCGTGGGGGCCACCACCACGGAGCAGCTGCGCACTAACATCGAGGCCGGGGCACAACCCCTCGGCGACGAGCTCTTGCAGGAGATCGACGCCATTCACCGCTCCAACCCGAACCCCTGCCCTTAGACGCGGGCGGCGGCCATGCAGCTCCGGTTCTCCCACCCGTGGGTGGTGGACAGCCGGCAGGGAGCGGCAATTCAGCGGGAGCTCGCCGAAGCCGTCCGCCTGGAGCGGGCGTGCGGGCCGGTTTCGCATATCGCCGGGATCGACTGCGGGTTTCGCAACGGCGGCACGCGAGTCTGCGCCGCCGTCACCCGGTTCACCTGGCCCGGCCTCGAGTTTGTCGAATCCCACCGGGTCTACCGGCCCGTCGAAATGCCCTACCGGCCGGGCCTGCTCTCTTTTCGTGAGCTTCCGGCCGTCCTCGACGCGCTGGCCGGACTCAGCGAGCCAGCGGACCTGATCCTCTGCGACGGCCAGGGAATCGCCCACCCGCGCCGCCTGGGCATAGCCGCCCACCTCGGCGTTCTCCTTGATCGGCCGGCCCTGGGGGTCGCCAAGTCGCGCCTGGTGGGTGAACACGCCCCGGTCGGCGAGCGCCGCGGCGCGGCAGCCCCGCTCTACGCCGGCGAGGAGCGCATCGGCACCGTTCTGCGGACCCGGGACCGGGTACGCCCGGTGTACGTCTCACCGGGTCACCGCTTAGACTGCGCCACGGCGGCGGAGTGGGCGCTCGCCTGTTGTACGCGCTATCGTCTGCCGGAACCCATCCGCAAGGCCGATCACCTGGCCGCCAAGGCCTCGGACCCAGTCATGCAGGAGCAGTCATGAACCTTGAGAAGGTCGTTTTCGGCTTCTTCATCCTCCTCGCCCTGACCCTGAACTTCGGTTTCGTCTACGGCGAGATCGACAACCCCGCACACCACGCCTCCTGGGAGCTGTTCGCAGCCATTGTGGTCAACCTCGTCGCGACAGTGCTGAAATTCGGCGAACGGACCCAGATCGGCGCCATCCTGCTGGCCGCCAGTCTCGTGGCCGATCTCCAGTTGATCGCCGCGGCCATCCTCTGGGGCGTGGCGCTTTACGGGACCGGGGCCGGCCTGACCGAGATGACCATGGCCAGCATCGTCTCCCTGGCCGGGGGCGCGCTGGTGGCCAACATCGTGTCGGTGACGCTGCTGATCATCGAGACGGTGCGCATCCACCGTTAAACCGGGGCAGCCGCCATGGACAACGCCGCCTTTTACATGGTGCTGCGCCGCATGCGCGGCCCGTTCCTGGTGCTTATCGGTAGCTACGCACTCGGTATTTGCGTGCTGATGGCCATCCCCGGCGAGCACCCGGATGGTGAAACGTGGCGCATGAACTTCGTCGACGCCCTGTACTTCCTCACGTACACGGCGCCGACCATCGGCTTCGGTGAGTACCCGTACGAGTTCAATTACGCCCAGCGGCTCGGCTACATGCTAGCCATTTACCCGCCGGTGATCGCCTGGTTCTACGCCATCGTGACCATCGTGGGCTTGATCCAGGATCCCGTCTTCCGGCGCACGGTGGAGGCGGGCCGCTTCAAACGGCAGGTACGGCGACTCTCGGAGCCGTTCTGGATCGTCTGCGGCTACGGCGACACGGGTTCCCTGCTCGTGCGCTCGCTCACCGAGCGGGGCTGGGAGGCGAGCGTCCTCGATGTCGATGAGCAGCGCATTAACCATCTCAGCACCCGCGATCTGCGGCTTTTCGTGCCTGGCTGGTGCGCCGACGCCAACCGCACTGAGAACCTGCGCGCCGCGGGACTCGACCATCCGCGCTGCGCCGGCGTGCTTGCGGTCACGAACGACGACCATACCAATCTTCAAGTCGCGATCTCGGTCAAGCTCCTGCACCCGCGGCTGCGCGTCATCTGCCGGGCGGAGAACCGCGCCACGGCGGATAACATGAACTCCTTCGGCACCGATCACGTCGTCGATCCCTTCGCCTCGTTCGCTGACCGGCTGGCTCTGGCGATCACCAAGCCGGAGATGCACCGCGTCTACGAGTGGCTCTCGGGAATGCCCAACACACCGCTTTTCGAACCGCCACGGCCTCCGGACGGACGCTGGCTGATCTGCGGCTACGGGCGCTTCGGCAAGGCCGTCTGCCGCCGCCTGGACAAGATCGACGTCCCCTACACAGTCATTGAGCGTACGCCGGAGCGGACCAGCGCACCGGAGGGAACCATCCACGGCAAGGGAACCGAAGCGGTGACCCTGCGCGAAGCCGGCATCCAGAACGCCGCCGGCGTCCTCGCCGGGACCGACGACGACGCGGACAACCTTTCCATCGTCATGACCGCCCGGGATATCCGGCCCGATCTCTACCTGGCCGCCCGGGAAAACCAGATGGCTCAACGGCCGCTGTTCAAGGCCGCGGAACTGCAGATGCCGGTGGAACCGAGCTACCTGATCGCCACGCGCATGCTCAGCCTGATCACCGCGCCACTGCTTCCGGAGTTCCTGCGCATCGCCCGCGGCTACGACCGCAGCTGGCACGCGGCAGTGGCGCGCCGGATCCGCGAAGTCAGCGGCGGGGTCGTCCCGGAGATCTGGACGATCACCGTCGGCGACGATGAGTCGCCCGCACTGATGGAACTGCGCTCGGAAGGGCAGGACATCGCTCTGCAGGACCTGCTTACGGACCCGCAGGACGAGGAGAAACGGCTGAACGCGGTCACCCTGCTCCTGGTCCGCCCGGAGGCGGTGGTTCCCCTCCCCGACCCAAAGGTGCCGCTGGAACCCGGCGATCGACTCCTTTGCTGCGGCACCCCCGAGGCCCGCTCGCAGCTGCGCTGGACCCTTTTCCACCGCAACACGCTGCGCTACCTCGCCACCGGCGAGCAGCGACCGGATGGTTCGATCTTCCGATGGCTGGCGCGGGGTTCCAAGTGAGCCATTCCGAGACCACCAAGCCGAATCAGGACCCCTACACCGGGCTGCGGGTCTATCTCCATCCGCGAGTCCTCGCAATGGCGTTCCTCGGCTTCTCCGCCGGCCTGCCGCTGTTGCTCGTCGGTGGCACCTTCACCGCCTGGCTGCGCGATGTCGGCGTGGAGCTTGCCGCCATCGGCTTTCTCAGCTGGGTCGGCGTGGCCCACAGCATCAAGGTGGTCTGGGCCCCGTTCGTCGACCGCCTGACATTGCCCGTGCTCGGGCGCCTTCTGGGGCGGCGCCGATCCTGGATGCTCCTCGCCCAGGGCACCGTGGCGACAGGCCTGCTGGGAATGGCGCTGATCGATCCCACCGCGCACCTGGGCTGGATTGCCGTCTTTGCCGTCCTCGCCGCCTTCGGCTCGGCAACGCAGGACGTCGCCATCGACGCCTACCGGGTCGAGGCCGCCGCCCGCCACCGCCAGGCGGCGATGGCCGCTACCTACGTCTTCGGCTACCGCATGGCACTGCTCGTCGCCGGTGCTGGCGCCCTGCATCTGGCCGCCTGGGGCAACTGGACGGTCGCCTACAGCGCCATGGCCGTTCTCATGGCCGTCGGCCTGATGACGACGCTGATCATCCGCGAGCCACGGGTTACCGTCACCGGTGCCACCGAGCAGATGGAGCAGCGCGTGGTGGATTACCTGGAGCGCACGCCCCACCAGGGCCTGCGTCGGCGGCTGACAGCATGGATCATCGGCGCCGTGGTCTGCCCCTTTGCCGACTTCTTCAAGCGCTTCGGACTCCCCGTCGCGCTACTGGTTTTGCTGTTCGTGGCCACGTTCCGGATCAGCGATATCGTCATGGGGGTCATGGCGAATCCGTTCTATCTGGATCTCGGCTTTACCAAGGACCAGATCGCCAATGTGGCCGCAGCCTTCGGCCTGGCCATGACGCTGACCGGGGCGGCGGTCGGTGGCGTACTGGTCAGTCGGCTCGGCATCGCCCCTTTGCTGGTGGCGACCGCTTTGCTGGCGCCGCTGACCAACCTCACCTTCTCCTGGCTGGCCACTCTGGGCCCGGAAATCTACGGCCTCGTGGCGGCGATCGCCGCCGACAACCTGACCGGTGGCATGGCCATCGCCGTCTTCCTCGCCTACCTGGCCAGCCTGACCAACACCGCCTACACGGCCACCCAGTACGCCCTGTTCAGCTCACTGATGACGCTGCCCGGGCAGTTCCTGGGCGGCTTCACCGGGGTGCTCGCCGAGCACGTGGGCTGGGTGCTCTTCTTCATCATCTCTGCAGCGGCGGGCCTGCCCGCCATCCTCCTGGCGCTGCTCCTGCTGCGCTTCGCGCACCCGGACCGTATCCGCCGGCCAGGCCGGGAGCCGATAGAGGACGACGAGTCAGCGCGCTAACATAAGCATCGCGGCACCGCTCCGCTCCCGACGGTGCCCACACCACGCCTCAAGACCGCAAACGGAAGAGAGACCCCACTACCATGGCGCAAGATCCCAAGCACTGCCGACTGCTGATCCTCGGCTCCGGCCCGGCCGGCTATACCGCCGCTATCTATGCGGCGCGCGCCAATCTCGACCCTGTCCTGGTCACCGGGGTGGAGATGGGCGGCCAGCTGACGACCACCACTGAGGTGGATAACTGGCCCGGGGACCCGGACGGTGTCCAGGGCCCCGAGCTGATGGAGCGAATGCGCCGCCACGCCGAGCGTTTTGAGACTGAAATCATCTTCGACCACATCCACACCGCCCGACTCCAGGAGAGCCCCATCACGCTGGAGGGGGATCAGCACCGCTACACCTGCGATGCACTGATCATCGCCACCGGGGCCAGCGCACAGTACCTGGGGCTGGACTCGGAGCAGCGCTTCATGGGCAAGGGCGTCTCCGCCTGCGCGACCTGCGACGGCTTCTTTTATCGCAATCGCCCGGTGGCGGTGATCGGCGGCGGCAACACCGCCGTCGAGGAAGCGCTCTACCTGGCCAACATCTGCTCTCATGTCACCCTCGTCCACCGGCGCAACAATCTGCGCGCCGAGAAGATCCTCCAGCGCCAGCTCATGGAGCGCGTGGAAGCGGGCAACATCGACATCTGCTGGAACCGCACCCTGGACGAGGTTCTGGGCGACGACAGCGGGGTTACCGGCGTGCGCCTGCGGCACACACAGAGCGACGAGACCACGGAGCGGGAGGTGGCCGGCGTATTCATTGCCATCGGCCACACCCCGAACACCGGCCTCTTCGAGGGCCAGCTGGCGATGTCCGGCGGCTACATTCAGGTCAATAGCGGCACCGCCGGCAACGCCACCGCCACCAGCCTCCCCGGTGTCTTCGCCGCCGGCGATGTTTCGGACCATATCTACCGCCAGGCGGTCACTTCCGCCGGGACGGGGTGCATGGCTGCGCTGGACGCCGAGCGCTACCTGGAGCGCCACAGCCGTTCTTGATCCGCCCGGGGGGGTGGTCGAGAATGGGCGGACTCACGGAGGCGCCGGGGCCGCAGGCCACAAGCCGAGTCCGGCCGCGCCGCCCAATAAGAATGGAGCGGGAGGAGCGATGACCCAACAGATCCACTACCCTGAGGGTGGCGAAAAGATTACGGTCGGAGACGATGGCCGGTTGCAGGTGCCGAACAACCCGATCATCGGCTACGTCGAGGGGGACGGCATCGGGCCGGATATCAACCGGGCCTGCATGCGCATCTGGGATGCCGCTGTGGAGCAGGCCTACGGTGGATCGCGCCGCATTCACTGGGCGGAGCTGTTCATGGGCGAGAAGGCCGCCGCCCTCTACGACGGCCACTACTTCCCCGACGAGACCAAGGCCGCTCTCAAGGATCTGTTGATCTCCATCAAGGGGCCGCTGACGACCCCGGTCGGCGGTGGCTTCCGGTCGCTGAACGTATCGCTTCGCCAGGAGCTGGATCTTTACGCCTGCGTCCGCCCAGTGCGTCACTACGCCGGTGTGCCGTCGCCGCTGAAGCGGCCGGAGGACATCGACGTCGTCATCTTCCGGGAGAACACCGAGGACGTCTACGCGGGCATCGAGTACCAGTCCGGCTCCGCGGACAACCAGAAGGTCGCCCGCTTCCTGCGCGAGGAGATGGGCGAGGACTTCTTCGAAGACGCGGGCATCGGCGTCAAGCCGATCAGTCCCTTCGGCACCAAGCGCCTGGTCCGCAAGGCGATCGAGTACGCCATCGAGCACGATCGCGAGAGCGTGACCCTGGTGCACAAGGGGAACATCATGAAGTTCACGGAAGGCGCCTTCCGGACCTGGGGTTATGAGGTTGCCCGGGAGGAGTTCCCCGACCAGACCATCACGGAGGAGGAGCTCTACGCCACCTACGGCGGCAAGCGCCCCGAGGGCAAGATCGTCATCAAGGACCGCATCGCGGACATCATGTTCCAGTTGATGCTGCTGCGGCCCAATGAGTTCGATGTCCTTGCCACCATGAACCTCAACGGCGACTACCTCTCCGACGCCATCGCCGCAGAGGTCGGCGGCGTCGGCATCGCGCCGGGGGCGAACATGTCGGACAACGTGGCCGTCTTCGAGGCGACCCACGGCACGGCGCCGAAGTACGCCAACCAGGACAAGGTCAACCCCGGATCCCTGCTCTTCTCGGGGGTTATGCTCCTCGAGCACATCGGCTGGACCGAGGCCGCGGACCTGATCAGCGCCGCCTACGAGAAGGTGGTCGGCGCCGGCATCGTAACCTACGACTTCGCCCGCTCCCTGGAGGGAGCCACCGAGGTCAAGACGAGCCAGTTCGCCGACGCGATCATCGACCAGATGCGCGGTACGATCGACATCGAGCGGATCCGGCGCGAGCGCGAAGCAGCCATCGAGGCCGAGCGCCAGGCCCGCGAGCAGCGCCGTGTCGTCGCCCCGCTCGAGGAGATGGTCGCCTCCGGGCGCGTTCCGCACACCGTGGCGGACCTGATGAACCCGAACCTGGTGACCATGGCCGGCGACACCAGCGTCGAAGACGCCATGCACCTGATGCGGGAGCGGCGGATCTCTTCCGTCGTGGTGCAGCCCGCAGCGGACGAAGAAGACGGCATGGGGATCATGACCCAGCGCGACGTCATCAGCCGGGTCGTCTCCGCCACCCGCCAGCCGAGCCAGGTGCGCATCTCCGAGGTGGCCAGCCGGCCACTGATCACGGTGCCGGAAGACACCTCGCTGCTCGACTGCGCCGAGCAGATGGGCGCGGAGAACATCCGGCGCATGGTGGTCATCGACACCCAGGGCCGTCCGATCGGGATCATCTCCGATACGGACATCTTCGCCAGCGTCGAGCAGTTCGGCCTCCCCGAGTAATCGGGAGGCCGATCCGCCGCCGGGGGCGGTGAACGGCCGAAGCAGCGCACACAGGCAGGGCGTAAGAGGACGATGGACGAAGAGCAGAATGGCGATGGCGCCCTGCGCGAGGACATCCGGGAGCTCGGTGAGCTACTCGGAGAGACCCTCCAGGAGCAGGGCGGCCGCCCCTTGTTCGACACCGTCGAGCGCGTCCGCGGCCTGGCCAAGGCAGCCCGGGCCGGGGATGAGACGGCAGCACGGGAGTTGGAGCGCATCCTCTCCGAACTTCCGCCGGAGCAGGTCATCCCCGTCGCCCGCGCCTTCTCCCAGTTCCTGAACCTGGCCAACATCGCGGAGCAGCACCACCGGGTTCGCCGCAGCCGGGAGTGGGCCCGCAGCCCGGAGACGCCCCCGCTGATCGGCTCCCTGTCGGAGACCCTTCCCCGGCTGGCCGGACAGATGGAACCGGAGGCGCTCCACGAGGCGGTCTGCAATCTGGACATCAACCTGGTCTTCACCGCACACCCCACCGAGGTGCAGCGGCGGACCATGCTTCAGAAGTACAACCGCATCGCCGGGCTGCTCGATAACCGCGACCGCTTTGGCCAGACCCCGAACGAAATGGCGGAGACGCGGCTCGCCCTGAAACGGGAGATCACCGCCGCGTGGCACAGCGATGAAGTTCGACGGCGGCGTCCGACCCCGCAGGACGAAGCCCGCTGGGGCCTGGCTGTCGTCGAGCAGACCCTCTGGGACGCAGTACCGCGCTATCTGCGCAGCCTCGATCATTCGCTGCGCCAGCACACCGGGCGTCCGCTTCCCCTGGACTGTGCGCCGATCACCTTCGGTTCGTGGATGGGCGGAGACCGGGACGGCAATCCGAACGTCACTCACCGGGTGACACGCGACGTCGCCATGCTCTCACGCTGGATGGCCGCCTACCTCTACGAGCGTGATATCCAGCGTCTGGTCTCCTCGCTTTCCCTGCAGGTCTGCGACGACGAGCTGCGCGCCGAGGTCGGCGGAGACGCCTGGGAACCGTACCGGGTCATTCTCAAGCGTCTGCGTGCCCGGTTGCGTCAAACCCTGCGCTGGGCCGAGGCGAAGATCCAGGGCGGACGGCCCCCTGAGGGCGACATCCTGCTCGACGTCGAAGAGCTCCGCCAGCCACTTCTGCGCTGCTACTACTCGCTGCAGCGGGTCGGCGCCGGTGTCGTGGCGGAGGGTGAACTCCTCGACACGATCCGCCGCGTGAGCTGTTTCGGGCTCACGCTGATGCCGATGGATATCCGCCAGCACGCGGAACGCCACACCGCGGCCCTCGACGCCATCACGCGCGCGGTGGGCCTTGGCGGCTACGCGGACTGGGATGAGGAAACCCGCCAGCGCTGGCTGCTCGAAGAGCTCTCCCATCGGCGCCCCCTGATCCCGCTCGATTTCGAAACCGACAAGGACGTCCAGGAAACCCTCGACACCTTCCGGATCATCGACGAGATCGGGCCCGACGCCGTCGGCGCCTACATCGTCTCCCACGCCGCGCGCCCTTCGGACGTGCTCGCCGTGGAGCTTCTGCAGAAGGAGTGCGGGGTGCAGCACCCGGCCCGGGTCGTCCCGCTTTTCGAGACCCGGGATACGCTGGTCGCCGCCGATCAGACGATGGAGACGCTCTTCGAGAGCAGCTGGTATCGAGAGCGGATCGCCGGGCGCCAGGAGATCATGATCGGCTATTCCGACTCCACCAAGGACGCCGGGCACCTGACGGCCAACTGGACCCTCTTCCAGGCGCAGGAGAAGCTCGTCGCCCTCTCCCGGCGCCAGCGGGTGGAGCTCACGCTCTTCCACGGTCGCGGCGGCAGCGTAGGCCGCGGCGGTGGACCCACCCACTCGGCAATCCTTGCGCAGCCCCCCGGCTCCGTGGACGGTACGCTGCGGGTTACGGAGCAGGGCGAGGTCATCCAGGCCAAGTTCGGCCTGCCAGGCATCGCACTGCGCAACCTTGAGCTCTACACGTCGTCAGTGCTCGACGCCACGGTCCATCCACCGGCCTCTCCGTCACCGCGCTGGCGGGAGATCATGCACCGGCTCAGCGATCGGGCCATGTCGGCCTATCGCGGGACGGTCAAGGAGCGCCCGGAGTTCATGGACTACTTCCGGGCCGCTACCCCGATCGACGAGATCTCGCGGCTGACCATCGGCAGCCGTCCGGCCAAGCGCACGCCGGACCAGATGACCGTGGATAGCCTGCGTGCCATCCCCTGGGTCTTTGCCTGGACTCAGACACGCCTGATGCTGCCGGCCTGGCTCGGCGTCGGCGAGGCCCTCGAGGAAGCCATCGAGGAAGGCCTGGCTGAAGAACTGCAGCAGATGTTCGAGCAGTGGCCCTTCTTTGAGGCGTTCCTGGAGATGGTGGAAATGGTGGTCGCCAAGGCGGAGCCAGGGGTCAACCGACTCTACGAACGGACCCTGGTCGACGAGGAACTCCACGGCATCGGCGACGAATTGCGGGAACGCTTCGAGCGTACCCGTCAGGCCCTGCTCACGGTGACCGGACACGACGCTCCCCTGGCGAACTTCCCGGTGGTCCGCCGCGCCGTGGCGGTGCGCAACCCCTACGTCGATCCGCTCAACCTCCTTCAAGTCGAACTATTGCGTCGCTCGCGGCTTTGTGAAGACGACTCGCTGCGCCGCGGATTGCAGGTGGTGATCAACGGCATCGCCGCCGGCATGCGGAATACGGGATAAACAAGGCCCAAGAGTCTGGACCCATGCATGACTACCAGGAAGATTTCATTCGCTTCGCCCTCGACCGTGGCGTACTGCGTTTTGGCCGCTTTACGCTAAAGTCCGGCCGCGAGAGCCCCTATTTCTTCAACACTGGGCTTTTCAACAGCGGCACAGCCCTGAGCAAGCTCGGCCGTTGCTACGTGGAGGCGCTAACCCGGGCCCAGGTGGACTTCGACCTCGTCTACGGCCCCGCGTACAAGGGCATCCCGCTGGCAACCGGCCTCGCCATGGCGCTGGCGGAGACCCGGGGTCGTGACGTGCCCTACGCTTTCGACCGCAAAGAGGAAAAAGACCACGGCGAGGGAGGCCGGCTGGTCGGCGCCCCGGTCGAGGGTCGCCGCGCCGTCATCGTCGATGACGTGGTCTCCTCAGGGCAGTCCATCCGGGAGGCAGCCGAGCTCATTCGCGCCGCCGACGGCACCATCGCCGCCGTGGCCATCGCTCTGGACCGCAAGGAGCGCGGCGAGGACGCTGTCTCCGCCGTCCGCGAGGTGGAGCAGCGGCTCGGGGCACCCGTCATCCCGATCATCACCCTCGACCACCTTGAGGAGTACTTGAGCGACCAGGGCGGACGTGACGATACCCTTGAGGCGATTCGGACCTATCGGCGGCGCTACGGGGCCGAGTAAAGCGCCGGCGCGTTGGCAAGGGGAACGGCGACGGTTAGGATGGGGACCTGATTCCTCGTTCAGTAACGGCACCCACACCGACGGCATGGACGCACCCCACCTCTCCCCCTGTACGCAAGCGCCGTCGGCTCGCCGGCTCAGAGCCCTGAGAACCGGCGCCACCCTTGCACTCGCAGTACTGCTCAGCGCCGCCTGCGATGTCATTGAGGAGCCCGAGGCGCCGGAACCGGAGCCGAGGCCGGTCAAGACGCTCAAGCTTGAGGCCCCCGACCAGCTCGCCGAGCGCCGCTTTACCGGTCGTATCCAGTCTCAGCACCGGGCCTGGGTGTCGTTCCGGGTCGGAGGCGAACTCGAGGCGATGCACGCGGACGTCGGCGACCACGTGGAGGCCGGCGCGGTCCTCGCTGAGCTGGATGACGAAGACTACGCCCGCGAGGTCGAAGAGCTCGAGGCCCGGCTGGAGGCGGCCAAAGCACGCCACGCCTTCGCGGCCACCGAGTATCTGCGCGCCGCAAGCCTGGTCGAGGAGGAGGCGATCACCCGCTCTGAGTACGACCAGGCTGCCCGGCAGCGCGATGAAGCCCGCGCCGAGGCCGCATCGCTGCGCGCCGGACTCGCTCTGGCGCGGGATCAGCTCGCCTACACCCGGCTTGAGGCGCCCTTTGACGGCGCGATCGCCGAGCGGCGCTTCGACCCCCATGAGGCCGTGCCCCCTCAGGAACCTGTGTTCATGCTCGAGGATCTGGAGCAGCTCGAGGTGGAGGTAGGGATTCCGGAGGAGCTCATGGCCTTCCGGGACCGGATTCGCGATGTCCGCATACGCGTGCCGGCGCTGGATGCCGTCTACCCCGGCCTGCTGCGCACGGTCGGCGTCGATATCATGCCGGAGCGTCAGACCTACCCCATCCGCGCCGGGATCACCGAGCCGGATGAGGCCCTGCTGCCGGGGATGACCGCGGAGGTCATTCTCGAGGCCGACCTGAGCCCGGACGAGCATTTCCGGATCCCGCTGACCGCCGTTCATGAGCACGACGGGGAGCGTAAAGTCTGGATCCGCGACAGCGACGGGCAGGTCTACCGCCGTGCGGTCGAGATCGCGGCCCTGGACCGGGACAGCGCCCTTGTCCACAGCGGTCTGGAGGCGGGCGATGAGGTGGTCACTGCCGGCGTCCACCACCTGCAGCCGGGTCAGCCGACACGCCGCCTGGAGCCGGAGGGGCCGTGAACCTCGGCGCCTGGAGCCTGGCCCGCACGCGACTCATTGCCTTCGCGACGGTCGTCCTCGCGCTCTCCGGGGTCTGGGCCTACGGGCAACTCGGCCAGCTGGAAGACCCGGATTTCACCATCCACACGGCCCTGGTTCAGGCCGAGTATCCGGGGGCCCGGGCCGAGCGCGTCGAGCGCGAGGTCACGGAGGTTCTCGAGCGCCATATCCAGCAGCTCGAAGAACTCGAGGAGCTGGAGTCGGTCAGCCGCGATGGCGACACCATCATTTACGTCGATGTGGACGAGCGCTACACCGGGGCCCGCCTCCGGCAGATCTGGGACGAGCTGAATAAAAAGGTCCACCGCGCCGCCCGGGAACTGCCCGACGGGGTGCGCGGCCCCGTGGTCGATGACGACTACGGCGACGTTTTCGGCCTGCTCTTCGCGGTTACCGGCGAAGGTCACTCCCTGCGCGCCATCGATGACTACGCCGATGAGTTGCGCCGGGAACTCCTTCGCGTCCCCGGCGTGGCGCGCGCCGAGCTCTTCGGGCGTCAGGGGGAGCGGATCTTCGTTGAAATCAGCCGGGAACGGGTGGCGGCGCTGGGCCTTCACCCGGGGCAAATCGCCCAGACCCTGCAGCGCCAGAACGTCATCGCTCCCGGCGGCGCCATCGACCTCGACGATCAACGCCTCGGACTCTTCGTCAGCGGCGTCTTCGACACCGTTGAGGACGTCCGCGAAGTCTCCATTCGCAATCCGGAGACCGACGAGCGCATCTACCTGCGTGATATTGCCGAGGTACACCGCGGCTTCGCCGATCCGCCAGAGCGGATCTTCCGCCACGAAGGGGAACCGGGCGTGGCACTGGGCATCTCCCCCGCCCCGGGCACGAACGTGGTCGAACTCGGCGAGCGGGTCCAGCAGCGCCTGGCGGAGCTCGAGCCGGAGCGCCCCGTGGGAATCGAGCTGCACACCGTCAATGACCAACCGCAGACAGTGCGCGAGGCCATCACGGAGTTCATGACGAACCTCGGCACCGCGGTGGCCATTGTCCTCGGCGTGCTGCTCGTCGCCCTGGGCTGGCGCAGCGGCCTGATCGTCGGCATCGGCGTACCTCTGACCATTCTCGGCACCTTCGTGCTGATGGTCATCACCGGCATCGATCTCCACCGGGTATCTCTGGGCGCGCTCATCGTCGTCCTCGGCATGCTGGTGGATAACGCCATTGTGGTCGCCGAGCTGACGATGACCCGCATCCAGCGCGGGGTTGCGCGCGCTGAAGCGGCCCGCCAGGCCGTGGGCGAGACCGCCGGCCCCCTGCTCATCGGTACGGCCATCGCTGCCCTTGCCTTCTCGCCGATCAGTTTCACCCCCACGGCCGTTGGCGAGTTCACCAGTTCCCTGTTCTGGGTGGTGGCCTTCGCTCTGGTGATCAGCTGGCTACTGGCCGTGACACTGACGACACTGCTCGCCTACCGCTTCCTCCCCGCTCCTCAGGACGGCGAAGCGCAGGATCCGCACGACACCTTCATCCACCGCGCCTACCGCCGGGTCCTGCGGGGAATGCTGCGCTACCGCACAACGACCCTGACCATCACGCTGGCACTGGTTCTGGCCGCGGTGGCCGCCTTCACGCTGGTCCCCCGGATCTTCTTCCCGGCCGCTGACCGGGAGCAGTTCCTCATCGATCACTGGCGCGGCGAGGGGACACGGATTGAAGCCGTCGCCGAGGATACCGCCCGCATCGAGGCGTTCCTCCACGCGCACGAGGACGTCGCGGCGGTCACCACCTTCATCGGCGAAGGCGCCCCCCGCTTCTACCTTCCGATGATCCCGGAGCTGCCCAACCCGGCCTATGCGCAATTGCTGGTCGCCACGGAGCCGGGCAGTGATCTGCAGGCGGTCATGGCCGACGTGGAAGCTTGGCTCGACGACCGCTACGCCGACGCGGAGCCGCGCGTGCGGCCGCTCATGCTTGGCGACCCGGTCCGCTACCCGGTCGAACTGCGAATATCGGGCCCCCGGGACCACGCCGAACTGCGCGCCGTCGCCGAGGAGGTCCGGGACTGGCTTGCCGCCCGGCCGGAGACCCTGGGCACGCGGCACAACTGGCGTCAAAAGGCGATCTCCCTGGATATTGACGTGGATCAGGAGCGGGCCCGCGCGGCCGGCCTGTCCACTGAGGAAATCGCCGAGACCCTGGAGATGGCTTACGACGACGGACCGATCGGCGTGCTGATCGACGGTGATCGCCGCCTGCCCATCCACTGGTATCTACCGGAAACCGATCGCGGCGACTTATCCCGGCTCGATACCCTGGCCATATGGCCCCGCGATGGCGAGCATCCGATCCCACTGCGCCAGGTGGCGTCCATCGAGCCGGCGTGGGAGGAGCGCAGCATCTGGCGCCAGGACCGAGTGCCGACAGTAACCGTCCAGGCCGACCTGGTGCCCGAGGCGACCGCCGAAGGGCTGGTGGAGGCTGTAGACGATGAGCTGCGCCAACTCGACCTGCCGGATAACGTGGAACTCGCCTGGGGCGGGGAGGCCGAGGCAGCTTGGCAGGCCCGCACCGATGTGCTGGTTTTTGTCCCCCTGGTCCTGGCGATCATGGCGCTCCTGCTCGTCGGCCAGTTCAACAGCCTGCGCGATGCCGCCGTTGTGGCGCTGACCGTGCCGCTGGGGTTGATCGGTGTGGTGGTCGGCCTGCTCGCCTTTCAACAGCCCTTCGGCTTCATCGCGATGCTCGGCGCTATGAGCCTCGCCGGAATGCTCATCCGCAATGCCATCGTCCTGGTGGAGCAGATCCGCCTGCATCGGGCGGACGGCATGGACACCCTGGCGGCGATTACCGAGGCCGGTGTCGGACGCATGCGCCCCGTTCTGCTCACCGCAGCGACGACCATCCTGGGCATGATCCCGCTGGCCCTATCGGGCCCGTTCTGGGCACCGATGGCCATTGCCGTCATGTCCGGGCTAGCGTTCGGAACGGTCCTGATCCTCGGTCTGGTACCCACCCTTTACGCGCTTCTGCACCGCGCGGAACGCCCACAGGGGCCGCCACCGGAGCCAGCCGGCGGCGCACCGGAACGAACAGTGTGACTTGCAAGCCTGGCGGAAAAGCCGGAGACTCCCGCCCCTGACGAATCGTTCACCCTCCAGGCGTAACCGGATACCCCATGCCGTTACCGCAGCTTGCGATCACCCTTTACTGCACCATCCTCGCCTACTCCACGATCTACGCCCCGCAGCCGCTGCTACCGGCACTCCAGGGCGTCTTCTCGGTCAGCGAGCCCAAGGCATCGCTGCTGATGACGGTCACGCTGCTGCCCCTGGCCATTGCTCCCATCGTTTACGGCTTCGTCCTGCAAAGGGTCTCCACCCGGCGCCTTTTGACCGTAGCCACCGGACTGCTCGCGTTGACCCAGCTGGCTCTGGCAGCTGCTCCCAGCTTCGAGGCTCTCCTTGCCCTTCGCCTGATGCAGGGCCTGCTGATCCCGGCGATCCTGACCGCCCTGATGACGTACCTGGCCGCCAATGCCGGGCCCAGCCGAACCACCCGGGTCATGGCGGGTTATGTGGCGGCAACGGTGATGGGCGGCTTCCTGGGACGGGCCATCTCCGGTGCCGTGGCGACAGCCTGGGGCTGGGAGGCGGCCTTCTTCCTCTTCGGTTTGGGCTTGGCGCTGTGCGCCGCGCTACTGCTGCGCCTCGACGCCGACCCGGAGGCAGGTTTCCGGCGGCTGCGCTGGCAGGCGGTCACGGAGATCCTCCGCCAGCCCCGGGCACTGCGCGTCTACGGGGCGATCTTCTGCGCCTTCTTCGTCTTTGCCTCTTTGCTGAACTTCCTGCCGTTTCGCCTGGTGGAGCTGGATACCGGGCTCAGTGAGCTCGGCATTGCCCTGATGTATACCGGCTACCTGATGGGAGTGGTAACGGCCCTCGGGTCCCTGCAGGTCGCCGAGCGTGTCGGTGGACTGGTCAGCGCCATGCTGCTGGGTACGCTGATCTTCGCCGGCTCCCTGCTGTTCTTTATCGGGCCCTGGGTGGCAGTAATGGCCGCGGGGATGTTCGTCTTCTGCGCCGGGATGTTCCTGATCCACTCGTTGGCGCCGGGGTTCCTGAACCGGAACACCGAGGGGGAGACTGGGGTGATGAACGGGCTCTACATCGCCTTTTACTACGCCGGCGGCGCGGTGGGATCCTGGCTGCCGGGCTACCTCTACTACGGCTACAGCTGGGAGCTCTACGTGGCCTCGTTGGCGGCCATGCTGGCGGTGGCGGCCCTTCTGGTCCACGGGCTGCGCAGCGACCGGGCCCCGGCCGGCACGTAACCCGGGGAAACGGCCACCGCTTTCGAGGGCGGGCCTCTCAGGCCGGATCGCGCCGGATCAATGTGCCCACGCCCTTGTCGGTAAAGAGCTCGAGCAGCACGGCGTGGGGGACGCGGCCGTCGATGATATGGGCGTTGCGCACGCCGCCGGCCACTGCGTCGAGAGCGCAGCGGATCTTCGGGAGCATGCCGCCGGCGATCGTACCGTCCCCGATCAGCGCCTCCACCCGATCCGGGTCGAGGCCGGTGAGGAGGTTGCCGCCACCGTCGAGGACTCCGGGCGTGTTGGTCAGCAGCAGGAGCTTCTCGGCGTCGAGCACCTCGGCGATCTTGCCGGCGACCAGATCGGCATTGATGTTGTAGGAGGTCCCGCGCTCATCGACGCCGATGGGCGCGACCACCGGAATGAACTCCCCGGAGTCGAGCATCTCCACCACGGCCGGGTCGATGTGATCGACCTCGCCGACGTGGCCGATGTCGATGATCTCCGGGACCTGGTTCTCGGGCCCGGGCTGCTCCACCTCCAGCTTGCGGGCCCGGATCAGGCCGCCGTCCTTCCCGGTCAATCCCACGGCACGACCGCCCTGAGCGCTGATCAGATTGACGATCTCCTTGTTAACCAGGCCACCGAGGACCATCTCCACCACGTCCATGGTTTCGGCGTCCGTGACCCGCATCCCCTGGACAAACTCCGTCTCCTTACCGATGCGCTTGAGCAGATCGCCGATCTGCGGCCCCCCGCCGTGAACGACCACGACACGAAAGCCAACCAGGCGCATGAGCACGATGTCCCGGGCAAAGGCGACCTTCAGCGCCTCATCCACCATGGCGTTGCCACCGAATTTGACGACGATGGTCTTGCCGCGAAATCGCCGGATGTACGGCAACGCCTCAACGAGGACGCGAGCGGTAAGATCGGGATCGATGGAGTGTTCGGTCATTTTTTCTTAGGTTTCAGGGTTCGGGGATGACCAGGCCGGGGCGCACGCTGGTGAGCAGCTCCTCAAAGGCGGCCCGGATGCGGGCCAGCCCCGGATCATCGTCCGCCTCGAAGCGCACCACCAGCACCGGAGTGGTATTGGAGGCGCGGACCAGGCCCCAGCCGTCAGGCCACTCCACGCGAATGCCGTCGATCGTGTGGATGGTGGCGTCGGTGAAACGGCGCTGGCCTTCCGCCACCAGGGCCGCCATGAGCTCGGATTGCTCGCCCTCCTGGACATGGACTTTGAGCTCGGGAGTGGAGACTCCCTCGGGGAGTTCTGCGAAGATCCCGGCACTGGGCCGGCCATCGGCGGCGACGATCTCTACCAGTCGCGCCCCGGTATAGAGACCATCGTCAAAGCCGTACCAGCGCTCGGCGAAGAAGGTGTGGCCGCTCATCTCCCCGGCCAGGGGCGCACCGGTTTCGCGCAGGGTCGCCTTGATTAACGAGTGACCGGTCCGCGACATCTGCGGTTTACCGCCCGCCGCCTCGATCACGCGTTTGAGGTGCATGCTGCACTTGACGTCGAAGACCACCGGCTCACCGGGCCGGCGGCTGAGCACGTCGCGGGCGTAGAGCATCAGCTGCCGGTCAGGCCAGATGATGTTGCCGGCGGAGTCCACCACTCCAAGCCGGTCGCCGTCCCCATCGAAGGCCAGACCCAGGTCAGCTCCGCTTTCGCGGACCCGGGCGATGAGGGTCTCCAGGTTGTGCGGCTCGGCCGGATCGGGATGGTGATTCGGGAAATCCCCATCGACGTCGCAGTAAAGCGCCTCCACCGTGCACCCGAGCGCCTCGAACAGACGCGGCGCCACCGCGCCCGCCACGCCGTTGCCGGCATCGAGGACCAGCGAAAGGCGCCGTGCCGGCCGGATATCCCCGCAGATGCGCTCGATGTAGCGATCCACGAGGTCGTCGCGGTACTCGGTGGTGCCCTCACCGCTGGCGAGCCATCCCTCCTGAAGGCGCCGGTAGAGGTTGGTGATCGCCTCTCCCGAGAGCGTATCGCCGCCAACCATGATCTTCATGCCGTTGTAGTCCGGCGGATTGTGACTGCCGGTGATGACAATGCCCGACCCGGTCTGCAGCTCATGGGTGGCGAAGTACATTACCGGCGTTGGCGCCTGGCCGATATCGATGACGTCACACCCCGCCTCGTTGAGCCCGGCGGCCGCGGCGGCAGCCAGCTCCTCGCTGGAGTGGCGGCCATCCCGCCCGACCACCAGCTGCCGAACCCCTCGCTCGCGGGCCTCGCTGCCCACGGCGCGGCCGATCCAGCGGGCGATGGAGGCGTCCAGCGTCTTCCCGACGACACCGCGAATGTCGTAGGCACGAAAAATGGAACCCGGTACCTGCTCTGCCCTCACGGATGCCTCCTTGGATATTGAATGGCTGCTGCGGCCAACGCCCAGTATGCTCTTGCCCGGAAAGGGCACGCAGCAGCGGCTCTACTGGCGGCCGCTGTGCCCGAACCCGCCGGCGCCCCGCGTCGTCTCGGAGGCGAAGGCCTCGACATAGGCAAGCTCCACCTGGACCACCGGCTGAATCATCAGCTGCGCGATCCGCTCGCCCGGCTCGATCGTGTAAGGCGCGGTGCCGTCATGGGCCAGGATTACGCCGATCTCCCCATGGTAGTCGGAATCGATGACCCCGATACCCTGTGCGACGCGCAAACCGTGCTTGAGGGAAAGCCCCGAGCGCGAGGCGACAACGCCGACGTAGTGCGGGTCCGCGATGTCGATCGCCATGCCGGTGCCGATCAACTGGCGCTGCCCCGGCTCCAGCGTCAGCGGCTCATCGAGGCAGGCGCGCAGGTCGAGCGCCGCGGAGCCCTCGGTGGCGTAGCTCGGCAACGGGATGGTGTCGCCGATCCGGGAATCGAGGATACGGGCTTCGATCGTGCGCGGCATGGGGTTTCTCCTTTGCTCGACGGGGGAGCATTCTAAGGGGCCGGCGATCGACAGGCCAGGCTCTCATCCGGCCGCGTAGCCGGCTCGTACAGCCACCACCGCCAGCAGCTCTCGCGCCAGGGAGCGCTTGTCCTGACGCGACAATGCCGTGGCGCCACCCTCCCAGATCACCTGGAGGGCGTTGTCGTCGGTATCGAACCCCTCGCCCGGGCCGACACGGTTGGCCGCGATCACGTCGAGCCCCTTGTCGCGAAGCTTCTGTCGCGCGTGGCGCTCGACATCGCAGGTTTCAGCGGCGAAACCGACCACGAACGGACGCGGGCTGTGCGCCGCTACGGCGCGCAGGGTGTCCGGGGTCGTCTCCAGAGCCAGTTCCAGGCGGTCACCGCTTTTCTTGATCTTCTCCGGCGCCTCCTGCCGCGGCCGGTAGTCGCTGACAGCGGCCGCGCCGATGAAACAATCGGCGTCCCCGAGCCGCTGCATTACGGCATCGTACATCTCGGCCGCCCGCTCCACATCGACACGCTTAACACCAGCGGGGGTCGGCAGGGCACTCGGCCCGGTGACCAAACAGACCCGTGCCCCGGCGGCCGCAGCGGCCTCCGCGAGGGCAAACCCCATCCGTCCGGAGCTGCGATTGGTCAGGTAACGGACCGGGTCGAGCGGCTCCCGGGTCGGCCCTGCGGTGATCACCAGGGAGCGCCCCCGCCAGCCACTCAGCGCCGTATTGTCCGACGCCTGGGGCGCGCCGAGCAAAGCGGCCGCGATCGCCTCGGGCTCACTCATGCGGCCCGGCCCGTGCTCGCCGCACGCCTGCTCCCCCGACTCGGGACCGATGACGACGATCCCGCGGCGGCGAAGGATGGCAAGATTCTCCTGGGTCGCCTGCGCCTCCCACATGACGTTGTTCATGGCTGGCGCCACGTGAATCGGCGCCCGCGTGGCAAGGCAGAGGGTCGTAGGGAGGTCATCGGCAAGCCCATGGGCGAGCCGGGCGATGAAGTCCGCAGTGGCCGGGGCGATCACCACCCGATCGGCCCAGCGGGCCAGTTCGATGTGCCCCATGGACGCCTCCGCTTCGGCATCAAGGAGTTCGGTGGGCACGCGCCGCCCGGAGAGGGCCTGGAAGGTCAGCGGCGTCACGAACGTTCGGGCCGCCGCCGTCATCGTTACCTGGACTTCGGCGCCGCCGCGACGCAGCTCGCGGACCAGCTCGGCGGCCTTGTAAGCGGCCACCCCGCCGGTCACCACGAGCAGGATTCGCATTGGATCAGTGGTCGGGTACATACGCGTATTGTCGCAGAAGCGTCCAAACGACGCTGCATGGGGACACCCTGTCGGCGCCAGGGGTTGCGTGCGATCACGCATCGGATAATGTCATGGCAGAGGGTACACGGTGGACTAACGGAGGCGGACATGAGTCGCAACACCGACCCACAAGCGGAGAACGACACCACCATGGAGCAAAGCGCAGACGCCACCGGCTATGACGCCACGACCGAGCCGGAGCGCAGCGAACTCGGCGAGAAGATGCGCGATATGTTCGGGGTGGTGGACAGCGGCTTCGAGAGCTATGAAGCCCTGGACCAGCACATCAAGCGGACCCAGATCAGCGCCGTCATCGGCATGGTGGTCATCCCGTTGGCCGCGCTGATGGTGGTGGGGTTCCTTTATATGGTCGGCGCGCAGCAGTACGCCATGGCGCTTGCCATCCCGCTGCTGTTCGTTGCCGGCATCTCGATGATGTCCACGAATATCGGCCGGAACCAGCTCGCCAAGCTCAAGCAGCAGCGGGACAACTGGACGGAGTAACCGCCCGCGGCAAGCGGGCGCTTCAATCACCGACACCGCCAGGGAGGGCGTGTCATGTCGATCCGTACCTGGCCGCGGGAAGAGCGGCCGCGCGAGCGTCTGCTCCAGATCGGCGCCGAGGCGCTATCGGATGCGGAGCTTCTCGCCATATTCCTGCGCACCGGCCGCCGCGGCCAGTCGGCCGTCGATCTGGCGCGGGAGCTTCTCATTTGCTTCAACGGCCTGCGCCCCATCCTCGAGGCCGATCGCAAGAGCTTCTCCGAACGCCCAGGCCTCGGGGATGCCAAGTACGCGCAGCTTCAAGCCGTGCTCGAAATGGGCCGCCGGCAACTGCGCGAAGAGCTACAGCGCGGCCCGGCGCTGACCAGCCCACTGGACACTCGCCGCTACCTCGCCGCCGAGCTGCGTGCCTGCCCAAACGAAGTGTTTGCCGGGCTCTTTCTGGACAATCGCCACCGGGTCATCGGCTTCGAAGAGCTTTTCCAGGGCACCATCGACGGCGCCAGCGTCTACCCGCGAGAGGTGGTACGCCGTGCGCTGGCCCGCAACGCGGCCGCCGTGATCGTCGCTCACAATCACCCATCGGGGGTTGCCGAACCCAGCCCCGCCGACACGGCACTGACCCAGCGCCTGCGTGAGGCGCTGGATCTGGTCGATATCCGCCTACTGGATCACTTCATTATCGGGGATGGGGTGCCGGTCTCGCTGGCAGAGCGCGGCGTACTCTAACCGTCGCCGACCGCCTCAGGCGGCGACGGCTTTGCGCAGCTTGCCAAGGGCGTTGTTCTCGAGCTGACGGATGCGCTCGGCAGAGACACCGTAGCGGTCCGCCAGCTCCTGCAGCGTCTGGCGCTCCTCGGCCAGCCACCGGGCACGGAGGATCGCCTGGCTGCGCTCGTCGAGCTGGCCGAGAGCCTGATGCAGGGCGTCATCGCGGTGATGCCCCCAGTCATCGCTCTCGACGAGTTCCGCTGGATCGAAGCGACGGTCCTCCAGATACGCCGCCGGGGCACGGACCGGCTCCTCCTCGTCATCGCTGGCGAGCGGGTCGAAGCCGATATCCTGACCGGAGAGACGGGACTCCATCTCCAGCACCGTCTCCGGCTGAACGCCGAGATCGTCGGCAACGGCCTCGACCTCCTCGCGGTTCATCCAGCCAAGGCGGCGCTTGGCGCTGCGCAGATTGAAGAAGAGCTTGCGCTGCGCCTTCGTGGTAGCAACCTTCACGATCCGCCAGTTGCGCAGGATGTACTCGTGAATCTCGGCACGGATCCAGTGCACCGCAAAGGAGACAAGCCGGACGCCGACCTGCGGGTCGAACCGCTTTACCGCCTTCATCAGGCCGATGTTCCCTTCCTGGATCAGGTCGCCCAGGGGCAGACCGTACCCCCGGTAGCCACGCGCGATGTGCACCACGAAACGCAGATGGGACATGACCAGCTGCCGGGCGGCATCCAGATCCCCCTCGTCGTGGCACCGCCGGGCCAGCTCCTGCTCTTGCTCCGCATCGAGCACGGGGATCCGGTTCACCGCCTGGATGTACGCATCCTCACTGCTCGTCGGCAGCGGCAGATTGGCGTGATCCACGTGTACCAGCTCCGTGCTCATGGCTGCTCTCTCCTTCAACTCGACTCCTGACCCCTCTTGGCTCGATGCCTATGAATCCGCTCCTGCACTTGGGGATGATGGATCACGGTTTCAAGGGCTCCGCGGCTTTTCCCGTCACCGGAAAGTATAACAAAAATGGTCGGGTATGACGATTTACCGCGGCTCAATCGCGGCCAGATGGCGAGCCACCGCCGTCCACGCCCCCAGGAGGCCAAGGACCAACCCCGTCGCCACGACCAGGGCGCCGCCTGCGAGACCCAGGCCACTGAGCGCGAAATCCGCCGCATAGGCATCCGCGAGTTGCTCCGTCGGCCCGGCCAGGAGCCATCGCCCCAGCTCCGTCAGAACCCAGGCCAGGACCCCGCCGAGGAGGCCGTACGCCATTCCCTCATAGAGAAACGGGCGGCGCACGAAGCCGTTACTCCCGCCGATGAGCTTGAGGATCTCCACTTCATGGCGGCGGCTCTCGATGGTCAGACGGATGGTGTTACCGATCACCAGGATGACCGCCAGCGCCAACAGCACACCGACGGACCAGAGCGCCCGCTCGGCAAGGTTCATCATTGCGTGCAAGCGCTCCACCCACTCCTGGTCGAGCCGCATGCGCACCACGCGGCCGTCATCGGCCAACGACTCCGCCAGGGATACGACCTGCTCCGGCGTGAGGCTGCGATCCGCAGTCACCACAAGGACCGGAGGCAGAGGGTTGGTGTCCAGCAATTCCAGGGCCGCGTCGAACTCGGAGCCCGCACGGAACTCGGCCAAAGCCTGCTCCGGCGTGACCACCTCCACATCGACAACACCCTCGTTGGCCGCCACCTCCCCGGCGTGCTCGCGAACCGCCTGCGGCTCCGCCTCCCGCTCCAGGAACAGAGAGGCCTGCGGCGCCCCTTCCTGCCACCCGCCGGCCACCTCCTCGATATTCTCGAGCGCCACCAGGAAGGCCGCCGGCAGCGCCAGCGCGATCCCCACCACCGCCGTGGTGAGCGTCGTATGCAGCCGCGCCCGCCGCGCACGCCCGGCGGCCGCAAAAGCCGCCTGGAGGTGGCGCAACAGGTAGAGCAGCGGCGCCGACGGCGGCCGGCCACTGCGCGGCTGATCTCGCCGTGTACCCGGGCGCAAGGCAGCGCGCTCCCGGCGGGCCTCGGCCCGGGTGCGGCGGCGCTTCGGCGTCGCGCCGCGGTCCGCTCGTCCGCTCCGGCGACTCATCCGACCCCCTCTCGTGCCGGACGATCGGCACGAAGCTCCCCCTGCTCCAGCGTGATCATCCGGTAGCCGAGGCGCTCGACGAGATCAAGGTCGTGGGTGGCGATCAGGACGGTGGTCCCAATCGCCTGGAAGGAAGTGAACAGCCCCATGATCTCGTTGGAGAGTTCAGGGTCGAGGTTTCCCGTCGGCTCGTCGGCGAGCAAGACCGGCGGGCGGTTGACCACCGCGCGGGCGATGCCGACACGCTGCTGCTCGCCACCGGAGAGGGTTACCGGATCGACCTGCTCCTTGGCAAGCAGCCCGACCTTGTCGAGCGCCGCGCGCACCCGGCGGGCGGCCTCCCGTCTCGGCACGCCGGCGATCTCCAGGGGCATGGCGACGTTTTCGAAGACGCTGCGGTCCTGCAGAAGGCGATGATCCTGGAACGTCACTCCGATGCGCTGCCGCAGCAGCGGGATTCGCCGCCGGGGCAGCTGATCCACATCGACGCCGGCGACGGTCAGGCGGCCGCCGCTGGGACGCTCCAGCAGCGGGATCAGGCGCAGCAACGTGGTCTTACCCGCTCCGGAGTGGCCGGTAATGAAGACCAGCTCCCCCTCGGCGATCTCCAGGCTGACGCCCCGCAGTCCGTCCCGACCGGCACGCGGGTAGCGCTTGCTGACCCGGTCGAAGTGGATCATTCCGCCGTCAGCGCCTCGGCAAAATCGCGCGCCCGGAACGTACGCAGATCCTCGACCCCTTCACCGACGCCAATGTAGCGCACCGGGACGCGGAAGCGCTCGGCCAGCGCCAGCAGCACTCCGCCGCGGGCGGTCCCGTCGAGCTTGGTGACGGCCACGCCGGTAACATTGACGGCACTGCCGAAGTGCTCCGCCTGGGCCAGCGCGTTCTGGCCGTTGCCGCCGTCGAGGACAAGCAGCGTCTCGTGAGGCGCGTTGGTGTCGTGGCGACCGAGTACGCGGCGGATCTTGCGCAGCTCCTCCATGAGATTGTCCTGGGTATGGAGGCGCCCGGCCGTATCACAGATGAGCACGTCCGTACCGCGCGCCATAGCCGCCTGATGCGCATCGTAGACCACCGATGCGGAATCCGACCCGGTCGGCTGGGCGATCACCGGGCAGCCGACCCGCTCCCCCCATTGCCGGAGCTGATCCACCGCGGCGGCACGGAAGGTGTCCCCGGCCGCGACCATGACCGACCGCCCCTCTTGCTGAAAGCGCGCGGCCAGCTTGCCGATGGTCGTCGTCTTGCCGGCGCCGTTGACCCCCACCGTGAGGATCACGAACGGGCGCTGCCGGGTATCCACGTCCAGCGGCTTTTCCACCGGCTCCAGAACCTGCGCGATCTGATCGCGCAGCGCCTCGAGCACGGCCTCCCCGGAGCGCACCTGGCCGCGCCCGAGGTTCGAGACCAGCCCATCGAGCACCTTCTGCGTCGCCTCCATACCGACATCGGCGGAGAGCAGCCGCATCTCCAGCTCCTCGAGCAACTCGTCATCGAGCTCCCGTCGCCCGACAAAGAGGGTGGCCAGGCCCTCGGTGAGGCCGCTGCGCGTGCGGCGCAGCCCGTTGCGCAAACGCCCCATCAGGCCGGGGCGCTTCTCGCTCTTGTCGCTCTCGCTCATGATGATCCGGTGCCGTGATCGTTGATCCGTGGGCACGGCCCGCGCTGGGGCGAGCCGCGACGCATGACGGCGTTTATCCTACCATTGCAGCGGCGAACCGCGACGAGCAGAAATCAGGGAGCACTCACCGTGTACCGAATCCACGCCTTCCTTCTGGGGACGATCCTCGCATGGACGTCGGCTGTCGCTAGCGCCAGCGACGCGGTGCACCAGCACCGTCTCGACAACGGCCTCAACATACTGGTCGTTGAGGACCCGCGCGCGGGGGTCGTGACGTCGATGCTCTGGTACCACGTCGGCTCCGGCCAGGAGTACCGCCCGCTGACGGGGATCTCCCATGCCGTCGAGCACATGATGTTCAAGGGTACCGAGGTTCGGGAAACCGGTGAGTTCTCCCGGCTCATTGCCCGTGAGGGCGGACGCCACAATGCCTTCACCGGCCGGGACTTCACCGGCTACTTCCAGACCCTGGCCGCCGACCGGCTGGAACTGGCCTTTGAGCTTGAGGCGGAACGCATGCACCGTCTCGTCTTTGATGACGACGAGTTCCAGCGCGAGATGGAGGTCATTCGCGAGGAACGCCGCCAGCGAGTGGACGACCCGCCCCAGGCCCGGGCGTTCGAGCGGTTCAACGCCACGGCGCACATGGCCAACCCGTACCGCCACCCGATCATCGGCTGGGAGCGCGACCTGGACCGCCTGCAAATCGAAGAGCTGGAGGCGTGGTACGAGCGCTGGTATGCGCCGGCGAATGCCACGCTCGTGGTCGTCGGCGCCGTCACCGCCGACGAGGTCTTCGCCCTGGCCGAAAAGCACTTTGGCGCGGTCCCCGATCGCGATCCGGAGCCGCAGCCTGAGGGCCGCGAGATCGCCCAACCACCCGGCGAGCGCCGCATCGATGTCACCTTCGCGGACGCCCGCCTGCCGCTGCTCTACATGGCCTTCAACGTGCCGTCGCTGGCCACCGCGGAGCAGCCCGAAGACGCCTACGCCCTGATGATGGCGGCGGAGCTGCTCGATGGCGGCCGTTCCGCGCGGATCCCGACGGAGCTGGTGCGGGGCCAGGCACTGGCCTCTTCAGCAGGCGCTCGCTACACCGCTACCGCCCGGCTCGACACCCTTTTCACCCTGAGCGGCCACCCCGCGGCCGAGCACAGCCTGGACGATCTGGAGGCTGCTTTCCGGGAGCAGATTGAGCGCCTGCACGACGAGCCACCGACCGAGGAGGAGATAGAACGGGCCGTCCGCCGGTTGCTCGCCAGCGAGGTCTACCAGCGCGACTCCACCTCCGGCCAGGCCCACCGGCTCGGCCAGCTGGAGGCGACCGGCATCGGATGGCAGGAAGTCGAGCGGTTCGAGGCACGCATCCGCGCCATCGAGCCGGAGGATATCCAGCGCGTCGCCCAGCGCTACCTGCAGCCGGAACGGCTGACGATCGGCCGCCTGCATACGGAGGAGCAATCATGACCGCTGCTGCCAGCCCATCGCGCCGGCTTGGCGCAAGCCAGCCGCAAGCCCTGACCCGGCAAGTCCTGACCCGGATTGTGGCGGCGGCCGTGGCGCTGCTTGTGGTCGGCTCCGTGAAAGCGGAGCGGCTGACCCCGGAGATCGCGAACTGGACTGGGCCCGGCTCGGCACCCGTATACTTCATCGCCGCCCGCCAGCTGCCGATCGTCGATATCCGCCTGGTCTTCGACGCGGGGAGTGCCCGCGACGGCGACACGCCCGGAGCAGCGCAGCTGGTGACGCGCGCCCTCGATCAGGGGACCGAACAGACGGACGCTGATACCATCGCCCGCCGCCTGGAAGACGCGGGAGCGCGGCTGAGCACCTCGGTCCACCGGGACCGCGCCGAAATCCACCTGCGCAGCCTCAGCGAGCCGCAGGCGCTGGAAGAGGGGGTCGCCACCCTGGAAGAGATCCTCGCCGGGCCAGCATTCCGGGACAGCGACGTGGACCGGATACGCGGACAGATGGAACAGGACCTGCGCGCGGAGCGCCAGTCGGCCTCGGCAATGGCTCAGCGCGCCCTTTACCAGGCCATGTACGGCAATCACCCCTACGCATCACCGCCCTCCGGCACCCAGGAGGGCCTGGCTGCTCTCGACCCCGAGCGGGCCCGGGCGTTCTATGAACGCCACTACGTCGCTGCCAACGCCGGAGCAGCGATCGTCGGAGACCTTGAGCAAGAGGATGCGGAGGCGATCGTCGAGCGGCTTCTGGGTGCGCTGGAAACCGGGGAGCCGGCGCCCGACCTCCCTGCTGCCCCGGAAGAACCGGCCGAGCGGGAGATCCGTCTGCAGATCCCCTCAAGCCAGACCGCCCTGGTGATGGGCCTGCCGGCCGTTGCACGCGGTGAAGAGGCCACCGAATACCCGCTGCGCGTTGTCAATCAGGCTTTCGGGGGCGGCGGGCTGGTCTCCCGCCTTCACCAGGCGATGCGGGAGGACCGGGGCCTCTCGTATTCGACCTCGAGCCGCCTCAACGTTCTGCCTGCTAGCGGACCGTGGCTGATTCAGTCCACCGTCCGCGCCGACCGGGCGGAGGAGGCCCTGGAAGTTCTTCAGGACGAAGTCCAGCGGCTGGTGGACGAGGGCCTGCCGGATGAGGAGATCGAGGCCGCAATCCGCCACCTGACCGGCGCCTTCCCGCTGAGCCTGGCCAGCAATAATGCCCTGTCAGCGCAGCTCGCGGTGCTGGTCGCCCACGGTCTGCCGACGGACCACCTGGATCAATATATCCCGCGGATGGAGGCGGTAGACGGCCCGGCCATCCGCGAGGCCCTGGCCGACCGACTGCGACCGGAGCGGATGGTTACGGTGATCGCCGGGCCGGACGTCGATGAACCGGACCACGAGGTGGAAGCGGAGTGAGCCGACGCCCGCGTGGCCAATTACGGGTGATTGGCGGCACTTGGCGCCGCCGGCGCCTGCCGGTTCCGCCTCAGGGCGTGCGACCTACGGCAGACCGGGTGCGTGAGACGCTCTTCAACTGGCTGGGCCCCAACGTTGAGGGTGCGCATTGCCTCGACCTCTTCGCCGGCACGGGCGCCCTAGGCATCGAGGCGCTCTCACGAGGTGCGGCCCATGTCACCTTTGTCGAGGCCGATCCACAGGCGGCCCGGCAGCTTCGCAGCAACCTGGACACCCTGGGGGCCCGGGCCGGGCGGGTTGAGCAGCGGGACGCGCTCGACTATCTTCGCCACGTCACGGTGGCCCCGATAGACCTCATTTTCCTCGACCCACCCTACGGTGCCGGCTGGCCCCTCCCATGTTGCGAGGCCGTGCGCGAAAGGGGATGGCTTCACCCCGGGGGACGGCTCTATATTGAGGATCAGGCGGGCGCCACCGAGGCTGAGAGGCTGCCCGGCTGGGAGGTGGAACGACAGGGGCGCGCCGGCCGTTCACGCTTCTACCTCCTGAAGCCGGCCGATCACGCCGAGCGCGGCAACTGAGGAGTCAGCCATGGGGATCACCGCCATCTATCCGGGCACTTTCGACCCGATCACACACGGTCACACCGACCTCATCCAGCGTGGTGCGCGGCTATTTGAGCGGCTGGTCGTGGGCGTCGCCGAAAACCCGAGTCCATCAAAGGCGCCTGCCTTTGCCGTGGAGGAACGCCTTGCCCTGGCCCGGCAGGCGCTCAACGGCGCACCGAACGTCCAGGTGGAGGCGTTCTCGAGCCTGCTGGTGGACTTTGTCGCGCACCACCAGGCGCAGGTAATCGTCCGCGGCCTGCGCGCAGTCTCCGACTTCGAATATGAGTTCCAGCTGGCGAGCATGAACCGCCAGCTCCGCGCCGATGTGGAGACCGTCTTCCTTACGCCGGCCGAGCAGTACGCGTTCATCTCCTCCAGCCTGGTCCGTGAGGTGGCGGCACTCGGCGGCGACGTCTCCCGCTTCGTCCACCCCGATGTGGCCGAGGCCCTCCGCCAGCGCGTCCGACGCGTCCCTTAGGAGGTCACCATGGGTTGGTCCTGGTTTGAACCGGTCGTGCGCGACAACAGCCTGGCCCGGGCGGCACAGCTGCTCGATATCTCCGAGTACGACTTCTTCGCCCTGGCCTACTGGCATCAGTTCGGACAGATCGCCCAGCGTGAGCACTTGGACCGACTCTTCGGAATCTACATCCGCGACCAGGACACGATCCCCCCTTGGGCCCGGGACTTCGCCCACGAGATCGTCACCAAGGCCGATGCGGATACCCTCGACCCCAAGGACTACGGTGTGCGCTCGCCGGTACCGAAACTCCACGACCTCTTCCACATGCTGCGGGACGTGGCGCTCGTGCTGATCTTCATGTCGCTCTTCGCCTTCGGCCTCTGGCTCTCGCACGAAGCCGCTTGAACCTGCCTAGCGCTGGCAGCCCGGGCAGTACCATGTGCTCCGCTGAGCCAGGCGAACCGCACGCAGCGTGCGCTGGCAGCCCGGGCATGCACCGCCGCCGTAGACCGCCAGTGTCACCGCAAAGTAGCCGGGCCGGCCGTCGCCGCCGGTGAAGTCGCGCAGAGTCGTCCCGCCGGCCTCCAGCGCTTCCTGCAACACCTCCCGGACCGCATCCGCCAAGCGCCGATAGCGGCCAAGCCCCACGCGGCCCGCCGGCCGGTCGGGGCGGATCCCGGCCCGATAGAGCGCCTCATTGGCGTAGATGTTGCCCACTCCGACCACGACGCCGGCATCCATCAGGAACGCCTTGACCGCAGCCCGCCGCCCCCTGGAGCGGCGATAGAGCAGATCGCCGCTGAACGCCTCGCCCAGGGGCTCAGGCCCCAGCCGGGCCAGGAGCCGATGGGCAAGGGGGTCACCTTCCCCCCACAGGACGCTGCCAAAGCGCCGGGGATCCGTCAGGCGCGCTGCCTGGCCGCTATCGAGCAGCAGATCGATGTGGTCGTGATCCCCGGGCGCCCGATCGGCAGGCACCAGGCGCAGGCTGCCGGACATCCCCAGATGCACCAGCAGCCACCCGGAAGACAACGCCACAATCAGATACTTGCCCCGGCGGCGCAGGGCCTGGATGCGGGATCCGGCGACGCGGCGGTCCAGGTCCACCGGCACCGGGTAGCGCAGGCGCGGCTCCCGCACCTCGGCACCGACGAGCACCCGCCCCTCCATCCAGGGGGCCAGGCCGCGCCTTGTCGTCTCGACCTCCGGCAACTCGGGCACGTACGCTCTCCTCCATCGATCGGTTCAGGGGGGCCCCAGCGGTGTGGGTATAATCGAACCATGAGCGAAGATCCGTCCAGCACCGACGCGCTCCCGGCTTGGCTGGGCGTGGATACCGGTGGCACCTTCACCGACTTCGCCCTCCTCGAGCCTGGCGGGCTTCGGACCCACAAGGTCCTGTCGACACCCGACGAACCGGAGCGCGCCATCCTTCAGGGGGTGCACGAGCTCGGCGCCGCCGACCGGCCCCTTTACCTTGTCCACGGCTCCACGGTCGCCACCAATGCCGTCCTCGAGGGCAAGGGCGTCGACTGCGCCCTGGTGACCAACCGAGGCTTCGGCGATCTCCTGACCCTCGCGCGGCAAAACCGCGACAGCCTCTACGAGCTTGACCCGCAGCCGGTCACTCCGCCGGTCCCGAAGGAACGCTGCCTCGAAGTTGGCGGGCGGATCGGTGCTGACGGGCGCGTCGTCGAGCCCATCCCTACCGCCGACCTGCAGGCGCTGCGCGAGCACTTGCAGGCCGACCCACCGACGGCTGTGGCCATCAATCTGCTCTTCTCCTTCCTCAACCCGGAGCATGAAAAGCAGGTTGCCGCAGTTATCCCGGAGGGGATCTTTATCAGCCGCTCCTCGGCGGTACTGCCCGAGTACCGCGAGTACGAGCGGGGTATCACCACTTGGCTCAACGCCTACGTCGGTCCGCGCATGGACGGCTATCTACAGCGGCTGCAGGCTGGCCTGCCCCAGGCCGAGATCGCCATCCTGCAAAGCTCGGGCGAGCGGCTGGATGCCGAACAAGCGGGGCGCCACGCCGCCCGGCTTTTGCTCTCCGGGCCCGCTGGCGGGCTCATCGGCGGACGGTTCGTCGGCGAGCACGCCGGCACCCGGCGCCTGCTGAGCTTCGACATGGGCGGCACGTCCACCGACGTGGCCGTCATCGACGGCGAGCCCCAGCTCACCACCGAGGGGCGCATGGGCCGGTACCCGGTCGGACTGCCCATGGTGGATATGCACACGATCGGTGCCGGCGGCGGCTCCATCGCACAGACCGACGCCGGTGGGGTGCTCCAGGTCGGCCCGGAGTCGGCTGGTGCTCACCCAGGTCCGGCCTGCTACGGGCGTGGCGGCAGCGCGGCCACGGTCACCGATGCCCACTGCGTACTGGGGCGACTGCCGCCGGGGCAGTTCCTCGGTGGCGGCATGGAGCTCGACCTGCAGGCTGCCCGCCAGGCGCTGCAGCGCCTCGGCGAGCAGCTCGGCGTCGATGCCGAAGAGGCGGCCGCCGGTGTTCTGCGCCTGGCCAACGAACATATGGCTCGAGCCCTGCGCGTGATCAGCGTGGAACGGGGTCTCGACCCGCGGGACTTCACGCTTTTGCCCTTTGGCGGCGCCGGCGGCCTGCACGTCTGCGCCCTGGCCACGGAGCTCGGCATGACGCACGCCCTAGTGCCGATCCACGCGGGCGTACTCTCGGCACTCGGCATGCTCGCCGCGCCGCAGGGACGCCAGCGTTCCCGCACGGTGGTGCGCCCCTGGGATCAGGTCCAGCCGGCCGCTCTCAACGCCGAGCTCGACGCACTCGCCGCGGAGGCACGGCAGGAACTCAGCCGCGAGGGCATCAGCGGCGATCAGCTATCCGAGCAGCGGCACCTGGACGTCCGCTACCAGGGCCAGGCGTTCACGCTGACCGTGCCTTGGGCAGAAGACCTGCAGGCGGGAGCCGAGGCCTTCCACCACGCTCACGAAGCGCGCTATGGGCACCGCCTGGACGAGTCCTTGGAGCTGGTTACCCTGCGGGTCGCCATACAAGGGCCGCGGCCACCTGTCAGCCTGCCGGAATATCCCGAAGGCTCCGCTGAGCCCGACAGCCACGTGAGCGTTGCCGGCCACGCCGAGCCGGTGCCCGTCTGGCAGCGTTTCGCCCTCTCCCCGGACAAGCGGGAACCTGGTCCGGCGCTGGTGGTCGACCCTGTATCGACCACGTGGATCGCCCCGGAATGGTGCGTCCGGCGGGACCGTCACGGTAATCTGCACCTGGAGCACAGCTAATCGCTGGGAGTAGCCGCCATGAAACAACGATGGAAGTGGATGGGAATCACGGGTCTTGCCGGCATCGCCGGCGCAGCCGGCCTGACCTGGAGCGCAATGGCGACGAATGGTGATGCCACCGCAATCACCGTCTACAAGACGCCGACCTGCGACTGCTGCACCTATTGGGAGGACCACCTGCGGGAGAACGGCTTCACCGTCGAGTCGGTCGAGACGAATCAGCAGGAGATCAACCAGGTCCGCCGGGACCACGGCATCACGCCGGAGCTGGTCTCCTGCCACGTGGGTGTGATTGACGGCTACGCCATCGAGGGCCATGTGCCGGCGGCGGACATCGAACGCCTGCTTGAGGAGGAACTGGACATCGCCGGACTCTCGGTCCCCGGGATGCCCATCGGGTCTCCCGGCATGGAGATGCCCAACCAACCGGACGACGCCTACGACGTGGTGGCCTTCAACGAGCAGGGGCAGACGCGGGTCTTCAACCGCTACACACCGTAACCCCCAACGACAAGGGCCCGGACGCCTGCGGCGCACCGGGCCCTTCGACCGCGGGGTAACGTGCCCGCGGCGGTGTTACTTGAGCTTGGTCTCGCGGTAGGTGACGTGCTTGCGCACCACCGGGTCGTACTTTTTCATCTCAAGCTTGTGCGGGGTGTTCCGCTTGTTTTTGTCGGTGGTGTAGAAGTGCCCCGTCCCCGCGCTGGAGACCAGCTTGATCTTCTCACGTGCGCTCTTGCCGGCCATTAGACCCTCTCCCCACGGGCCCGCATGTCGGCGAGCACCGCGTCAATGCCGCGTTTATCGATGATGCGCATCCCCTTCGCGGAGATCCGCAGACGCACCCAACGGTTTTCACTCTCCACCCAGTACCGGTGGTCGTGAAGATTGGGCAGGAAACGCCGGCGCGTCTTGTTGTTGGCGTGGGAAACGTTATTCCCCGTGCCCGGACGCTTGCCGGTGACTTGGCAGACCTTGGACATGATTACCGCTCCTCAATCCCAGCTCGCCGGCAGCCGCCGGAAAAGGCCGGTGTTATACCAGTCTCCGCCCGCCAGCGCAAGTATCGCTTGCCGTGACCGGGTCTTCCACCTACGATTCCGACCTGGGCGCTACCGGCGATTTTCGGAGGAGACCGGACGATGATCGAGTCAGCCGAGACAACAACAAACGCGCTCGCCCGCGAGAACATGATCCAGCGCCAGATCCGGCCCTGGAATGTCCTGGAGCCGCGAGTGCTTGACACCCTCGCGCGCGTCCCGCGTGAAGCGTTCGTCGCCGAGCGGTTCGGGAGGATGGCCTACAGCGACTTGCAGCTGCCCATCGGCCACGGTGAAGTCATGATGGAGCCGCGGGTCGAGGCCCGCATGCTCCAGGAGCTCGACCCGCAGCCCGATGAGCGCGCACTGGAGGTCGGCACCGGGAGCGGCTTCATCACCGCCTGCCTGGCCCATCTGACCGGGAATGTCACCAGCGTGGAGCTGCACGCCGATCTGCTGGATAGCGCTCGCCAGCGCCTGGCCGGGCAAGGGCTCGACCGCGCCGTCCGGCTGGAGCGTGGCGACGCAGCCTTGGGCTGGAGTGACGGGCAGCACTACGATGTCATTGCCATCACCGGCTCGCTGCCGGAACTCCACCAGGGCTTCCATACCAACTTGACCCTGGGCGGACGGCTTTTCGTGATCGTCGGCTCCGGACCGATGATGGAGGCACTGTGCATCACTCGCACCGGCCCCAACGCCTGGTCCACTCACAGCGCCTTCGACACCAGCGTCCCCGCCCTGCGCAACCTGCCGACACGGAGTGATTTCGTCCTGTGAGCACCGCCAGCGCCGCCCGCCGCAGCGAATCAGCGACACCCACCGATGACCGGCTGCTGCGCGCACGTTTCCTCCACCCGCGGTTCTGGGGGATCTGGCTTCAGCTCGGCCTCCTGCGGGTGGTGGTAGCGCTACCGCATCCGGCCCGCGTGGCCGCGGGAAGCGCCATCGGACACGTCTTCTGGTACCTGGCCCGGAAGCCGCGGCGAACGGCTCTGCGCAACCTCGAACTGTGCTTCCCGGAGCTGGACGCCACCGCCCGCACCCGGCTGGCGCGGGAGAACTTCCGGATGATCGGCCTCGGCGTGGTGGAGACCGCCATGGGGTGGTGGCTGCCGGACCGGGCGATCGACCCGCTGTTCGAAACCCAGGGGGTAGAGCACCTGGAAGCGGCCCGGCAAAGCGGCCGGGGCGTGCTGCTGCTCTCCTGCCACATGCTGGGCCTGGAGATGAGCGGCCGCATGCTCCGCCGCCTGACACCCTTCAAGGCCCTCTATCGTGAAGACCGCAACCCCCTGGTGGCCACACTGATCCGCCGCAACCGGCGGCGACGGATTGATGACGTCATCGCCAACCAGGATATGCGCGGCATGATGCGCGCCCTGAAGCGGGGCGAGATGATCTGGTACGCCCCGGACGAGAATATCCGCCCGCGCCGGGGCGGGATCTTTGTCCCGTTCTTCGGCATCCAGGCGGCGACCACACCCGCCACCGCCCGACTGGCCGAGCGTACCGGCTGCATCGTGCTACCGTACTATCCGCAGCGTCTGCCGGATGGCCGCTACCGCCTGGTCTTTGAGCCCCCGCTCGAGGACTTCCCCAGTGGCGACAGCCACGCGGACACCGCACGCGTTAACGCCATCATCGAGGGCTGGATCCGGGAGCAACCGGAGCAGTACTTCTGGGTCCGCCGTCGCTTCAAGAACCGCCCGAAGGGTGAGCCCCCGCGCTACTGATCATGCTGCGCACCGTCTATACCGCACTCCTTTACGGCCTCGCACCGGCCCTGTTGATCTGGCTCTATCGGGCCTCCCGGCAACGCGGCGGCAACCGCTTCTGGCGCGAGCGCCGGGGCCGCTACCTGCCGGACTCGGCCGGGGCTGCGAGCCCGCTCTGGGTCCACTGCGCATCGGTCGGCGAAGTCCGCACCGCGGCGCCGCTGATCCACGTCCTGGGTGAACAGCGCCCGGACCTCCCCCTGCTGGTCACCACGGCCACCGCTACGGGGGCCGATACCGCCGCCCGGGTCCTCCCGGCCGGCGTGCTGCACGCCTACCAGCCTCTGGATTGGCCCGGGGCCGTGGGCCGCTTTCTGGACCGCTTCCGACCGCAGATCGGGGTCATCCTGGAGACAGAAATCTGGCCCAATCTGTACGCGGCCGCACAGCAGCGCGGCGTGCCACTGCTGTTGACCAACGCCCGAATGTCCCAGCGCACCCTGAACGGCCCGGCGCTGATCCGGCGACTACAAAGCCGGGCCCTGGCCCGGGTGGATCGGGTCCTGGCACGGAGCGTACCCGATGCCCGACGTTTCTCCGCTTTCGGGGTATGCGACCAGCGACTGGAGGTGGTGGGCAGCCTCAAGCTCGCCCCACCCCATCGGCCGACTCCTGAGCCCTTCGCCTTCGGCCGTCCGGCCATCGTCGCCGCCTCGACCCACGACGACGAAGAGGTTCGCATCGCACAGGCCTGGGACGGAGCGCGCCAGGAGAGCGTCGTCCCCCAGCTGCTCACCATCGTCCCGCGCCATCCGGAACGCGGTGTGGCGGTGCGGGACAGCCTGCGCCATGCCGGATTCCGCACGGCGCTCCGCTCGGCCGGGGACGACTGGAGGGACTACGAGATTTACGTGGTGGACACCCTGGGGGAACTGGAGAGCTTCATGGCCGGCGCGGAGCTGGTGATCATCGGTGGCTCTCTGATCCCGCGCGGCGGGCAGAACCTGGTCGAGCCCGCACGGCTGGGGCGCCCCATCCTCTTCGGCCCCCACATGAGCAACTTTGCGGAGGAGTCGGAGCGGCTCCTGAACGCCGGCGGCGCTCAGCGCTTCCTCGACGATGCGGACCTGCAGCACGCCATCGGCGAGCTGGCCCGGGACCGGCAGGCCCGGGAGGAGCTCGGCCGCCGGGCAGCAGCCACGGTCGCCGCCGCCCAGGACACCGCCGAGACCTATGCCAAGGCCATCCTCGAACGGCTACCCCGGGCCGCCGAGCCCGGAGATAACCGCTAGAGCTCGTCGGCGCGCAGCTGCGGGCAGCGCTGGGCCCGAAGCACACCGCGAATCCGCGGATAGCACGGCAGGCCATTCTCGTAGGGCGGGTAGTCCTCGCCGCTGATCAGGGGCCGCAGGTAGTCGCGACAGGCGGCGGTAATGCCGAACCCATCGGGGGAGATGTACTCGGGCGGCAGCCCACGCTCCACGTTGGCCACCTGATCCAGCGGCACGTGCCCGACCGACCAGCGGTAGGGCTGCTGGGATTCACGCCGGATAACGGGCATGAAGCTGCGGTGGCCAGCAACCACCCCCTCGACGGCGGCCCGCCCGACGGCGTAAGCCTGCTCCACATCCACGCGCGAGGCCAAATGGCGCGCTGCACGCTGCACGTAGTCAACCACCGACCAGTGCAGCTTGTGGCCGGTTTCCGTGCGGATGAGTTCTGCAAGCCGCGGGGCGACCCCGCCGAGCTGGGTGTAGGCATAGATGTCGTGGCTCTGCGCCACGGAGAACAGCGAGCCATCCGGGTTCTTCAGCCCCTCGGCGGCGACGACAACGCAGTAGCCGTGGGTATGGATGGCCATTTGCAGGTGCGTCAGGAAATGCGCCTTGTCGAAGGGCACCTCCGGGAAGAGGATGAGCATTGGCGGCCGCCCGTCGTACTCCTGGGCGAGCGCCGCAGCGGCAGCGAGCCACCCGGCGTGGCGCCCCATCACCTCGAGAATGAAAACGCGGGTGGAGGTGGTGTGGGCCGATTCCACGTCGAGGCTGGTCTCCCGCACCGAGGTGGCAATGAACTTTGCCGCCGATCCGAACCCGGGGCAGGCGTCGGTGGCGCCGAGGTCGTTGTCGATGGTCTTGGGGACACCCACCGCCGTAATCGGGTAGCCCATCTCCTCGCCGATGCGGGCCACCTTGGCAGCAGTGTCCATGGATCCGCCGCCGCCGTTGTAGAAAAAGTAGCCGATATCGTGGGCGCGAAAGACTTCCACCAGGCGCTCGTACTGGGCGCGGTGGGTCTGCGGATCCCCCAGGTCGAAGCGACAGGAGCCGAAAGCCCCGCCCGGCGTGTGCCGCAGGGCAGCGAGGGTGAGCGGGTCTTCCTCGTCGAGGTCGAGGATCTCCTCCTCAAGCACGCCGAGGATGCCGTTGCGCGCGGCGTAGCAGGTGCCGAAGTGCGCCGGATGGGCCCGAACAGCCTCGATCACCCCCCAGGCGCTGGCGTTGATGACGGCGGTGACACCGCCGGACTGCGCATATAGTGCGTTCTTAGGCATGCGATCAGACTTGCAAAGTTGACGACCCTAGAATGGCGCACCAATGTACCCGAGTAAAACGCTAACCTGCCGCGACCCATCGATCCAACCGGCATTCGGCGCGCGGACGCCGGGAACACCCGGCCGGAGATGAACACATTCGAGGAGGGGCAAAAAATGCATATCGGGACGACGCTGACAAACTACATCATCGAGACGCAGCGCAGCCTGCCGGAGGCAACCGGCGAATTCACCGGGCTGCTCAACGATATCTCCGTTGCCTGCAAGCGGATCTCGGACCTGGTCAACAAAGGTGACCTGGTCGGCATGCTGGGCTCGGCGGACTCCGAGAACGTCCAGGGCGAGACCCAAAAGAAGCTGGACGTGGTCACCAACGAGGTCTTCATTGAGGCGCTGACCCAGAACGGCCACATTGCCGGCCTGGTTTCGGAGGAGATGGACGACATCTACCCCCTGCCGAACCCCTCACGGCGCGGACGCTATCTGCTGCTCTGCGACCCGCTGGATGGCTCCTCGAACATCGATGTCAACGTCTCCGTGGGCACGATCTTCTCCATCGTTCGAGCCCCGGAGGGCAAGGAGAAGCCTTCGACAGAGGACTTCCTCCAGCAGGGCACCGAACAGGTCGCGGCCGGCTACTGCCTGTACGGCCCATCGACGATCCTGGTCCTGGCGGTCAAAGGCCAGGGCGTGCAGATGTTCACCCTCAACCGGGACTTCGGCGAGTTCATCCTTACCCGCAAGGATGTGCAGATCCCGGAGGAGACCAAGGAGTTCGCCATCAACGTCTCCAACCAACGCCACTGGGAGGAACCGGTCCGCCGCTACATCGATGAGTGCCTCCAGGGCAAGGAGGGGCCGCGGGGCAAGGACTTCAACATGCGCTGGGTGGCCTCAATGGTCGCCGAAGTCCACCGCATTCTCTGCCGCGGGGGGATCTTCATGTATCCCTTGGACGCCAAGATCAAGGCCAAGGGGCAGTCCGGTCGCCTGCGCCTGATGTACGAAGCCAACCCCATGAGCCTGATCGTCGAGCAGGCCGGCGGCGCCGCAACCACCGGGCGGCAGCGCATCCTCGAGCTCGACCCGAGCGAGATCCACGAGCGGGCGCCGGTGGTGCTCGGTTCACGCGCTGAGGTGGACGTCGTGACCCGCTACCACAACGAGGGGTAAACCGCGCCCTCATGGCCGTCGATCGCGCCGAGCTGCTGCGCCGGCGCCTGGAGAACCTTATCCGGGCCGGCCTTTTGCTCGGCGCGCTGGCTCTGCTCGCCGGGCTGGCCGGCTTCGTGCTCGCCGGCTGGACGGGGTTGATCTGGACTGGCGTCCTGGCCGCGACCGGGGCCTGGCTGATGACGCATCTACCGGCGCAGCTGGTGCTACGCCAGACTGGGGCGGTGCCTATCGCCTACTGGCAGGAGGCGGTGCCACCGGCACCGCAGCGGGAGCCGGCCGCCGGTGGGATCGAGATTCCGGTGCGCCGCCGGCAACGTTAGCCGTCCGCAACATGCGTGCGCGGTTCGGGCTAGACCCAATCCTGCGGGACGAGGTAACGCTCGGTGAGCTCCGCCTCCGGGCTGCCGGGCTCCGGCTCGTAACCGTACTCCCAGCGCACCAGCGGCGGTAGCGACATCAGCACCGACTCGGTGCGCCCGTCGGACTGGATCCCGAAGCGTGTCCCACGGTCGTGGAGCAGATTGAACTCCACGTACCGCCCCCGGCGATAGAGCTGGAAGGCCCGCTCCCGCTCCCCGTAGCGACACTCCCGGCGCCGGTCAACGATGGGTGCGTACCCCTCCAGAAAGGCCGACCCTACCCCGCGGATGAACGCAAAGGTCCGCTCGAAGCCCCAGTGGTTGAGGTCGTCGAAGAATAGACCACCGATGCCGCGCTGCTCGTCGCGGTGGGGCAGTCGAAAATACTGATCACACCAGCGCTTGAAGCACGGATAGACATCCTCACCAAAAGGCTCGCACGCCGCCCGTGCCGTCTGGTGCCAGGCGCGGCAGTCCTCGTCGAAGGGGTAACACGGGGTCAGATCCAGGCCGCCCCCGAACCACCAGTGGGCACCCCCGCCGGGTTCTCCGGCCACGAAGAGCCGGAGGTTGGCGTGGGTCGTCGGCACGTACGGGTTCCATGGATGAAGGACCAGCGAGACCCCCATGGCCTGAAACGGCTTGCCCGCCAATTCCGGCCGCTGCTCTGTGGCGGTATCCGGAAGCGCATCGCCCATGACGTGGGAGAAGTTGACGCCGCCCTGCTCCATCAGCGCGCCGGCCTTGATGACGCGACTCTCGCCGCCACCGCCCGCCGCACGCTTCCAGCGATCCGAGCCGAAGCAAGCCGTGCCATCCCACGCCTCGACGGCATCACACACCTGCTGCTGCCAGCCGATCAACCAGTCCCGAACCCGATGCAGGCCGTCTTCGGGCATCGCCTCGCTCATGTACCCCTCCGCTCCAGACACGCGTAGAAAAAGCCGTCCATCCCCGCCTCACCGGGCAGAATCTGATAGCCCGTTCCCGTCGCACGGCCGGCGCCAGGGCCCGGCCCGGGCACCGCCTCCGCGTGGTCGCCGACAAAGGCCGAGACCACCTGCTGGTTCTCCTCGGGAAAGATCGAACACGTCGCGTAGACCAGGCGCCCCCCCGGCGCAAGCAGGGGCCAGAGGGCTTCAAGCAGTCGCCGCTGGGCCGTTGCCATGCGCTGCGCATCTGAAGGCTCACGGAGCCACTTGATGTCCGGGTGGCGGCGCAGCACTCCCGTCCCCGTGCAGGGCGCATCGAGGAGGATGCGCTGGAAGGGCTGTCCGTCCCACCACGATTCGGGATCGGCCGCATCCCCTGCGATGCAGTCGGCGGCGACCCCGCCCCGGCGGAGGTTCTCCGCCACCTGGCGCAGCCTGCGTGCCGAGCGATCAACGGCCACGACGCGGCACTCGGGCTGCTGCTGAAGCAGGTGCAGCGTTTTGCCACCCGGAGCCGCGCAGGCGTCGAGAACCCGCTCGCCGGGCTGAGCGTCGAGCAGCGGCGCTGCCAGTTGTGCAGCCTCGTCCTGGACCGAAAGCCAGCCGCTCTCGAACCCGGGGAGTTCCCCCACGGGGCACGGGCGGTCCAGGATCAGCGCAGCGTCGCTCACCCGGCCGGGCCGGGAGGTCCATCCGTGCGCGGCAAGCCGTTCAGCCGCGTTCTGGCGGCTTCCCTGGCGCAGATCAACACGCAGCGTCATCGGCGGATGGGCGTTCGCCGCCTCGGCGATCGCCGGCCAGTCTTCCGGCCAGGCCCGACGCAGATGCTCGGCCAGCCACGGGGGCAGCGCAAACCGGGTCGGCTCGTCCTCGGCCACCTCCGGCGTTTGCTTGTGCAGCTTGCGTAGGACAGCATTGACCATTCCGGACGCCCGCGACCGACCCAGGCGCCGGGCGACGGCCACAGCTTCCGACACGGCGGCGTGCGGCGGTGTCGATAGACCCCACGCCTCCCATGCACCAAGCACGAGCAGCGCACGCAGGGGCGGATCCCGGCGCCAGTCACTGCGCGGTGTCAGGGCGGCTACCTGGGCCTCGAGACGAGGCAGCCAGCGCAGCGCCCCGTAGGTGAGCGCCTGCAGCAGTGGGCGATCCCGCTCCACCACCTGATTCGCTTCACGCTCCAGCGCCTCATCCAGGGTCTCGCCGCGCTCCAGGACCCGCTCCACGACGCGAACCGCGGCCTCCCGCGGAGAAACAGCCGTCACTGCACACGGTCCCCCGCCTTGAGGGAATGCCCGTTGAGGTACTCGGCGGCACTTTGCTCGCGGCCGCCAGCCGGTTGCAGACGGAGAATCTCCAGACGCCCCTCCTGCGTCGCCAACTGGATCCCGCTCGCCTGCGCAGCGACCACGACTCCCGGGTCGTCCGCCGGATGACCCGGCTGTACCCGCACGGACCGTAGCCGGACCGTTCGCCCCGCCAGCTGGAGCCGTGCACCGGGCACCGGCGTCAGGGCCCGAACGCGGCGCTCCAAGGCCTCGGCAGGCTCCGTCGGATCGAGCCAGGTCTCCTCATTGGTGAGCTTGGCCGCATAGGTGACCCCTTCGTCGGGTTGCGGCTCGGCCGCGCAGTCGCCAACCAGCAGTGCGGGGAGCTTCGCCGCGAGGAGATCGGCACCAAGGCGCGCGAGACGGTCGTGGAGCGAGCCCGCGGTCTCATCAGCACTGATCGGCGTGGCGCACCGGGCGATCATCGGCCCGCTGTCGAGCCCCTCCTCCATGTACATCAGGGTGACGCCGGTCTCACGATCCCCGGCCAGCAGGGCGCGCTGGATCGGCGCTGCTCCCCGCCAGCGGGGAAGCAGCGACGCATGGATATTGACGCAGCCGCAGCGCGGGGCATCCAGGATGTTCCGCCGCAGGATCTGGCCGTAGGCGACAACGATGAGAAGGTCGGCGCCGAAGGCCCGGATCCGCTGCGCTTCCTCATCGCCAAGGCGCTCCGGCTGATAAACCGGCAGGCCCTGGGCGAGGGCCGCCTCCTTGACCGGCGGCGGCGTGAGCCGCCGCCCCCGCCCTGCCGGTCGATCGGGCTGGGTATAGACCGCCACCGGGGGGTATCCCCGGGCGACCAGGGTTTCGAGCGCCGGCACCGCAAAATCCGGGGTGCCGGCAAAGACCACCCGTCCCGCCATCAGCTCGCCGCGCCGAGCTGCCGCTCGCGCTTTTCCATGCGCTTGCGCACGCGCTTGCGCTTGAGTTCCGAGAGGTAGTCGATGAACAGGCGCCCGTCGAGGTGGTCGATCTCGTGCTGGATACAGACCGCCAGGGTGCCCTCGGCGCTCTCCTCGTAGGCCTCGCCGTTGCGATCCAGAGCCTGATAACGGACCCGGGTGGCACGCGCCACGTCATCGTAGTAGCCGGGGATGGAGAGGCAACCCTCCTCCCCGCTCGCCTCGCCGGTGGCCTCAAGAATCTCCGGATTGATGAGCACGCGAGGCTGATCGCGCTCTTCGGAGACGTCGATGACGACAACCCGTTGCGCGACGCCCACCTGGGTGGCCGCCAGACCGATACCGCGCGCTTCGTACATTGTCTCGAGCATATCGTCGACGAGGCGGCGGACGCCGTCGTCGACCCGGGTCACCGGCGCAGCCTGCTCACGCAGACGCGGGTCCGGGTAGATGAGGATATCCAAAAGGGCCATGCTTGCAGTCTCTGCGGGTCGTTTCAGACTGCCCAGTCTAACCCAACCGCGGCACCCAAGAGAACGCGCCCCTTGCCTCGGGAGCCGGCCATCGCGAGACTCGAGGCTAGCGGCCCAAGGAACGGGACCGCGCGCACCATCCCATGGACCAGGGAGGCATACCGTCATGGACGACGACACGCTCTGCGCACTCGCCCTGCACCGCACACCGGGCGTCGGCCCGGCACTATGGCGGCGCCTGCATGACGCCTTCGGCTCCCCCGCCGGCGTCCTCGGCGCCCCGGACTCGGCACTTCGCAGTCTCGGCGTCCCAGCGGAGACGCGCACGGCCATCGCCCGCCCGGACTGGCGACAGGCGCAGGCGGATGCAGCCTGGCTCGACGGCGGCGATGGTCGCCACCTCCTGCGTCTCGACACTCCGGACTACCCCGCGCGGCTGGCGGAAACGACCGATCCACCGCCTCTACTCTTTGTCACCGGCTGCCCGCAGGCACTCGGCCACCCACAGGTCGCCATCGTCGGCAGCCGGCACGCCAGCGCCTCCGGCCAGGACCTGGCCTACGACCTCGCCGGCGCCCTGGCCGAGTCCGGGCTGGTTGTGACCAGCGGACTCGCCGCCGGGATCGACGCAGCTGCCCACCGCGGAGCCCTGGCCACCGCCGGAGGCTGCAGCAACGCCATCATCGCCACCGGGCCCGACCGCACCTATCCGGCCTACCACCGAGCGCTGCAGCAGAGCCTGGCTCAGCACGGCGCGGTGGCCGGCGAGAACCCGCCGGGCACACCCCCGCTCGCCGGGCTCTTCCCTCGGCGCAACCGGATCGTCAGCGGCCTGTCGCTGGCGGTGGTCGTCGTCCAGGCCGGCACGCGCAGCGGCGCACTCATCACGGCGCGCCTGGCCGGCGAGCAGGGCCGGGAAGTCCTCGCCGTGCCGGGCTCCATCCACGACCCGATGGCCCGAGGCTGCCACGCCCTTCTGCGCCAGGGGGCGAAACTGGTAGAATCCGTTCACGATATCCTGGAAGAGCTACCCGGACACGCCTTTGAAGCACCCGCCCCGCAACCGCAAGCTGTCAACCTTGATCCAGCCGCACCAAGCCCGGATGACGACGAGCAGATCCTCCTGAAGGCGCTCGGATACGACCCGGTTCCCCTCGACACCCTCCTGCAACGGTCTGGATTGACGCTTGATAGGCTTTCATCCATTCTGCTGGACATGGAGCTAAAAGGCTTAGTGGCTGCGGTACCCGGGGGCCGGTACCAGCGGCGTAAGCCAGAGGGCTGAAGATGAAACAGAATGTTTTCGAAGTCCTGATGTACCTGTTCGAGAACTACCTCTACAACGAGGAAGAGCCCGGCGACCGTGACTCGCTCGAGAGCGAGCTCCACGAGGCCGGATTCAGTGCGATGGAGATCCGCAAGGCGTTCGAGTGGCTCGACGCGCTGGCCGACTCGCGAGTGCTGCCGCTCTCGCCGTCCGGGACGCCGTCGATCCGGCTTTTCGGGGAACCGGAACTGGCCCGCCTCGACACGGAGACACGCGGGTTCATCCTCTATCTTGAACAGGTCGGGATCCTGACACCGGAGAGCCGCGAACTCGTGCTCGACCGGATCCTGGCCCTCGAGGACCACGAGGTCGATCTGGACACGGTCAAGTGGGTCATCCTTATGGTCCTGTTCAACCGACCGGGTGAGGAAGAAGCGTACAACTGGATGGAGAACCTCATGTTCGACGTCCCCACGCACCTGGTCCATTAAACCGCCTGCCGTCCCGGCCGCTGCCATTGCGCGAGCCGCCGGGACGTGCGGAACCCGCCCTCCTGCAATCCGCGAACGACACACCCCATGGGTAAAAGCCTCGTCATTGTCGAGTCGCCAGCCAAGGCGCGCACAATCAACAAGTACCTGGGCAACGACTACCAAGTCATGGCCTCCTACGGCCACGTCCGGGATCTTATCCCCAAGGAGGGCGCCGTCGATCCGGCCAGCGGCTTCGCCATGAAGTACGCGCCGATCGACAAGAACCAGAAGCATGTGGATGCGATTGCCAAGGCCGCACGCAAGGCCGAGGCCCTCTACCTGGCCACTGACCCGGACCGCGAGGGCGAGGCGATCTCCTGGCACCTGGTGGAGCTGCTCCGCGAGAAGGGCATCCTGGAGGACAAGCCGGTCTACCGGGTAGTCTTCCACGAGATCACCAAGGCCGCCATTCAGGGGGCGATGGAGCATCCGCGGGATATTTCCGCGGAGCTGGTCAACGCCCAGCAGGCGCGGCGCGCCCTGGACTACCTTGTCGGCTTCAACCTCTCGCCGCTGCTCTGGCGCAAGATCACGAGCGGTCTCTCCGCCGGACGGGTACAGAGCCCGGCTCTGCGCATGATCTGCGAGCGCGAGCGGGAGATCGAACAGTTCGAGCCGCAGGAGTACTGGACGGTCGAGGCCGACGCCGCCAAGGGCGAGCAACCCTTCACCGGCAAGCTCAGCCAGTTCGACGGCGAGAAGGTCAAGCAGTTTACGATCACCTCGCAGGAGCGCGCGCAGCAGGTGGATGCCGCACTGCGTGAGAGCGCTCGCACCCAGGCGAAGGAGCACGTCCCCGGGCCGACCGAGGACGGTGACAAGGAGATCATCGGCGAGCTGCGCGTGGCCAGCGTCGAGCGCAAGCAGCGCCGCCGCAACCCGTCGGCGCCGTTTATCACCTCCACGCTGCAGCAGGAGGCCTCCCGCAAGCTCGGCTTCACGGCCAGCCGCACCATGCGGATCGCGCAGCAGCTCTACGAAGGGATCGATGTCGGTGAAGGCAGCGCCGTGGGCCTGATCACCTACATGCGGACGGACTCGGTCAGCCTCTCCCAGGAGGCTGTCGGAGAGATGCGGGAGGTGATCGCGGGGCGCTACGGCCCGGACAAGCTGCCCAAGCAGGCCCAGGTTTACAAGACACGCTCGAAGAACGCCCAGGAGGCCCACGAGGCCATCCGGCCGACCTCCGCGGCGCGCCACCCGGAAGAGATTCGCACCTACCTCAACGAGGAGCAGCGGAAGCTCTACGACCTGATCTGGAAGCGGGCGGTCGCTTCCCAGATGAAGCACGCCACCATCCATACAGTGGCCGTCGACCTGGCAGCGGACGAACAGGACCGGCACCTGTTCCGCGCCACCGGTTCCACCGTCGCGGATCCGGGCTTTATGGTGGTCTACCGCGAAGGCAATGATGAGGGCAAGGACGACTCCGGCGAGAAATTCCTGCCCGAGTTGGAAGAAGGGCAGCGGGTGGCGCTGTACGCGATCCGGCCCGAGCAGCACTTTACTGAACCGCCGCCGCGCTACACCGAGGCGAGCCTCGTGCGCGCCCTGGAGGAGTACGGCATCGGGCGACCCTCCACCTACGCTTCGATCATCTCCACCCTGCAGAACCGCAACTACGTGGAGATGGACGGCAAGCGATTCATCCCCACGGATATCGGCCGGGCCGTCAACAAGTTCCTGACCGACCACTTCGATCGTTACGTGGATTACGATTTCACCGCACGGCTCGAGGATGACCTCGACGCAATCTCCCGCGGGGAGCAGGACTGGGTGCCGGTGCTCGAGTCGTTCTGGGAGCCCTTCCGCGAGCGCGTCGAGGAGAAGAAGAACGTCTCCCGGGAGGAGGCGGTACAGGCCCGCGAGCTGGGAACCGACCCGAAGACCGGCAAGCCGGTCACCGTGCGCATCGGCCGCTACGGTCCATTCGCCCAGCTCGGCAGCCGCGACGACGATGAGAAACCGCGTTTCGCCGGCCTGCGCCCCGGGCAGAGCATCGACACAATCAGCCTGGAAGAGGCCCTTGAGCTCTTCAAGCTGCCCCGGGATATGGGCGAGACCGAGGAAGGGGAGGACGTCCAGGTCAACATTGGCCGCTTCGGCCCCTACGTGCGGTTCGGGAAGAAGTTCGTCTCCATCCCCAAGGACGAGGACCCGTACACCATCACCAAGGAGCGGGCCCACGAGCTGGTGCGCGAGAAGAAACAGGCCGACGCCAACCGGATCATCCACGACTTCGGCGACGGGATCCAGATCCTGCGCGGGCGCTACGGCCCCTACATCACCAACGGCGAGAAGAACGCCCGTGTCCCCAAGGACCGAGAGCCGGACTCGCTCACCCACGAGGAGTGCCAGGAGCTGATCGCCAAGGCACCGGCACGCAAGGGCCGGCGGGGCGCCGCCAAGGGGCGCGGCACCCGCAGCCGCGCGACCACCTCCTCTTAGCAGGCGGTCGCTGGAAGACGCTCAGGCCACCGGGCCCACCTCCGGCGCGGCCAGGTCGGCCAGCGGCCAGCGCGGACGCACCGTGAAGTCCAGATCGTCGCGGTCGCCGAGGCGCAGACGCTGGTAGCCGGCGTAGGCGATCATGGCCGCGTTGTCGGTACACAGCTCCAGGCGCGGGTAATGGGTCGAGAAGCCCCGTGCCTGCCCCTCCTCGGAGAGCCGGGCACGCAGCCGCTGGTTGGCGCCAACCCCGCCCGACACGACCAGCCGCTGCACGCCGGTCTGCTCGATGGCCCGCCGGCACTTGATCGCCAGCGTATCCACGACTGCTTCCTGGAAGCCGCAGGCAATGTCTGCCCGCGCCTGAGCATCCGGGCCGGCCTCCCGCACCGCCTGCAAAACGGCCGTTTTCAGCCCGCTGAAACTAAAATCCAACCCCGGACGGTCGGTCATCGGCCGCGGCAGCCGAACCAGCCCGGGGCGACCCTGCTCAGCAAGCCGGGCGATGGAAGGCCCTCCGGGGTATGGGAGCTCCAGAAGCCGGGCGGTCTTGTCGAAAGCCTCACCGGCGGCGTCATCCACGGACTCGCCGAGAACGCGGTAGCGCCCCACCCCGGCCACCTGGACGAGCATTGTATGGCCACCGGAGACCAATAGTGCGACGAAAGGCGTGGCTGGCGGGTTCGGCTCCAGCATCGGGGCCAGCAGGTGCCCCTCCATATGGTGCACGCCAAGCGCCGGCAGCCCCCTCGCCCAGGCGAAGCTGCGGGCGAAGGCAGCCCCCACCATCAGCGCCCCGGGCAACCCCGGTCCGCGCGTCCAGGCAACGCCGTCGAGATCGGCCGGGGTTAGCGCTGCATCCCGGAGCAGGCCCGCAACCAGCCCCGGAAGCTTGCGGACGTGATCCCGGGACGCCAATTCCGGCACCACCCCGCCGTAAGCGGCGTGATCCGCCACCTGGCTGTGGATGACGTGGGCGATCAAGCCACGGTCTCCGTGGTAGAGCGCAGCGGCGGTCTCGTCACAGGATGTCTCGACCCCGAGAATCAGCACGGTGCAGTCAGCTCCTCAGATAGGCTCCGGTCCGCCCGTCCCGGATGGGAGTGGGCCGCTGCAGCGCTCCGACCGCGCCCGGCACCAGCGCATCGATGGTCGTGCCGAAGCAGCGGCGCACTGCCGAGGCGCTGCGCGCCGGCCGGCCGCAGCGGCGATTGGCACTGGTCGATACCAGCGGCCCACCCCACGCGTTACAGAGCGCGGCGGCCACCGGGTGAGCTGTCACCCGGACCGCCACCGAACGCCGCCCCCCGGTCACCCACGCAGGCGCCTGCGGGGCGGCCGGGAGCACCCAGGTCACCGGGCCAGGCCAGCTACTGCGGATGGCGTCGGCCTGCTCGGCCGGCAACGGCTCAAGCAGCGGCGTCAATTGCTCCGCAGTGGCGGCGATGAGGATCAGCCCCTGCGCCCGGCGCCGACGCTTGAGCTCCAGCAGGCGATCCACCGCGGCCTCGTTCCACGGGTCACAGCCGAGCCCCCAGACCGCCTCCGTCGGATAGGCAACAACACCCCCGCCGCGCAGGCAGCGCGCAGCCAAGCCCAACCGGAAGTCACTGACGGTGGTGCTCATGAATCGGAGGAACCGATCTGGTTCTCCTCACCCGTAGCGAGGCGCACGATGTTCTCCCGGTGACGCCAGATGATGGCCACGGTCAGCAGCGCCGTAGCGGCGGTGAGAACCGGGGAATCCGCCAACCAGAGCACGTAGATGGGCGCCATGGCGAAGGCGACCACGGCGGCCAGCGAGGAGTAGCGAAAGGCGCCGGCAATCGCCAGCCACGTCACGGCGGTGGCAGCTAGGGCCATAGGGGACCAGGCGAGGATCACCCCCAGGCCGGTGGCGACGCCCTTGCCCCCCTGAAAACGGAAGAAAACCGGGAAAAGATGCCCGAAGAAGGCGGCCAGGCCCGACGCCGCCGCGACCACCGGGTCCCGCGTCACCAGCCAGGCAAGCGCAACGGGCAACGTTCCCTTCACCCAGTCACCGACCAGGGTGATGGCGGCCGGCCCTTTGCCGGCAAGACGCAGGACGTTGGTCGCACCCGGGTTACCCGAGCCGCCTTGCCGCGGGTCTCCCAACTTGAGCACGCGGCAGACCACGATCGCCGATGAGACGGAGCCCACCAGATAAGCAAAGATGACGAGGGCGATATCGAACATACCGTTGATCCCAGCCGTTGCGGCCTCCTGCGTGCATTGAGGCCGTCACAATCCCACTTGTCAGGTTGCCATTGCAACTTGAAACTTGCCGCATGAGCGAACCGATGACTACCCCGCAGCCTGACCCCGACGCCCTGGCACACAGTCAGCAGCTCGTCGCGCTACTGCAGCAGGCGATCGGCGCGGCCGGGGGCGCAATCCCCTTCGAGGCCTTTATGGAGCGAGCTCTCTACGAGCCCGGCCTCGGCTACTATCGCGCCGGTGCGCGGCGTTTCGGAGCAGGGGGCGACTTCGCCACCGCCCCGGAGTTCAGCCCGCTTTTCGGCCGCACCCTGGCCCGTCAAGCCGCGGAGTGCCTCGCTGCCCTCGGCGGCGGCGAAATCATCGAACTCGGCCCCGGGACCGGCCGTCTAGCCGTGACGGCCCTGGCGGAACTCGAGGCCCTCGGCCACCTTCCGCAGCGCTGGCGCATGCTGGAGGTCAGCGCCGCACTGCGCCAGGAGCAGGAGACGCTGATCCGCCAGGAACTCCCGCATCTGCTCGATCGCGTGGAGTGGCTGGACGCCCTGCCGGAAGATGCCCCGGCGGCGGTATGGATCGCCAACGAGGTCCTCGATGCTCTGCCGGTCCGGCGGTTCGTCAAGCGTGACGGCAGCATCCGTGAACTCGGCGTCTGCGCCCCGGCGGACCAATTCCAGTGGACCGAGATGCCGCCCGCCCCAGAGCTTGAGACCGCCGTGGCGGGGATCGAGCAGCGCCTCGGCGAACCGTTGCCGGAAGGCTACACCTCGGAGGTCTGCACACGCCTGCCGGCGTTCCTGGAGGGCCTGAGTGCAGCCCTGGATCGCGGCGTAATGTTCTGGATCGACTACGGCTACCCGCTGCGGGAATACTACCTGCCGGAGCGTACCCGCGGCACCCTCGTCTGCCACTACCGCCACCGGGCCCATGACGACCCCTTCTTCCACCCCGGCCTACAGGATATCACCGCTTTCGTGGACTTCACGGCCGTCGCCGATGCCGGCCTGGCCGCCGGGCTGGAGGTGCTCGGGTACACGGCACAGGGGCCGTTCCTGATCGGTGCCGGTCTGGCGGAATGCGCCGAAGCGGCCATGGCCGGTGCCGGAGAGGCCGAGCATGTCGCCTGGGCCAATCAGGTTCACCGGCTCACCCATCCCGGCGATATGGGCGAACGCTTCAAGGTCATGGCGCTCGGACGCGGCTACGAGGCGCCTCTGAGCGGCTTTGCCCTGGCCGACCGGCGCGGCACCCTCTAGTCGCCAGCCGGGGTGCCCGATGACCCTCGGCCCCGGCCCAGCGCGGTAGCGACCGCCCGACACCGCGCTTCGCGCACGGCCCGGCCGACCTCCGGCCCCTGGAGGCCCTGTGCCACGAACGGGCGGGCGGTGACGTCGGCCGCGGCAGCGAGTGCCCGACGGAACTGCTCACCCTGCGGCCAGGCTGCACGCTCCTGGCCGTGCCGGCCACGAAAATCCGCTTCACAGGCAACCAGGAAAGGCTCCAGTCGTTCGGGGCGTCGAAAGAGGTCCAGCGCCTCGAAAAGGTCCACCACCGTGCGCGGCCGAAGCCGCTCCAGCCGCTGGACGTGCATATGGTAGCGGGTCACGAGCCGGGCCATGTCCCGACAGGCACGGGGGACGCGCAGGCGGGTGCAGACCGCCTCGACGGGCTCCAGGCCCCGCGCCTCGTGGCCGGGATGGCGGGGCAGATCGTGCTCCGGCGTCAGGGCCTTGCCAAGATCGTGCACCAGAGCAGCGAAGCGCGCCTCCAGCGGGGCATCGAGCCACGCTGCCGCGTCCAGAACCATCAGGGTATGGGTCCCGGCGTCGCCTTCCGGGTGGTACTCCGGCCTCTGGGGCACGCCGAAGAGAGCCTCCACTTCCGGGAGCACTCGCTCCAGCGCCCCACAGGCCCGCAGGACTTCGATCATGCGTCGCGGGGCGGGCTCCATCAAACCCCGCGAGAGCTCTTGCCAGACCCGTTCCGGGACGAGGGCATCGACTTCACCGGCCCCGACCATGCGGCGGCAGAGCTCTAGGGTCTCCTCAGCCACCTCGAACCCGTCCTCGGCAAAACGGGCGGCGAAACGCGCCAGGCGCAGGATCCGGACCGGATCCTCCGCGAAGGCCTCGGTGACATGGCGGAGCCGGCGCGCCTGGAGATCAGCGTAGCCGCCGTAGGGATCCACCAGACGCCCCGCGGCGTCCTCGGCCATGGCGTTGATCGTCAGATCCCGCCGCGCCAGGTCGTCCTCGAGGGTCACGTCCGGAGCGGCATGGAACGCGAAGCCGTGGTACCCCCTGGCCGTCTTGCGCTCCGTGCGTGCCAGTGCGTACTCCTCGCCGGTCTCGGGATGGAGGAAGACCGGGAATTCCTTGCCCACTGGCCGATAGCCGGCCTCCACCATGGACTCCGGTGTTGCGCCGACCACCACCCAGTCGGTCTCCGTAACGGGCCGCCCGAGCAGGGCGTCACGCACCGCGCCGCCGACGCGATAGCACTCCACGGTTACCGACCCGCAGTCCGACGCGAATCCTGGTAGTGATCCTGACGCCCGGCGAAGCCGAGGTAGGTCGGCGCCACCGCCTCCAATGGAGTGGGCACGATCCCCAGCCGGGCGAGGCCGTCCTCGCTGCAGCAGTTTGGAACCGTGGCCGAGCGGTAGTTATCGAGGGTATAGGGCCGGCCCGGAAGGCGCTGGAAAATCCGCCCCTGAAGCTGCGACATGCGGTCCGAAAGACCGATGACGCGGCGGCGAAGCCCGCGCAGCTCGGCGACGTATTCCACCAGATCCCGCAACGTGTAGACCTGAGGGCCGCAGAGCTCGATGGATTGACCCCGCGTGGAGGCATCGTCGAGCCCGCGCATGAAGGCCCCCGCCACGTCGCCGACGTAGACCGGCTGGAAACGCGCTTCCGGGGTCGGCAGGAAGAAGAGCCCGGGCGACAGCTTGAGCAGTGTCGCGAATCGATTCAGGAAGTTGTCGCCGGGACCAAAGATCACGGAGGGCCGGAATGCAGTCACCGCAACCCGGGCGGGGTCAGCCTCGAGAACGGCCCGCTCCCCTTCGCCCTTGGTTTGTTGGTAGAGGCTCGGCCCGTCGGGGTCGGCGCCGAGGGCGCTCATGTGCAGATACCGGGGCACGCCGGCGCGCCGACAGGCCGATACGATGCGCCGGGGCAGGTCCACATGCACGTGGCGAAAGGCATCGCCCGGGGGCCCGCCGAGTTCGTTGAGGATCCCGGCGAGATTGACCACCGCATGGCAGCCATCGAAGTGGCGGACCAGCTCGCGCTCGTCGTGCACATCCGCCTCGATCAGGCGCAGGGTGGGCACGACCAGCAAATCACGCCCGAGCTGACGGCGCCGGACCAGGACCCGGACGCGGTATCCGGCGGCACCGAGCCGGTTGGCGAGGTGGATCCCGACGAACCCGGTACCGCCGATCATGCAGATGGTCTTGGGCTCCATGGCTCTCTCCTGGGCCTGTCCAATTCGGTGACGGCGGATACCGTGGCTTTTTCTGCGGCAGTTTTCAACTTGAGCGGCGCCCCTTGCAATCGCGCCATGCCCCCCGGAAACTCCCAGCGTGCTTGATCTGACCATCTACCTCTTCGCTGGTGCCGTTGCCGGACTGACGGCCGGCCTTTTTGGAGTCGGCGGCGGCCTGGTGGTCGTGCCGGTCCTGCTGCTCGTCTTTGCCGTCCAGGGCGTTGAGCCGACGGTGGCGACCCACCTGGCCATCGGCACGTCGATGGCGACGGTGCTCATCACCGGTGCGAGCTCAGCCTACAGCCACTACCGCCTGGGGGCCGTGGACTTTCCGGTCTTCCTTCGCCTTGCCGCCGGCATGGCCCTAGGCGGAATCATCGGGGCACTGGCCGCGGGGCTGCTCCCCGGCGACACCCTGCAGCGCATCTTCGGCCTCTTTCTCTTTTCCGTGTCCGCCTATCTGCTCTCGGGATGGCAACCGCCACGGCAGGATCGCCGGGGTAACGGCGACCTGCCGGTGGCAGGCACGGCGATCGGTACCCTTTCAGGGATGATGGGCGTCAGCGGCGGTACCATGACCGTGCCCTACCTGGTCTGGCGGGGGCTGCTCATGCACCGGGCGGTCGGCACGTCGGCGCTGGGTGCGCTGCCGCTCGGGCTTGTCGGTACGGCCACGTACCTGGCCGTGGGCTGGGGTCATCCGGACCTTCCCGGCAAAGCCACGGGCTACGTCTACTGGCCGGCATTCTTCGGGATCGTCGCCGCCAGCGCCGTCGTCTCGCGTTACGCGGCCCGCCTCGCCCACCGGGTTCCGGCCCGGCGGCTTCGTCAGCTCTTCGCCGGCTTTCTGATGCTGGTGGCCTTACGACTGCTTCTGACCTAGTCGCTTTCTCGAATACGCCGGGGACCGTAGAATACGAACGCCCTGCGCGACCCCCAGAGGTGATGGGTGCCCGAACCTAAGCCGGAACTCTTTGGCGTCCGCCTCCGCAGCGCCCTGCAGCCGATCCTCAGCCTCAGCCACCGCCGGGTCATCGGCTACGAGGGCCTGCTGCGTGGCACCGATACCTCAACCGACGCCTTCGTGCCGCCGGGGCAGCTCTTCCACAAGGCCGAAAGCATCGGCGCTCTCACCTCCCTGGAACGCACGTCGCAGCGGCTTCACGTGGAGAGTTTCCACCACCGGCTGCCCGAGCCGGCGCCCATGTGGCTCTTTCTCAACGTCAGCCCGCGCCTGATCAGCGAGGAGAGCTACCGCGACCTGCTCCCGGAGGTGCTGGAAGCGAGGGGCATGGCCGGCCACCAGATCGTGGTGGAACTGCTCGAGGACGGCGACGATGGCAGCCGCGGGCTTGCGGAGGCCGTAACGTACTTCCGGGAGTTGGGCTGCCTGGTGGCTCTGGATGACTTCGGCACCGGCCACTCGAACTTCCAGCGGCTCTGGGAACTGGAACCGGACCTGGTCAAACTGGACCGATCGCTGATTGTCCGGGCCACGGAGAGCCCGGGACGCAACAAGCTCCGGCGGATCCTCCCCAACCTGGTGGCACTGATCCACGAGGCGGGCAGCCTGGTCGTGATGGAGGGCATCGAGAGCGAGGATCAGGCACTGATTGCCATGGACGCCGATGTGGACTTCGTCCAGGGATTCCACTTCGCGTACCCGGAAACCGGCCCGGTGAGCCGGCGGGCCGGTGTCGAGCCGCTTCGGCAGGTGACCGAACGCTTTACCAACCAGGCGCTGGCGAGCGTGGGTCAGGAGCAGGCCGCCATCCAGCCCTATGTCCGCTCCTTCCTGCGCGCGGCCATCCACCTGCAGGGCAGCGGGGACCTTGAAGACAGCTGCCGCGACCTGCTCGGCCTCGACCGGGTGCAGCGCTGCTACCTGCTCAACGAACGCGGCGAGCAGGTTGGCCCCCACCTGACCCGCAGCGCCGACGAGCCCAGCGCCCAGAGCGACCCGCGGCACCGCCCCCTGGTGGATACCGTCGGTGGCACGTGGCTGCGCCGCCCGTACTTCCGTGATGCGCTCATGGAACCGCGACGCTTGAAGGTCTCCCGTCCATACCTGTCGAGTACCGGCAGCCATGTGTGCGTGACCCTGTCCGTGGCCGAACAGTCACGCCGCGACGGGAGCCACTACGTCTTCTGCTGCGATCTTCTCTGGTGGGATCGCCCCGAAGCCGGCCGCCACCTTGCAGCCGGCTTCGGGGCCGGTAGTGACCGCTAGAAGGAGAGGCGCACGCCCACGTGCAGGTTGTTGTCCAGGGTCTGATTGGAGTGGCTTGAGAGGTTGACCCTGAGGTAGCGGAAACCGACATAGGCGCTGGCCTGCTCGGTGAACTCGAACTTGTAGCGGGCCACGCCCTCGAAAACGCGGTTCGCCCGGCCGAACGAGGTGATATTCGGGGCTGCGTGGCCACGCAGCACCAGGGCCTGCGGGACCTGCGCCGGGAAGGAGATCCGCGCCGAGGCCCCCAGCGCCAACCCACCAGCAGTCCGGTCGGGCTCGTCGAGGTAGAAGAGCATCGCCTTGGCGCCGGCACCCAGCTGCAGGGGACTGAACCCCTCCGCCGGGGGGCCGAGGACGTGGACGATGCCCTGGATCATCGAATCGCCATCGTCGTTGATAAAGAGCCCACCTCCGACATCGACGTTGTCGATGTCACCCGTCGTGCCGGGCGGCGGCGAGGTATAACCGATGATCTCGGCCGTATCATCCCACAAACTGAAATCCAGACCGCGGGCGCCAGCGCTCACGCTCCAGCAACTAATCAGCAGGGCCACGGCCAGACGCCGAATCCACATTCTTGCTTCCCCCATCGGGCGTTGTTCGGTCATTACATGAACTCTGCCAGCGGCGTGCAACCCCATTAGCTCAGTGCCAACTTCTTCTCAAGGTAGTGGATGTCGGTCCCGCCGGCCCGGAACGCCGCGTCGCTGATAATATCCTGCTGCAGCGGGATGTTCGTCTTGATGCCGCTGACGACAATCTCCGACAGAGCTGTGCGCATCCGTGCCAATGCGCTGTCCCGGCTCGGACCGTGCGTGATCAGCTTGCCGATCATCGAGTCGAAGTACGGCGGCACGGCGTAGCCGGTGTAGACGTGGGAATCGACCCGCACGCCCGGTCCCCCCGGCGCGTGGAAGTGGTCGATGGTCCCCGGTGAGGGCATCAGAGTCTTCGGGTCCTCCGCGTTGATCCGGCACTCGATGGCGTGGCCGCGGATTTCAATGTCCTCCTGACGCCAGCTCAACGGCTCGCCGGAGGCGATCCGAATCTGTTCGGCGACCAGGTCACAGCCGGTCACCATCTCGGTCACCGGGTGCTCGACCTGGATGCGGGTGTTCATCTCGATGAAGTAGAACTCACCATTCTCGTAGAGAAACTCGAAGGTCCCCGCACCGCGATAGCCCATCTGCCGGCACGCCTCGGCGCACCGCGCGCCGATCTCCTGGCGCTGCTCCTCGGTGATTCCCGGCGCCGGCGCCTCCTCGACCACCTTCTGATGCCGCCGCTGCATGGAGCAATCCCGCTCGCCGAGGTGGATGGCGTTGCCGTAGCTGTCCGCCAGCACCTGGATCTCGATGTGCCGGGGCTTCTCCAGGTACTTCTCCATGTAGACCGTGCCGTCGCCAAAGGCGTTTTCCGCCTCGCTGCGCGTCATGGAGATGGCGTTGAGCAGCGCGGCTTCGCTGCGGACGACACGCATGCCCCGGCCCCCGCCCCCGGAGGCGGCCTTGATCATGATCGGATAACCGATGCGGGCGGCGATGCGGTGGGTCTCGTCGGGATCGTCCTCGGGAACGGGCCCCTCGGACCCGGGGACACAGGGCACCCCGGCCTCCTTCATGGCGCGAATCGCCGAGACCTTGTCGCCCATGGTGCGGATGCACTCGGCCGACGGGCCGATGAAGACAAATCCGGACTGTTCGACCCGCTCGGCGAAGTCCGCATTCTCGGAGAGGAAGCCGTAGCCCGGATGGATCGCCGTGGAGTCCGTCACCTCCGCGGCGGCAATCAGCGCGGGGATATTCAGATAGCTCTCGGTGACGTTGTTCGGCCCGATACAAACCGACTCGTCAGCCAGACGCACGTGCTTGAGCTCGCGATCCGCGGCGGAGTGGACGGCGACGCTGCGTATATCGAGCTCTCGGCAGGCGCGCAGGATCCGCAGCGCGATCTCGCCGCGGTTGGCGATTAGGATCTTCTGCATGGCGCTCACTCAGTCGGAGATCAGGAATAGCGGCTGATCGTATTCCACCGGCTGACCGTTTTCGACCAGCACGGCGGTGATGACCCCGTCGCGGTCGGCTTCGATCTGGTTGAGCATCTTCATCGCCTCGATGATGCACAACGTATCGCCTGCCTTGACGCGCTGGCCTTGCTCCACGAACGGCTTGGCCGTGGGCGATGGCGCCCGGTAGAAGGTGCCCACCATGGGCGAGCGGATCGGATCCCCTTCGGGCTCGTCACTCTCCTCCTGCCCCTCTGCCGATCCCGGGGCGGCCGCGGGGTCACCCCCTGCAGCCGGTTGTGCGGGCGCCGGCGCCGGGGCCGGCGGAGCGTAAGCCGCTTGCGGCTGTGCCGACGCCGGCGCGTTCCGGGTGATGCGGACGGACTCCTCGCCCTCGGAGATCTCGATCTCGTGGACGCCGGACTCGTCGAGGAGTTCGATAAGGCGCTTGATCTTGCGTATATCCATAGGTTGCCGAAACCCGTGTTGTTCAGGCCTGACCGCCCATGCGCCGGATGGCAGCACGGACCGCGAATTCGTACCCTTCCGCGCCGAGGCCGCTGATGACGCCCTCAGCGATGTCGGACAGGTAGGAGTGCTGACGAAACGCCTCGCGGGCGTGGACGTTGCTCAGGTGCACTTCCAGGAACGGCAGCGCGGCAGCCAGGAGCGCATCGCGCAAACCGATGCTGGTGTGCGTGTAGGCTGCGGGGTTGATGACGATGAAGCCGACACCCTGGTCCGCAGCAGTGTGGATCCGCTCAATGAGCACGCCCTCGTGGTTGCTCTGCAGAACGTCGAATCCGACCCCCGCCTCTTCACAGATCTGCGCCAGGTGGGCGTTGATCTGATCCAGGGTCTGGTGGCCGTAGCGATCCGGTTCCCGCGAACCCAGGCGGTTGAGATTGGGTCCGTGGAGCACGAGCAAATGGGGCATTGCGCGCATTCACCCAGCGAGCGTGATCGCGATTCTGAATGACCATTGCAGAATTGTCCAGAATCCGCGGCGTTCGGCGCACATTCAGGACGTTTCGCCGCTGAACAATCGCCATCGGCGCAGCAGCCGGACCGATAAAGGTCAACCGCCCTCGAAGACCTCGTCGAGCCGTTCGGCGAACGCCTCCGGCCCTTCAAACCCGGCAACCCGGTACTCGCTGCGCTCCTCCCCGTCAGGGCCAAAGAAGAGGATCGCCGGCGGGAGATAAACGCCGTAGGCCTCCATCAGCGCACGGTCTTCGTCGGTCATACTCGTGACGTCCACCCGCAGCTTGTCCACCCCCTCCAGGCGCTCCCGCACACGATCATCCGGTAGCGTCCGCTCCTCGAGCTGAACGCAGTAGACACACCACTCGGCGGAGACATCCACGACCACCGGGCGCCCGCCTTCCCGCGCCTCGGCAAGGGCAGCCTCGAACTCTTCGAGCCCGGAGACGTGCTGCCACTCCTCCAATACCTGAGCCCGCGCCTCCGCCAGCCGGTCCCCGGTCAGCCCCACCCACGGCCGGAGCGGATCGCCGGCACCGGTTGCCGCGCCCAGCAGCTGGGCCGCGCCGGCAACGGCCACCAGCGAGGCGACCACTCCGCCGGCAACGCGCACCCCGGCCGCGCCGCTGCTTCCCCGCCGGACCTGGACGATCAGCCATACGGAGGCTGCGAGGAGAAGCGCCCCCCAACCGGCGAGCTCCAGCCAGTCAGGAACCAGCCGGGCTGACATCCACCAGGCCACGCCGAGAAAGATAAACCCGAAGACCTGCTTGACCGACTCCATCCAGGCGCCCGAGCGCGGCATCCACCGTCCTGCCGCCGTGCCCACGGCCAGCAACGGCAACCCCATCCCCAAGGCCATGACGTAGAGGGCCAGGGCGCCGAGCCCCACCTCGCCGGTGTTCCCGATGAAGGCCAGAGCCGCGACCAGCGCCGGCCCGGAGCAGGCACCGACGATCAGTGTCGAGAGGGCGCCCATCGCCGCCACGCCCGACGCCTGCCCCCCGGGGAGCCGGCTTGAGGCCGCCTGCAGCCGTGACTGCAGCGAAGCGGGCATCTGCAAGCTATAGAGGCCGAACATGGCCGCAGCCAGGGCGACGAACAGCAGGCTGAAGCCAATGGACGCCGCGGGCCCCTGCAGGTCGGCCTGCACAGCCCGTCCCGACAGCCCCGCCAACGCCCCGGCGAGAGCGTACGTCACCGCCATGCCCTGGACATAGACGAAGGACAGCCACAGGGATCGCCCGGTCCCGGGCCGCTGCGCCCCCTGGTGAGCGCCGACAATCAAGCCGGAAAGGATCGGGATCATGGGGTAGAGGCAGGCGGTAAAGGCCAGCAACAGTCCGGCCACGAAGAAGCCGCCAAGGACAGCCATCAGGCTGCCGCTACCGAGCAGCCTTTCCAGATCACCCAGGGCGCCGGCGGCACCACCCGCCCCGCTGCCACCCTGCGGCGCCGCTCCGGTGGCCTCGTACGCCACCTCCCCGCTCGCCAGATCAAACTCGGCACTGCTCGGCGGATAGCAGAGCGAATCCGGCTCGTTGCAGCCCTGGAACTCCGCTTTCAGGCGGGCCTGCTCCCCCAAGGGCTGCGCGGTCTCAATGTGGACCTGCAGGGTGCCGCGGTAGATCTCGACATCGCCGAAGAACTCGTCGGAGAACTTCTCGCCGGCAGGGAAGGAGACGCGCGCAACCTCGTTATCCCCGTCGTCGAGGTGGAAGTCCATGGCGTGTCGATAGAGGTAATGGTCCTCGGCAACATCCCACCGGGCCACCAGGCGATCCTCATCGACCTGCTCCACCGAGAAAGGGAAGATCTCCGCCTGATCGACCTGCGCCTCGGCGCTGCCCCACGCCGCGAACACCAGAAACGCCGCGAGAAAAACCCACGACACGCCGTTGCGCGACGACCACCCTGCCGTTGTCATCGAGTGCAGCCCTCCTGCCTAGCGGGTCTCCGCCTGGATCCAGTCGAGGAAGCCGGCCAGCCCCCTCTCGATGCCGACCGCAATGACCTCGGGAAGTTCATACGGGTGAAGCTCCACCAGCTTGGCCTCCAGCTGGGAATACGCGACATCCGAGGTCTTGATCACGAGCAGCTGCTCCGTCTCCGTCTGCGCGGCACCCTCCCAGTAGAAGACGGAGGTTACGCCGGGAAGGATATTGACGCAGGCTGCCAGGCGGGCCTCGACCACGGCATTGGCCAGGCGCCGTGCGGTCTCATCGTCCGGGCACGTGCAGAGAACCACCAGCTGATCGCTTGCCATCGCTTTGCCTCCGGATTTTTTTCAGGACAGGGGTTGAATTCTACCAGCACCGTCCACACACACCGGGGACCGGGTGGAGAAGGCCCGCCGGGACATAGCGCAAACCCTTGACGCGGGGGCAATCAGCGCTATGATTAGCACTCACTAAGGAGGAGTGCTAACAACTCCACCTGGCGGACCCACACCTACCGTTCAAGACTGAATCAGAAAAAGGGAGAGAGGACCGATGAGCATCCGTCCCCTGCACGACCGAGTGGTCATCCAGCGCCTGGAGGAGGAGCGCACTTCCCCCGGCGGCATCGTGATCCCGGACACCGCCGCCGAGAAGCCGATGAAGGGCAAGGTCATCGCCGTCGGCAACGGCAAGATGCTGGACAACGGGGAGCGCCGGCCGGTGGAGGTCAAGCCCGGCGATCAGGTGCTGTTCGGCAAGTATGCCGGCACCGAGGTCAAGATCGACGGCGAGGACTACCTCGTCATGCGCGAAGACGACGTAATGGCGGTCTTCGAGGGCTAAGCCCCGCCGGCCTCCCGGCGCAATAACAGAACACGAGTCACCGAACAACGAATCGAGCAGAGGAGCCAACAATGGCTGCGAAGGAAATCCGTTTCTCCGATGATGCGCGTCAGCGCATGATGAGCGGCGTCAACCAGCTGGCCAACGCCGTCAAGGTCACGCTCGGCCCCCGTGGCCGCAACGCCGTCCTCGAGAAGAGCTTCGGCTCCCCCACCGTCACCAAGGACGGCGTCTCCGTTGCCAAGGAGATCGAACTCGAAGATCACTTCGAGAACATGGGCGCCCAGATGCTCAAGGAGGTCTCCTCGCAGACCTCGGACGTCGCCGGCGACGGCACCACCACAGCCACGGTGCTGGCCCAGGCCATCCTGCGCGAGGGCATGAAGTCCCTGGCCGCGGGCATGAGCCCGATGGAGCTCAAGAAGGGCATCGAGAAGGCCACCGAGTCGGCCTCCAGCTACCTGTCCGACGAGCTCTCCAAGCCCTGCGAGGACGACAACTCCATCGCCCAGGTCGGGACCATCTCCGCCAACTCCGATGAGGCCGTGGGCCGCATCATTGCCGACGCCATGGGCAAGGTCGGCAAGGAAGGCGTGATCACCGTCGAGGAGGGCTCCGGCCTGGAGAACGAGCTGGATGTCGTCGAGGGCATGCAGTTCGACCGCGGCTACCTCTCCCCCTACTTCG
>PUNM01000071.1 GCA_003552625.1 Ectothiorhodospiraceae bacterium
AAAGAGGACAAGGATGGAACGTCTACTGCCCGAGGATCTGATCCAAACCGGCTCGCGCATCATCGAGCGCCTGCGCCAGCGCAGCGTCTGCATACCCATCCCGGAACGGGTCATGGCCCATACCGTAACGGGGATCCGGGATCCGAGTCTGCGCAACCTGGCGCTGCGCATCGGCGCAGGCGGGCGCATTGTGGTCAGCGGCGAAAAGAAGAAAGGGGTGTGGCTGCCCTTTTCGGTAACCTTCATCGTCGCGCCACCGCCGCCCGCCGTCACCGGCCCCTGCGTGGAGCTACACCTGGAGCGCACTTCGCCGTTTTTCGCCGCGCCCTTCGTGCTTCGGGCGCTGGGACGCATGCCCGAGATGGAGATCATCGACTCGCGGGCCCGGGTGCATATCCACCGCTGGCTTGATCAGCAGGGCCGGGGCGAGGGGCTCCCTACCGGGGTGCGCCGGCGTGTGCGGGTTACGGAGGTCCGCACCGACGCCGGAACCCGGCAGTTTCTGGTTACCCTGGCACTGGCGGACGCCGCAAGCTAGAACGGAATATCGTCGTCGAAGTCCGCGGGGGCTTCCTGCATGCCGCCACCACTGCTGCCGCCGCCGGACTCGGCCGCCGGCGCCTGGGCCGGGCGCTGCCCCTCGCCACCGCCCATGGAGCCGCCGCCTCCGCCGCCGCGGCTGTCGAGCATCTGCATCTCGTTGACGACGATCTCCGTCGTGTAGCGGTCCTGGCCATTCTGATCCTGCCACTTGCGCGTTTGCAGGCGGCCTTCCACGTAGATCTTGCTGCCCTTGCGCAGGTACTCGCCGGCGATCTCACCGAGGCGGTTGAACATCACCAGCCGGTGCCACTCCGTGCGCTCCTGCTGCTCCCCGGTCTGGCGGTCGCGCCAGGTATCCGAGGTGGCCAGGGTGACGTTGGCGACCGCACTACCGGACGCGGTGTAGCGGACCTCGGGATCCCTCCCCAGGTTGCCGATGAGGATGACTTTGTTGACGCCTCTCGTGGCCATGGACGTGCTCCTCCAATTCTCTTGCTCGTGCCCCCCCGCCCTTGCGGGGCTCGATCACCGGCGGGCGGCCATCCCTGCCACATCGCCAGCGGGCACCCAATGTAATCCTTTTCCCGAAGCGGCGAAACCAACCCCGGCGCGAGCGCGTCGCCGCAGCCTGACAGCCCGGGCACAACGCGGTATGTTGAGGGGTTCGGCTTAACACACAGGCCCCGATGGCGATGGATCAGATCCGCATCCGCGGCGCTCGCACCCACAATCTGCGCAACCTCGATCTCGACATTCCACGGCAGAAGCTGGTGGTCATCACCGGCGTATCCGGCTCCGGGAAGTCGTCGCTGGCCTTCGACACCCTCTACGCCGAGGGGCAGCGACGTTACGTGGAGTCGCTGTCGGCCTATGCCCGGCAGTTTCTTTCCATGATGGACAAGCCGGACGTCGATCACATCGAGGGACTCTCCCCGGCGATCTCCGTCGAGCAGAAGAGCGCCTCCCACAACCCGCGCTCCACCGTGGGCACGGTCACTGAGGTCCACGACTACCTGCGGCTTCTCTTCGCCCGCGTGGGCACACCGTACTGCCCGGAACACGGCATCGCCCTGGAGGCGAGCACGGTCACCGAGATGGTGGATCGCCTGCTCGCCGAACCTGAAGGCACGAAGATGATGCTCCTCGCGCCAGTGGCCGACCGCCGCCGCGGCGAGCACGGCCGCCTGCTCGAGAATCTGCGCAGCCAGGGCTTCATCCGCGCACGCATCGACGGCGAGATCGTCGAACTCGACCCGCCGCCGAGCCTCGACGCCGGAGCCGCCCACGATATCGAGGCGGTGATCGACCGCTTCCGCATCCGCCCGGACCTGGCCGGCCGCCTGGCCGACTCGCTGGAGACGGCGCTGCGCCTGGGGGAAGGCGTCGTCCGCGCCGCCTGGATCGATGAACCGGAGCGCGAGCCGCTGCTCTTCTCCGCCCGCCACGCCTGCCCGCAGTGCGGCCACGCCGTGGAACCCCTCGAGCCGCGGATGTTTTCCTTCAACAACCCGGAGGGCGCCTGCAGCGGATGCGACGGGCTCGGTGAGCAGCACTTTTTCGATCCGGCGCGGGTGGTCAGCCGCCCGCAACTGACCCCGGCCGAGGGGGCCATCCGCGGCTGGGACCGACGCAACCTGTACTACTTCGCCCTGCTCCAGGGACTGGCCGAGCACTACGGCTTCAGCCTGGAGACACCGTGGCAGGATCTGCCTGAAGCGACCCGGGATGCGATCCTCCACGGCTCCGGCGACGAGGTGATTACCTTCCGCTACCCGGGCCGCCGCGGGGAGGTCAAGCAAGAACACCCCTTCGAGGGCGTCATCCCGAACCTGGAGCGGCGCTACCGCGAAGCGGAGTCGGCCACGATCCGCGAGGAACTCGGGCGCTACCTGGCCGAGCGCCCCTGCCCCGAGTGCGGCGGTGGCCGCCTCAACCAGCGCGCCCGGAACGTCCGGGTCGCGGACTGGACCCTGCCGGCGCTTGCCGCCCTGCCCATCCACACGGCGCGCCAGCGCTTCGCGGCCATGGCGTTGAGCGGCAACCGGGTGGAGATCGCCCAGCCGGTCCTTGAGGAGATCGATCAGCGCCTCGGCTTCCTCGAGGACGTGGGGCTCGGCTACCTCACCCTCGATCGCGCGGCGGAGACCCTCTCCGGCGGCGAGGCACAGCGGATCCGCCTGGCCAGCCAGATCGGCGCCGGTCTGGTGGGCGTGCTCTACGTCCTCGACGAGCCGTCCATCGGTCTCCACCCGCGCGACCACGGCCGCCTGCTCGATACGCTCTGCCGGCTGCGGGATATCGGCAACACCGTGGTCGTGGTCGAGCACGAGGCGGCGACCATGCGCGCCGCCGATCACATCATCGACATGGGGCCCGGCGCCGGCGAGCACGGGGGAGCCATCGTCGCCGCCGGGCCGCCTCAGGCGATCGCCGACCACGATGATTCGGTAACCGGCGCGTTCCTCTCCGGGCGGCGGCGCATCGGCGATCCCGAGCAACGGCGCAGCGCCGAGCAGGCCGACCGGGTGCGGATCCAGGGCGCCTGCGGACACAACCTGCAGCAGGTGGACGCAGAGATCCCGGTGGGCCTGCTCACCTGCGTGACCGGGGTCTCCGGCTCCGGCAAGTCCACACTGATCAACGATACCCTCTACCGCGCCGCGGCCCGGGCGCTCAACGGTGCGCAGACGAGTCCGGCGGCCCACGAGCGCATCGACGGGCTGGAGCACTTCGACAAGGTCGTGGCCATCGACCAGAGCCCCATCGGGCGTACTCCACGCTCCAACCCGGCGACCTATACGGGGATCTTCGGCCCGGTCCGGGAACTCTTCGCCGGCACCCAAGAGGCCCGGGCGCGCGGCTACAAACCGGGGCGCTTCTCGTTCAACGTCCAGGGCGGGCGCTGCGAGGTCTGCCAGGGCGAGGGGATCAAACGGGTGGAGATGCATCTGCTGCCGGATCTGCACGTCGCTTGCGACGCCTGCCACGGCACCCGCTTCAATCGCGAGACGCTGGAGATCCGCTACCGCGGCAAGACGATCCATCAGGTCCTGGAGCTGACCGTGGAGCAGGCCCTGGCGTTCTTCGAGGCGATCCCGACCATCCGCCGCAAACTGGAGACCCTGCAGGAGGTGGGCCTCGGCTACGTGCGCCTCGGCCAGAGCGCGACCACGCTCTCAGGCGGCGAGGCCCAGCGGATCAAGCTCGCCCGGGAGCTCTCCCGTCGCGAGCACGGCAAAAGCCTCTACATCCTCGACGAGCCGACCACCGGGTTGCACTTCGCCGACGTGGAGCAGCTGCTCGGCGTCCTCCAGCGGCTCTGCGACCACGGCAACACGGTGGTGGTGGTCGAACACGACCTGGATATCATCCGCAGCGCCGACTGGGTCCTCGACATGGGCCCGGAGGGCGGCGACGGCGGCGGACGGCTGCTGGCCGCCGGGCCGCCGGAGCATGTCGCCGCCGTCGAGGCATCCCACACCGCCGCCTACCTACGGCCGCTGCTCGGCCCCCGGCGGTAGCGGGTTACGTCGCCGCCGCCGGTTCCGGGCCCCGCCCCGGCAGCGCCGTGCGCCGCAGCCGCAGGCTGTTGGTGACCACCAGCAGACTGGAGAGGCTCATCGCCGCCGCCGCCATCATCGGCGAGAGCAGCACCCCGAAGAACGGGTAGAGCGCCCCGGCCGCCACGGGCATCAGGGTGATGTTGTAGACAAAGGCCCAGAAGAGGTTCTGGCGAATGGTGCGGAACGTCTGCCGCGCCAGGGCCAGTCCACGGGCGACGCTGCGCGGGTCGCCGGCCATGATGACCACGTCGCCGGCTTCAATGGCCACATCGGTCCCGGTCCCCACGGCGACACCCACGTCGGCGCGAGCCAGGGCCGGGGCGTCGTTGATCCCGTCGCCGACGAAGGCCACTCGCCGACCGGCCTCCTGCAGCTCGCCGATGGCCGCCTCCTTGTCGGCGGGCAGGACCTCCGCGCGTACCTCACGGATGCCCAACTCCGCCGCAACAGCCTCCGCCGTGGCGCGGTTGTCGCCGGTGAGCATGACCGTGCGTAGCCCCAGGCCGTGAAGCGCCTGGATCGCCGCGGCGGCACCTTCCTTGAGCGGATCGGCCACGGCGAGCAGGCCGGCCGCCTGACCGTCGATCGCGACGAGCATCGGCGTACGCCCCTGCCGGGCCAGCGCTTCACTGCGCTCGCTCAGCGCCGCGGGGATGGTGGCCCCCACCCGCGCCATCAGCCGCGGCGACCCGACGGCCACCTCGCGGCCGTCCACCCGGGCCTGCACCCCGTGCCCGGGCACCGCCTCGAAGTCTTCCGCATCGGGCACGGGCAACGAGCGCTCGCGGGCGGCGGCGACGATGGCCTCGCCCAGCGGGTGCTCGCTGCGCGCCTCCACGGCCGCCGCGTCAGCAAGGACCGCGTCCCCGTCGAATCCGGCGACGGGCTCCCAGTCCGTAAGCGCCGGACGTCCTTCGGTCAGAGTGCCGGTCTTGTCGAGGACGACGGTGTCGATACCGGCGGTGGCCTGGAAGGCGGCCCCGCGCCGGAAGAGGATGCCCTGCTCGGCGCCGCGCCCGGTGCCGACCATGATCGCCATGGGCGTCGCCAGCCCCATGGCGCAGGGGCAGGCGATGAGCAGGACCGCAGCGGCGACCACCAGGGCGTGATCGACCCCGAAGCCGAGAGCGGTCCACCCGACCACCGCTGCGGTGGCCAGGGCGATGGCCCCCCAGACAACGACGCCGGCGATGCGGTCGACCAGCGACTGGATCGGCGGCTTGGAGGCCTGGGCCCCCTCGACCATGCGCACGATCTGGCCGAGGACGGTATCGCCGCCGACCCGGGTCGCCGCGAAGACGAAGGCGCCGGTGCGGTTGATGGTGCCGCCGATGACCTCGTCCCCGACACCGCGGGCGGCCGGCACCGGCTCGCCGGTGACCATGGACTCGTCCACATAGCTCGAGCCCTCGACAACCTCGCCATCGACAGGGATCCGCTCGCCCGGGCGGACCACGACGCGGGCACCGGGCTGGACGTCGGCGACATTGACTTCAACCTCGCCGCCATCGCGCTGGATCCGCGCCGTCGGCACCTGCAGGGCAAGCAGGCGCTGGATGGCCTGGGAGGCCCGGCCCCGGCTCTTGAGCTCCAAGTAGCGGCCGACCAGGACCAGGGTGATGATCACGCCGATGGCTTCAAAGTAGACGCCACGCGCCTCCTCCGGGAAGAGGCCGGGGGCGAGCAGCACTGCCGTGGAGTAGAGCCAGGCGGCGGAGGTGCCGAGCATCACCAGGGTGTTCATCTCCGGCGTCAGCCGCCGCAGCGCCGGCAAACCGTGGATAAAGAAACGCCGCCCGGCCCAGGCCAGCACCGGAGTGGCGAGCAGCCACTCCACCCACAGCCAGCCCTGCTCGGGGAGGAGCCGGGCCATCGCCGCTTCGAGCGCCGGGAAGAGCATCGGGCCCATGGCCACGCCGACCAGGGGGATGGTGAGGGCCACGGCGATCCACAGATCCCGCCACAGGCCGGCCAACTCCCGGTCGCGGCCGGCGGCGACCTCCTCGTCCGCCTTGCGCGGCGTGGCCCGGAAACCACCCCGGGTGACGGCCTCGGCAATCGACTCCAGCGAAACCTGGGCCGGGTCGAAGCGGACCGTCGCCCGCTCTGTGGCCAGGCTCACCGAGGCCTCGTGCACTCCGGACAGGCGCCCCGCGATGCGCTCCACACGGGCTACGCACGAGGCGCAGGACATCCCCTCAATGCTCAGCTCGGCACGCTCTTCGGCCACTCCGGCCTCCTGGATGGGCGGTGACTGTCAGTCGTCGGTAACCATGCCGCTGAACCCGATCTCCTCGAGCCGCTGCGCCACCATGGCCGGATCGGGACGGCCCTCCACGGTGGCCTGATCGTTGCTGGCGCTGACCTCGACCACGCGCTCGACGCCGGGAAGGCTCTCCAGCGCCTCGCGCACCGCGGCCTCGCAGTGGCCGCAACTCATCCCCTCAACCCGGATTCTGACCGTTTCCATTGCTCGCTCCGTCTCTCGTCAACTGTTGCTCCAGCCGGTCCACCTTATCGTGCAACTGGCGGATGTGCTGAAGCATCTCCTCACGCTCATCGTGGGCCTTCTGCTCCGAGGCGGCCCGTTTCTCTTCCTCTTCCTCCCAGTGCAGGGACTGCATGCTGTTGACGATGATACCGATGAAGAGGTTCAAAACGGTAAACGCCGAGACCAGGATAAAGCTCACGAAGAACAGCCAGGCGCCAGCGTGTTCGTCCATCACCGGGCGAGCGATGGCCTCCGACCAGCTCTCCAGGGTCATTACCTGGAAGAGGGTGTACATGCTGGCGCCGACGTTGCCAAACCACTGCGGGAAGGTGTTTCCGTAAAGCTCGGTGCCCATCACTGCGAAGATGTAGTAAACCAGCGCCAGCAGCACCCCGATCCAGCCAATTCCCGGCAGCGCCCGCAGCAGCGACTCGACGATCACCCGCAGCCGTGAGACCTGCGAGAGCAGACGCAACAGACGCAGGATGCGCAGGGCACGCAGCACCGAGTAGGCCCCGCCATCCGGGACCAGCGAGACGGCGACGATGGCGAAGTCGAACAGATTCCAGGCCCCGCGGAAGAACCGCGGCCCGTGGGCCACGATGCGCAGGGCGATCTCGACGACGAAGAAGGCGAGAATCGCCTGATTGAGCAGCGGGATCGTGCCCTGGCTCCAGGCGACGAGATCCTCGGAGGTCGCCAGGCCGAGGGTCACGCCGTTGACGCAGATGACGGCGATGACGGTGTTCTGAAAGGGTGCCGACTCCACCAGGGCGCGCAGCCGACCGCGCAGCCCGGCGGGCTTCGTCGGCGCATCGTCCGAGCCACTTGAAAACGCCACGACAGCCTCCATCTTTCTGAGTAAGGCCGATGGCCGCCGAACAAAGGCGCCACCGGTCGCAAAACACCCCAGTATACGGAGTCAGGAGGTATTTCGTATGGCCGTCATGCGTTACGACCCCTGGAATACGCTGCGCCAGCTGCAGAGCGACCTCGACCGCTTCTTCGGCCCCGGCACCGCGAATCCCGGGCTTGGTGCCCTCGCCCGCTCGGGCGAAGAAAACGGTGAGTCGGCGAGCAACTGGCTGCCGGCGGTGGATATCCGCGAGGATGAGCACGCCTATCAGGTCCATGTGGATCTGCCCGGCGTCCGCCCGGAAGAGATCGACGTGGCGATGGACAACGGGATGTTGACCATCAAGGGCCAGCGCGACTCCGAGCAGACGGAGAGCGGGACCAACTGGAAGCGCGTGGAACGCGTGCGCGGGACCTTCTTCCGGCGCTTCACGCTGCCGGAAAATGTTGACCCCGAGAATATCCAGGCCCGCTCCCGCAATGGGGTTCTGGAGATCACCGTCCCCAAGCGTGCCGAGGAGCCGGCCAAGCGGATTCAGGTCGAGTCCGCCGACGGCTGACCGGCACCACCAGCTCGCCGGGGTTCAAACCCCCAACCCCGGCGGCTCCCTCCCCGTGTTGACAGGGGTCTTCGAGCTGCTCTCTCCACCGGGCCACGGCATCAGTCGCGGCCCGGTTTTTCTGCAGCTGATCTAATCGCGGCTGCGTCGCTCGTGGGGGACGACGACGACCGGGCAGCGGGCGTGCTGCAGCACCTGGTGGCTGACCGAGCCGAGCAGCAGGCCAGTGAAGCCGCCGTGGCCGCGGCTGCCGACCACGAAGAGTTCGGCATCCTGCCCCGCGCGGTCGAGGAGCGTGCCCACGATCCCGTGGCGCTCGGCGTGGACCACCTCCTTGTGGATCTCCACCCCTTCGGGGATCTTTTCCAGCCCGTCGATGGAGCGATCGAGGATGGCGCTCGCCTCCGCCTCCAGCTCCGAGGCGGCGGGGGCAACCAGCACCCCCAAGTCGGAGTCGAGATAGCGGCGGTCAATGACGTAAACCGCGCGGATCGGCGTCTTGCGGATCGCTGCCTCTCCCACGGCCCAGGCCAGAGCGCGCTGCGCGCCCTCGGAGCCGTCCATCCCCACGACGATCGAGCTCATAATCTCCCCCCTTCCCGGCGATTGGGTTTCTTTGGGTGTCGCCAAATGCACGGTTTGGATTATAGTCCAACCCACGTAGTGCCCTCAGCTTAGAATAAAATAAGGAGCGCGGTCATGAATGCCATCTGGCTCGCAGTGGCAGCCATTGCTCTCTACATCTTTGGCTGGTTGTGGTATTCGCGCTTTATCGCGGAACGGATCTACCGCGTCGATCCGAATTTCGTCACCCCCGCCCACCGCTACCGGGACGGGGTGGACTTTGTCCCGACGAACAAGTGGATCCTCTGGGGCCACCACTTCACCTCGGTCGCCGGCGCAGCGCCCATCGTCGGCCCGGCGATCGCCATGTACTGGGGCTGGGGGCCGGCCCTGGCCTGGGTCGCCCTGGGGACGGTCTTCGCCGCCGGCGTGCACGACTTCGGCGCCTTGGTGCTTTCGGCGCGCCACCGCGGTCAGTCGGTGGGCACCATGGCCAACCGCCTGATCGGCCGGCGCGCCAAGCTGCTCTTCCTGTTCATCATCCTCATCCTGGTGCTGATGGTGAACGCCGTTTTCGCCTGGGTGATCGCCAACCTGTTCATCAGCAACCCCGCGGCGGTCCTGCCGGTGGTGCTGCAGGTCCCCGTGGCAATCTGGATCGGCTACATGGTCCTGCGCCGCGGCGGCAGCCTGCTGGTGCCGTCGCTGATCGCCCTGGCGATCATGTACGGCACTGCCATCCTGACTACGCACTACGAGTTCCTGCAGATCGACCTGGTGCGCTGGTTCGGCGGCGAGGGCGCGACCACGGCGCTGTTCGGGCTTGAGGCCACGCCGGCGAGCTTCCTGGTATGGATCCTGGTCCTGCTGACCTACGTCTATTTCGCCAGCACTCTGCCGGTGTGGAAGCTGTTGCAGCCGCGCGACTACATCAACGCCCAGCAGCTGATCGTCGGCCTCGGCATCCTCTACCTCGGCCTGTTCGTACTCCAGCCGGAGATCACCGCCCCGGCCTACAACACCGAGGCCAGCACATCCTGGTTCCCGCTGCTCTTTATCACCATCGCCTGCGGCGCCATCTCCGGCTTCCACGGGCTGGTGGCCTCGGGCACCTCTTCGAAGCAGCTGGACAAAGAGACCGACGCGCGCACGGTCGGCTACCTCGGCGCCCTCGGCGAGGGCACGCTGGCGGTGATCACCATCATCGCCGTTGCCACCCTGTTTGCCGGCACCGCAGAGTTCACGGACAGCTATTCGAGCTTTGCGGCAGCCGGCCAGGCGGGGGTTGGCAACTTTGTTGAGGGCGCCTCGCAGCTGGCCGGCGGCGTCGGCATCCCCTCGGATGTGGCAGCCACCATCGTCGCCCTGATCATTGTCTGCTTCGCCGCCACCACGCTGGACTCGGCCGTCCGCCTGCTGCGCTACATCATCGGCGAGCTGGGCACCGAGTACCATGTGCCGAACCTGGCCCGCCGCCACGTGGCGACGACGATCGCGGTTGGCCTGACCGCGTTCCTGGTACTGGTACCGGATGGCGGCCAGGGGCTGGGCTCCGGCGGCTATCTGCTGTGGCCGCTGTTCGGCACCTCCAATCAGCTGCTCGCCGGCATCACGCTGATGCTCATCTCCCTGTGGCTCTACCGCAAGGGGCGCAATCCACTGCCGACGCTGGCCCCGATGATCTTTCTGCTGGCAATGACCATCTGGGCAATGACCGAGCAGGTGATCTTCGAGTGGTCCGGCCTGCGCGAGGCGGATGCCGAGTGGCTGCTCTTCATTCTCGGGGCCGTGATCCTCGGCTTCGCCATCTGGATCCTGCTCGAAGCCGTCCGACTCTTCCGGCGCCGCGACGAGCTGGAGGCAATGCGCGATCCGGGGGATGAGTCGCCGGAGGCGGACGGGGGCCGCCGGGGATGAGCGAGCGCGTGACCCGGGCGTGGGAGACGGTCCAAGCGCTGCTGCGCGGCTACGACCGGATGCTGCGCCTGGGCCATGAGGCGGAGGTCCAGCGGGAGCTCCAGGAGCAGGAGGATCTCATCATGCTTCTGCTCTTCGGCGAGGCCATGGGGCTCCCCAATCCGGCCTCCTACTACACCCTGGAGCTCTATCCGGCGCTGATCGAGTCGTACCACGAGTGGCACCAGCGCATGGGGATGGACCACTCGCCCCTCGACCACGTCCGGTGCTGCTGACGATGCTCGACGCGCCGATCCTCTTCTTCTCGGGCAAGGGGGGCGTCGGCAAGACGACGACCGCGGCGGCGCACGCGGTCGCCGCAGCGGGCCAGGGGCAGCGGGTGCTGCTGGTCTCCACGGACCCGGCCCACAACCTCGGCGATGCCCTCGGCCGCTCTCTGGACGGTCGGCCCACCCGCATCCGGCCTAACCTGGATGCACTGGAGATCGACCCGGACGCCGAGTGCACGGCGTACATCGGGCGGGTCAAGGAGAACATCCGGGCCACGGTCCGTTCCAATCTGCTGGAGGAGGCGGAGCGGCACATCGATATGGCCGCCAGCTCGCCGGGGACCTACGAGGCCGCCCTGTTCGACCGGATTGTCGCCATCCTCCTCGACGAAGCACGCCCCGGTGCGGGGGGAGCCTACGATCAGGTGGTCTTCGATACCGCGCCGACGGGGCACACGGTGCGGCTGCTGGCGCTGCCGGAGCTGATGGGAGCGTGGGTGGACGGACTCCTGCGCCGGCGTCAGGACCACAATCGGGACCGCTCGCAGTGGCTGGGCGAGGGGGAGGTCCCTGAGGATCCGCTCTTCGATCTGCTCAGCGAGCGCCGCCGACGCATCGCTGCAGTCCGGGATCTGCTGCTGGATCCGGGGATGACGGCCTTTGTCTTTGTCCTCACGCCGGAGCACCTGCCGGTGGAGGAGACCCGGCGCGCGCTGGCCGAACTCGATGAGCACCAGCTGCGCGTCGGGGCGCTGGTGGTCAACAAGGTGCTGCCGGAGGAGGCGGACGGCAGCTTCGTCGCGCAGCGGCGCGCGGCGGAGGCCGAGCACCTGGCGGCGATCGAGCGCCACTTTGCCGATCGGCGGCGGTATTACGTGCCGCTGCGGGCCACCGATATCCGCGACCTGGATGACCTCCAGGCCATCGCTGAGCACCTGCAGGACTGAACCGGGGCCCGGGGGACGATCCGCGGGCCCGGAGGCGCGGCTCAGCCCCCTGCAGCGAGATCGAGCAGCGTGGCGCCGGTGGTCTGACGGCCCTCCAGGCTGCGGTGGGCCTCGGCCGCCTTGTCCAGCGGGTAGCGCCGGCCGATCTGCGGATCCAGCGTGCCCTGGGCGATGGCGTCGAAGTAGGCGTTCGCCCCTTCCAGGAGCTCATCGCGCTCGCTGACGTAATCGAAGAGCGTCGGCCGGGTCAGAAAGAGCGACCCCTTCTTCGCCAGCAGGCCAGGCTCGATGGCTGGCGGCGGCCCCGAGGCGTTGCCGTAGGTGACCAGCAGCCCCCGCGGGCGCAGACAGTCGAGGGAGTCGTGAAAGGTCACCGCGCCCACCGAATCGTAGACCACATCGACCCCGCGCTCGCCGGTGATCGACGCCACCTTGTCGCGGAACGCGTCCCGCGTGTAGACGATGGGGTGGTGGCACCCGTTCTCCGCCGCCCGCTGCGCTTTGTCCTCATCCCCGACCGTGCCGATCACCGTGGCGCCGAGCGCTTCCGCCCACTGGCAGAGGAGCAGGCCAACGCCGCCGGCCGCAGCGTGCACCAGGATCGTCTCGCCGCGACGCAGGACGTGGGTGCGGTGGAGCAGGTACCAGGCGGTCAGACCGCGCAGCAGGGTCCCCCCGGCAACGTCGTCGGGGATCCCCGCGGGGACCGGGACCAGGCGCTCCGCCGGCATGACCCGGGATTCGGCGTAAGCGCCGGGCGGCGGCGTGGCGTAGGCCACCCGGTCGCCCACTGCCACTTCGGCCACGCCCTCGCCGATGGCCTCGACCTCGCCGCTGGCCTCGACCCCGATGCCGTGGGGCAGGTGCGGGAGCGGATAGAGCCCGTTGCGGAAGTAGCAGTCAATGAAATTGACGCCGCAGACGTGCTGGCGCAGGCGGACCTCGCCGGGACCCGGCTCCTGCAAGGCGACCTCGTCGACGTAGAGCTGCTCCGGACCTCCGGTCTCGGCGATGCGGATCGCGCGCGGCATGACTCCCTCCGCAGGTTTAAGGGTCAGGTGTGATCGAGCCCGTACAGATAGCGGCGAAAGGCCGGGCCGAGTTCCGGGTGCTCCAGCCCATAGGCCACCGTGGCCTGGAGGTAGCCTAGCTTATCGCCGCAGTCGTAACGATCGCCGGCATACTCGTAGGCGCAGACCGCCTCCTCGCCCATCAACGAAGCGATGGCGTCGGTGAGCTGGATCTCGCCGCGGTGGTCGGGCTGCGTCCGTTCCAGGTGCTCAAAGATGTTGCGCGAGAGGATATAGCGACCGACCACCGCCAGGTTCGACGGCGCCTGCTCCGGGTCGGGCTTCTCGACAATGCCGCGGACCTGGGTAACCCCCTCGGCCACGCTCTCGCCCTCGACCACCCCGTACTTGTCGGTCTGCTCCTTGGGAACGCGCTCGACACCGAGCACCGATCCGCCGCGCGCCGCGGTGACTTCCGCCATCTGGGCCAGTGCCGGGGCACGGTCGCCGCTGTTGATCAAATCATCGGCGAGGATGACCCCGAACGGCTCCCGCCGGCCCACCGCCGGGCGGGCGCAGGCCACCGCATGGCCAAGGCCGAGAGCCTCCCCCTGGCGGATGTAGATGCAGCTCACCCCTTTGGGCACCGTATCGCGAACCAGCTGGAGGAGCTTTTCCTTGCCCTTGGCTTCCAGCTCACGCTCCAGCTCCGTGGCGGTATCGAAGTGATCCTCGATGGCCCGCTTGGTGCGGCCGGTAACAAAGACCAGGTACTCGGCGCCGGCAGCGACGGCCTCCTCCACCGCGTACTGGATCAGCGGCTTATCGACCACCGGCAGCATCTCCTTGGGGCTCGCCTTGGTGGCTGGCAGGAACCGGGTGCCGAGACCGGCCACCGGGAAAACGACCGTGCGGATTCGTTGGCTCTGCGTCATGGCAACCTCCTTTGTCTCAGCCAAGCCAGGCGCGGGCGTTCCGAAAGATGCGCAGCCACGGCCCCGCCTCCCCCCACTGCGCCGGATGCCAGGAGTACTGAACGCTGCGGAAGACCCGCTCCGGGTGGGGCATGAGGATGGTCGCCCGGCCGTCGGCGCTGGTAAAGCCGGTCAGCCCGTCGGGGGAGCCGTTGGGGTTGGCCGGATAGCGCTGAGTCGGGCTGCCGCTGGCGTCGATGTAGCGTAACACCGGATGTGCCGCCGCGCCGTCCTGCTCGCCGAAGTCCACGCGCCCCTCACCGTGGGCCACCGCCAGGGGCAGCCGGGACCCGGCCATGCCCTGGAGCAGAATCGACGGCGAGTCGAGCACCTCCACCAGGCTCAGCCGCGCCTCGAACTGCTCCGAGCGGTTGCGCACGAAACGCGGCCACGCCTCGGCGCCAGGGATCAGATCCCGCAGGTGGGCGAGCATCTGGCATCCGTTGCAGACGCCGAGGCTGAAGGTATCCGGGCGCCAGAAGAAGCGCTCGAACGCCGTCCGCGCACCGTCGTGGAAGCGGATGCTCTTCGCCCAGCCCCCACCGGCGCCGAGCACGTCGCCGTAGGAGAAGCCGCCGCAGGCGGCCAACCCGTGGAAGCTGGCCAGGTCTTCCTCGCCGGCGAGGATCTCGCTCATGTGCACGTCCACCGCTTCGAAGCCGGCGGCGTGGAAGGCGGCGGCCATCTCCTGGTGGCCGTTGACGCCCTGTTCCCGCACAACGGCGACCCGCGGCCGCGAGCCGGTGGCCACGTAAGGAGCGGCCACGTCGGCCTCCGGATCGAAGCTCAGGTGCGTGGCGCCCAGCCCCGGGTCGTCGGCCTGCGGGATGGCGTCCCAGGCTTCGGCGGCGCACTCCGGGTGGTCGCGCAGGGCCTGCATGCGGTAGCTGGTCTCCGCCCAGATCCGCTGGAGCGCGCGCCGGGGCCGATCGATCAGGACGTCTCCGCCGCCACGGACCACCACCCGATCGTCGTCGCGTGGGGCGCCAAGGCGATGCACGCGGACATCGGCGGGTGCGTCGG
>PUNM01000045.1 GCA_003552625.1 Ectothiorhodospiraceae bacterium
GCGTCGTAGCCGCTCCAGGCCGCGCATCCACCATCGGACCGCCACAGAGCTCAACTGCAGGGATCCTTCCGGCCAGTGCGTCCAGGCAAGGCTGGGGAAGCGCCACTTGAGGATAGAGCCGTCGATGGAGCGCAAGGCGACCTCAGCCAGGGTGTAGCGGCGTGCTAACGGTTGCGTGGCCGCGTTACCGGCGCGGCCATCTTCAAAGGGCAGCTGTCCCCAATACTTGGCCTCGCAGCGGGTTGGTGTTCGCATCAGCAGGGTGACGGCTCCTAGCACTGCCTTGCGGGCCGAGCCTCGCGGGTCGAAGTGGGGGCCCTGCGCGGGGAGGGTGGCCACGAATTCCAGAAGGCGGTTCTGGAAACCCGCAACGTCCCAGTGATGCGCGATCGGTGAGGGCGGATCAAGATGAACCTGAACGCCGTTTTCCGTGGGGGTATACCCAGAGACCGAGCCGTGCGTCGCGGTACAGAAGAGCTGCAGCGCCGTGTTGAGTCCCCGCGGGGGTGGTGGGGTTGCTCCGCGCTGGCGATCGTAGAGGAAACACTCCACGCGCTCCAGCCATTCGTGGTCGGGATCGCTGGACGCTTCCAGGCCGGCGACGAAGAAACGGGGCCGGCTCCGGCTGTGTTGCTTGCACAGTGTATCCAGGGCACGCAGCTGGCTGCCGACGCCGCCTAGGTCGACAAAGGCGATGCGGTGGCCATCGAGCACGCCTTGCTCGCGCAGGTAGGTGAGCAGGGCGGCCCGTCGTCGGGTCGCTTGTTCAAGGATCCGCTCGGACCAGGCGGGGTCCTCGGCAAGCTGCCGTACGGTCGCCAGCGTGCGCTCGTCGATCCGCGAGCGCGCGGTGATATTCGGATCGGCGAGGATTTCGGCGACGGTCCTTGTTTCAGTATCAGGAAGGTTGAGAAGTTCAAGGATATCCCCCAGCGGGCGTCCGATCGCATCCCGAAAGATCCACGCCAGCTCCGCTTCGCCGGTCTGCTCGACGGCAGCGAGATTGGTCGACCGGCGGCTGACTAAGAGGTAGCGAGCTTCCAGGGGTGTGTCCAGGCGCGGATAAAGGGCCTGGGCCATGCGCGCGAGGATCTCTCCGTCCCGAGCCAGGAAGTAGACTCGTTCCAGGCCCAGAGCCTCTGAACGGCGCAGAATCCAGACCAGGTAAGCCGTCAGCAGCGGTGCCGCTACCCCGGTGACCGCGTCGATGGCACCTGGTTGTACGTCCGGCGAATGGTTGCAGCGGATACGCCGGCTCGTGGCCGCAAGAACGGAAGTGAGTCCGTTCGAATCCCAGTGGTGCGCTGCGAGCAAGGATTCGTAGCGGTTGAATCGGCCCCCTCGAAAGTGGAGGGTGCGTAGGCCCTTGCGCCTGGCAACCCGTACGTCGCTGTATGGGTTGTCCCCGACGTGCAGGACTGCGTGGGCGGGCAGCCCTAGCTCCATCAGGACCATGTCGAAGAGCCGCCCGCTGTGCTTGGTCGCACCGTAATGCGAGGAGAGGAAACAGCGTGCCCCTTGCGGGAGCAGGCCGTGACCGGCGAGTACGGCGCGAATGAAACTTTCCGGGAGGTAGGTGTCGGAGGTGTAAACCAGTTGCACCCCGCGAAGATGCGCTAGCCGGATCCAAGCGTGGGAGCTGCGCAAGGGGTGCAGAGCAATGCGCTCCAGCGCGAGTTCTTGATCGATTAGCGGGGGGATTTGTTCCTCGGTCAGGCCGAGTTCTCGGCCTAAGGCTGCGTAGATGGTCTCCAAGGTAAAAGTGCGCTCACGGTCCTCGCGCTGCCAGCAGTCTCGTTCGACACTTTGACGCAGGTGAGCGAACACCTCCGGCGTACAGGGGATGAGCCCCTCCTCGGACACTCTTGTCCCCAGAGCCAGATAACCGGACCCCGGAGGACCGTAGGCACGAAACAGCAAGGTGTCGAACAGATCCAGCGACAGTGCCGAGATGCCGCGGGCAGCCTGCTCCATGTCAGCGGGCAGGGCCTCCGCCCGGAAGGGGAAGGTGCCGACGTTGTGCTTTTCCATGGGGAGGGGCACGCTGATCTTCCATCTCCAGTGGTGCTGGGACAGGCGACTCCTGAAAGGAGTCTAGCCGGTATCGCGGCGTGCGCTCCCTGACTTGCCGCAGTACTCATGGTGAATTGACGCCCGGCGGCTCGGTGCATAAAATGCGCGTCACCAGTTGCGGGGTGGAGCAGTCAGGTAGCTCGTCGGGCTCATAACCCGAAGGTCGCAGGTTCAAATCCTGCCCCCGCTACCAGTCAGTCATCGAGATGAGCCCCCGCTCAGCGCACACGTGCAGTGTTCGCCGATCGGGGGTTCTTTTCGTTTCAGGGAGTGCATGACCGATGGCGGAAACTGCTGCGAGACGGGGGGCGGTGCCGACTTGGCTGATGGTGGTTGCCTATCTGAGCGCCGTGTTCCTGCCCACGCTGGGGCTATTGCTCGGTATGTATCTGGGCTACCGCCGAGTGCTGCTTCACGCCTTTGTGGTCGTCGGCATCAGCACGATCGTCGGATTCTTCTGGTATCCGATGGTGTTCGGATGATCATTCGGCGGCGGTCAGCCCCCTGTTGCTGACCGCCGCAGGAACAATCCTGGGACCTAGTAGAGCACCAGGTCCTGCCCCCAGCCGCCGAAGACCTCCAGCACATCTTCAAGCTCTTCGTCGATCCGTTCTTCCAGGCCACTGCGGCTACCGAAGGCCTCCAGGACCGAGTCCGGGCAGCTGATGATCTTGTAGGGAAAGCTCCCTTCCCCCGGTCGGCCGAAATAGAGGGAGACCCCCTCCAGCTCCCCGTCGAGGAACTCGATGTAGTCCAGGGTATCCAGCTCGTCGAGGAAGAACCGGTAGCTGTGTTCCGACCAGACCACGTAGCCCCGCTCCCAGTCGTCCTGGGGGGTGGACGGTGGTGCAGCGGCGCCGGCCAGATTGGGGTTCTTCAGCTGGCGCAGATACTGGCGTAAGGCGCGCAGATCGCCGAGCCGGACCTCGCGGTCGCAGGTCTCGCGCAGGGCGCGGAAGTAGCCTGTAGCCGCCTGGTGAATCAGGGCAGAGACGATCAATAGCCGCCGATAATCGGGTACATCGGGGTCGATCACCTCCAGGTCGCCGCGCGCCCCCAGGACATCACCGAAGATCGGGTCCATGAGCTGGTGCAGGGTGTATCCCCAGAGGACGATGGCGCCGATCGTCAGGCCCAGCAGCGCCACTCCCACTGCCTCTTCGCTGGCGTTCATGAAACCGGCGATCTGGGGTTCGTGGCGGGTGGCCAGCACCAGCAACGCGGCGACGCCCAGTGCCCCGAGGAAGAGCAGGGTGCGCTCCC
>PUNM01000089.1 GCA_003552625.1 Ectothiorhodospiraceae bacterium
CACGTTCTCGGTCTGCGCGCTGACCCAGGACGCCCCCAGCGGTCGGGCCACCAGCGCCTGCACCACCTCGCTCAGTGGGATGCCCATCGGGCCCAGCGCCAAGCCAAAGCCCGCCGTAGCCACCAGGGCTGCCGCCAGGCCGAGCAGCACCAGCGTCTTGGCCCGGATCGCGCGCGTGTAGTCGTCAATGAGGCCCCGCGGTGGCGCCGGCCGGACGGGGGTGCCGACGGTCAACTCAGCCATCCTCGAGGCTGCTGAGCTCCATGAGCCGGTCGTAGAGACCGGGGTCGCCGTAGAAGACCTCCAGAATCTCCTCGCCGCGGTCGCGGAGATCGACGCCTGCCATGGCCTCCGGGTAGAGGACGCGAGCCATGTGCACCAGATCGATCAACCCCGTCGCCAGGTCCCAGCCCATGTAGGTGCCCTTGAAGCGGTGGATACGCTCCGCCTCGATGGCTGCTACACCGGACAAGCGCTCATCGTCGAGCACCTCGGCGCGTTCCACGCGACTCGCTCGGGACGGTGTGTGGAGGAGGATATGCTGGGGATCCCAGCTCAGCAGCTCCTCGGCACTGACCTCGCCATCGTCGCCGGCACGGCCGGCAGTGACCATCTCGGCACCGAGCAGCTCGACGGGGAAGTAGAAGGAGACGTGGTTGTAGAGATTGCGCCGGTGGGCCAGATAGACCCGAGGCGGCTGCTCGCCAGCGACCCGCTGCTGCACGGCGGAGACCGTGGCGTGGTAGAAATCGAGCAGCTCTTCGGCCCGCTCCTCGCGACCGGACACTTCGCCGAGGAGCCGGTAGGCCTGTTCGATCTGCTCCTCGACGGCCTCCTGCGACGCCCGCTCCCGGCCCAGGGTGTTCAGCGCCAACACCGGTACGCCCAGCTGTTGCTCGTAGCGTTCTGCCTGTTCGGCCATCGCCTGATCGTCATCACCGCGGCTGAAGGCCCAGTAGATAAACAGATCCGGCTCCGTGGCGAGCACCCGCTCGGCACTGAACTCCGAACCGGGCTGGCCGCCGCCGACCATGGCCACCTCGTCAAGGCGCCCGAAGGCCTCGACCTCGATGGGCTTCGCCTCGGAGAAACGCGAGCCGTACATATCGCTCGGGATGCCCACCAGGCGCTCCTCAACCCCCAGGTGGAGCGCCATGCGGAAGGCGTCGACATTGACCGTGGCGATCCGCTTGGCCGATTCCGGGACCTCCACGCTGCGGCCGAGCATATCCTCAACCTCACGGGTTTCCCGGGCACCCCCTCCATCCGGATCATCGTCGAGGGCATCCCCACACCCGCCGAGGATAAGGCCGACTCCGGCCACGAGGGCGATGCATGGATTGCGGTGCATGGCTCCTCCAGTCACTGGATCCAGTACGCCATGCGGGGAGCGGGTCGGAAACGGGCACGCCGTGGCGCTGGGACAGGGCGCGGCTGAAGCTACCGTCACCGCCACGCACGGTTCCCCGCCGTGTGGCTGCGACCCCCAGACCGGTCTCCGGGCTCGCGAGCGGGGTCGAACCCCGGGCGCCGCGCCTTCCCGCACCGGGTGCCAGGGACACCGTGGATGCAGTGGCGATGCAGCGCCCACTCTCGCCTACCGTTGCGGGGACAGCGTCGGCCTTGCCTGCGCCCGCCCGGGCCGCAGTGCGCACCGACTTCCCGACCGTCCCCGGCGCTGTCGGGCGGACCACGCGGCGGGGAACGGCCCCGGCAGCGATGGTAACTGCCAGGTCACCTGGGGAGGCTGGACTCTACGGCCGGCTCGGGGCAACTGTCAACGCGGCCCGATCGGGCGCCCAGCCGGGCCGATGGCCACAACCTCGAACTTTATGGCACAATTGCGCCGTATCAAAGAAGGGTATGGACGCCCGCGACCCCTCCCGACCCCCCGACGGAGATGTCATGGGCACAGACGCGAATTCACCCTGCCCCCAGGCGGGTGACATAGTCACCGACGCGCTGGATACCCTGCCGCTGAGCGACCAGGAACCGCACCTGCGCCTTAGCGAGCGCTTTGAACGCCTGCGCTGCCATATCAACCAAGCGCTGCCCGGCGGCGCGATCCACCGCATCGCCGTCGCCATCTACGAACCGGACGCCAACCGTCTCAAGACCTACGGCGCCAGCGGCGATGCCCCCAGCCCCCTGGATCACTACGAGACCCGGCTAGGCGAGGCCCCCACCCTGCGCGCCCTGGCCGAGGCGCCGCAGGTGCGCATCATCGACGACTACCGGGAACACCCCAGCCCGAAACCGCACACCGTCAGCATCCGCGAGAGCGGGTTGCGCGCCGGGATGATCCTGCCGCTGCAGCACGACGAGAATTTCTTCGGCTTCCTGTTCCTCAACTCCCGGCGGCCGGGCTACTTCTCGGAGGCCGTCGTCGAGCGGCTGGCGCCTTACATCGACCTGGCCCGCTTGCTCGCCATCACCTCCATCCGCACCACGCAGACCCTGCGCGGCGCGGCGCGCACGGCCATGGCCTTCGGCCGTGCGCGGGACGACGAGACCGGTGGCCACCTCGCCCGGATGGCGGAGTACAGCCGACTGATCGCTCTTGAGCTGGCCGCAGCTCACGGTCTCGGCGACGAATACATCGAGATGGTCTATCAGTTCGCCCCGGTGCATGACGTGGGCAAGATTGCCGTCCCCGACGGCATCCTGCTCAAGCCCGGCCGGCTCACCGACGAGGAGTTCGCGCAGATGCGCGAGCACGTCAGCCGCGGCGTGGCCATGGTGCTGGCGATGACCGAGGAGCTGGGGCTGAGCGAGGACCGGCGGGCGGCCATCATGCGCAACATCGTCGCCTACCACCACGAGCGCCTTGACGGCAGCGGGTATCCGACCGGTGCACGCGGCGAGCAGATCCCGCTGGAGGGGCGCATTGTGGCCGTCGCCGACGTCTTCGACGCCCTGACCAGCGAGCGCCCCTACAAACGGCCTTGGGGTTTCGCCGAGGCTGCCGAGACCCTGCGAGCCGAGGCAAAGGCGGGCAAGCTGTGCGGGGAGTGCGTGGAGGCTTTCCTGCGCCGGGGCGCCGAGATCGAGGCGATCAGACAGCGCCACAGCCACCGCTGAGCTAGCCGCACACGTCCAAACGAGCGCGACAGGCCCGCGGAATCCGGTAGAGATAGACCGGGGCGTCCAGGCGCACGGGCGGCCGGTGCACGGCGCACGGTTGCCAGCCCGGGATGCGGAACGTGTTGCTCACCACCAGCGCCCCTGCCGGCAGCTGCGCGCGCCAGCGCGGTTCCAATTCGCGGATCGCCTCCAGGTGCAGATAGCAGACCACCGCTCGGACATCGCCATAGGCGACACGGCGCAAATCACGG
>PUNM01000137.1 GCA_003552625.1 Ectothiorhodospiraceae bacterium
CTGGCCCACGGCGTGAACGTGGCGTAGGCGGCGGCCGTGGTGGAGATGCTCAACATCCATCTCGGCGAGATGAGCGAGGCCATCTTCGAGCACGACGGGACCCTCGATAAGTTCATCGGCGACGCGATCATGGCTTTCTGGGGCGCCCCCGTGCGCATCACCGATCATGCGGATCGGGCGGTGCGTGCGGCTCTGGCGATGACCGGACGCCTGGATCGCGTCAATGAAGCGGTCACCGCCCGCGGGGGTGTGCCGCTGGCGATCGGCATCGGTGTTCATACCGGCGATGTGGTGCTGGGCAACATCGGCTCCGTTCGCAAGCTCGACTACACCGTGATCGGCGACAACGTGAACGTCGCCTCGCGGCTGGAGGGGCTGACCAAGGATTACGGGTGTGCAGTGCTGATCAGTGGCGATACCTGGGCCGAATTGCCCGCGGGGTGGGACTGCCGGTACGTGGATCGGGTTCAGGTCCGTGGCCGGCAGCGACCGCTCGATCTCTACGAGCCCCTGAAGCCGCCGGAGGGCGTATGAAGCGAGTGACTCGGATCGGGTGGATTCTTCCGCTCAGCATGGCGTGGGCAACACCGGCGGCCGCAGAGGAGGCGCTCTTTGTCCAGAGCGAGCAGGCCGACGTCTACGTGGAGGCGAATCTCGACGCCGAGGTTCTGGAGCGAGTCCCCCGGGGTACGGAACTGGAGCGGTTGGAGGCGGACGGCTCCTGGTACCGGGTCCGTCTTGAGGGTGAGGAGGGCTGGGTCTCGCGCTTGGCAGTGGCCGCCCAGCCACCGTTGGAGCGGGACAGCATCCTCGATGGCGAGGCGCCGGACGTGGACGACTCGCGTCGCCGCTCGTCCGAAGTCGCCAGTGCCGCCGCGGCCCGGGGTCTGACCCCGGAGCAGCGGGAGCGGCTGAGTGATCGCGAGATGGCGGACTATCAGGCGCTCGCTGAACTCGAGGGCCGGGCCGTGGAAGAAGACGAGCTGCGAGCCTTCCGGGAGGCGTTGCGATGATTCCCCGGAGGCTGCCAATTCCTTTGTGGGCCGGTGTTCTGGCTTTACTGGGGGGTGGGTTGCTGCTCGCCGCGCCCGGGGCCATGGCCGAGACACGGAACGGCTCCGCGGACCCTGCGGCTCCCGCTATCGGGGGTGCGTCCCCCGGGGTGCAAAAGGTCGATTTCAACCCTCGGCAGGCACGCCAGCGCCTCGGTCAAGTGCGGCAGTTCGATTTTGACGCTGAGGATGTCGCCGTGGAGCTCGACTTCGGCCGCGAGGTCGCGGCCCATCTGCTCGGCCGTCACGCGCTCGATTCCTCCGAGCAACGGGATCGGTACGTCGCACTGGTCGGCCATTCGCTGGTGCCCAACGCCAATCGCCCGGAGATCGATTTCCGGTTCGGCGTTCTGGATACCGATGCGGTGCAGGCCTTTGCGACGCCGGGCGGATACATCTTCGTCTCCCGGGGCGCACTGGCGCTGATGGAGGATGAGGCTGAGTTGGTCGGTGTGCTCGCTCACGAGATCATCCACGTGACCGAACGCCATATCGTCAAGGAGTTGGATATCACTAGCGGCGAAGGAGGGTTCGCTTCGGGCTTGGCGCGCATCGTTGGCGGTTCCGGCGATCCGGCCCGGGCTGCCTTCGCGCAGGCCGTGGACCAGGCGCTGGAGATCCTGCTCGAAGAGGGGCTGAGCAAGGAAGACGAGCTGGAGGCGGACCAGTTGGGAACCCTTTTGGCTGCGCAATCCGGCTACGATCCGGCCGGACTGCGGCGCTACCTGGCCCGGCTCGAAGAACGATCGGCCGGCGAAGAGGTAGAAGACGGAGTCTCCGATACGCATCCCCCGCTGACGGAACGGGTCGCGGCCCTGGAGGAATTCCTGGCCGATTCAGGGCTGGCCGACACGCGTCGGCCGCGCCTGAGCCAGCGATTCGAGGAGAACATGGAATGAGCCGACCCTTCGTGGAGCCGCGGTGGCGGTGCCGTGTAACAACCTCCGCCGTCTTCACCGTGGCCTTCGCGCTGATCGCCACCGAAGCCGCCGCCATGACCCGCTCGAACAACGTCGGGATGCTGGTCGGCGACCGCCCCATGGGCATGGGGGGTGCCGCCGCGGGTGTCGCCGACGACCCGTCCGGCCTTTACTACAACCCGGCGGGGATCGTCTATGGCCATGCCCCCAACCTTTCCGCGAGTGTCAACGCCTTCCATCTCACCAGCAATCGCTATGCGGACACCCTCGGCGAGGGCTCGGACTGGGAGCGCAGCTCCGATGAGTTCCTGCCGAACTTCTTCGGCACGACCCAGCCCCTCGGCCCGGTCACCGTGGGGTTCTCGGTGGTCGTGCCGCAGTCGGTGCGCGAGGAGCAGGCTCAGACCTTCGGGGCCGATGCCATCGACAATCCCGACGTGCAGAAGTTTTCCATCAACGTGGACAACGAAGACACGATCAATCGCCTCGGGCCCTCCATCGCGTTTGAAGTCAATGACCGCCTTGCCCTCGGTGGTTCTCTTTATCTGCACCAGCATGAACGGCAGACCATCACCACACAGGTCCTCGATTTGGAAGCTACCGATGACGGGGAGGTGCACGAAGATTACGAGGTTCTGAACCAGTACCACACCAGGGAACAACTGGGGGTGAGTTGGCTCGTGGGGGCCATGTTCACGCCGGTCGATCGCCTGGCCGTCGGGGTCAGCGTTCGTGGCACAGAGATTTTCAACGCAACCAACTCGAGACAGAGTATCTGTCACGGCGCTGATGTGCCCGATGATGAAGGCGATTCACGGTATGACGACGATTCGCTCTGCAAGCCCGGCGAGGTGGGGTTTGAAGACCGGGCCGAGGACAGCGTCCGGGATGCATACCCGGTGGAGACCCGGGTGGGTCTTGCCTGGTTTGCTACGCAGAGGTTGCTCCTCGCGGCTGATGTCATTCACTCAAGCGGGTATGAGGGGCGCCAGCCGGTTACGAATTTCGCGGCGGGCGCGGAATACTACGTTACGACAAACTGGGCTGTGCGCATGGGCGCCTACACCGACTTCTCTAATGTGGACCAAGTCTCCCACGACGGATTCGATCACAGCGTCGATCGTTTTGGCGGCTCCCTGAGCCTTACCCGCTTTACCCAGAATACCTCGGTCTCCGTGGGCGTCACCGGCAGCTACGGCACCGGCGAGGCTTACATTATCGACGACCCCAACGTGGGTGCTCAGGAGCTGACGAGTACTACGGCCACGGTTTTCTTGGCCACCTCTTATTCATATTAGAAATTGACGTTTTGGGGGTATAACGGATGAAAGACACTGAACAGGCC
>PUNM01000054.1 GCA_003552625.1 Ectothiorhodospiraceae bacterium
AGCCAGCGGGAGGAGGCAGAACCACGACGACAGCGCTGAGGGCGTGCGCATGTCGGCCGGAACGCATGCCTACAAAGCGTAGGCTTAGCGGCGTGCCGCCGAATGGCTTTGCTGACGTCCATGAGGCTCGAGACTGGGTCCTTGGCTTTGTGCGCTGGTACAACCATGAGCATCGGCACAGCAGCCTGCGCTACGTCACGCCGCAGGAGCGGCATGAGGGCCGCGACCAGGCGATCCTTGCCAGAAGGCATGCGATCTACACCGCCGCCAAGCAGGCCAACCCCCGGCGCTGGTCAGGCCGCACACGCAACTGGGAACCCGTGGGTGCGGTCTGGCTGAATCCGGAAAAGGCCCTGGAAGCGGCATAGCAAAATGCGAAAACTAGGTTGACGGACACCAGGTAGGGGTCAGCCAAACTGAATTGGCTCAGCAGGCTGGTATCGGTCGGGCCACGCTCAGCCGGTACGAGCGCGGTGAGCTAACTCCGCCAGCGGACGTTCTGGCGGCGCTCGAAATGGCTCTGGCCCTTGAAGAGGTGAGCCCGGAATGGCTTCTCTTTGGCGATCCCGAGGACGCAGCGAGGCCTCAGCCGACAATCCTGAAGAATTTCGGGGCCTTGTTTCGGATTGGTTTCGAGGGGCAGGGGACTGCTGACGTGGCGGCCACATCCAGCGACATTCGACGACTCCTCTGGGCCTGCGCCGAACACGAACAGGAGAAGGCTCAGCCAAACCAGGAGCTTCTAGACTGCCTGGACACGTTGAATCGGCATCTTTTCGACCCCGAAATCCAGATCATACTCCGGGCCGTGATAGCTCAGCATGCGGTAATGTAAACACCGGACCCGGAAGACCTCTTTTCACCGGAGTGAGATGTCCCCTGATCATCACAGCGTAGTCTCGTTTTCTCCGGTCTCGTCGATGGCAGCCTCCTTGGCTGTTTGGGATGCACGGCTCTTGGCGAGGAGGCCGGCCTTTCGCTTTTCCTTGAGTCGGTAACTCTCGCCTTTGATGTTCACGGTGGTGGCGTGATGCAGCAGTCGGTCCAGGATAGCGGTTGCCATCACCGAGTCGCCGAAGACCTCACCCCAGTCACCGAAGCCCTTGTTGGAGGTCAGGATCAGGCTCGCCTTCTCGTATCGTCGGGCAACTAGCCGGAAGAACAGGCTCGCTTCTTCCCGGTTCATCGGCAGATAGCCCAGCTCATCGAGGATGAGGACCTTGGGGTAGGTCAGTTGCTTTAACACCCGCTCGAGCTTTTGCTCAGCGCTCGCCTTTCGCAGCTTGGTGAGGAGCTCATCGAGGGTGAGGAACACCACCCGGTGACCGGCCTGTGCCGCCTTGATGCCCAGCGCGATGGCCAGATGCGTCTTACCAACGCCGGGCGGACCCAGGAACACGGCGTTGTTCCCGCGCTCGACGAAGGCTAGCGAGGCCAGTTCGCGGATGACCTTCCGGTCGATGCTGGGCTGGAAGCTGAAGTCGAACGCCTCCAGCGTGTGCATCGCCGGGAAGCGTGCCTGCCGCAGCCGGGTCTCCGCGCCCCGGACGCTGCGGGACTGCCACTCAGCGTTGAGCGCTTCGGTGAGGAACGCCCGGTAGTCCAGGTCCCGCTTGGCAGCCTGCTCGCAGACCGTATCGAGCTGCTCATCCAGGCCGCTGAGCTTTAACCGCTCCAGTAGTGTGCCGAGCTCCATCACAGCACCTCCGTGTAATACCCAAGGTCGCGGGCCTCGACCCGCACCTGGTCCCAGAGGCAGACGTGATGCTCGGCCACCGTGACGAACCGCTCGCCAGCAGCCGCGACACAGTGATGAGCGACCGCATGTCCTGCGAGATCGCGTATCTCGATGTTGCCATCCAGCGTCTGGCGAACACTGACCCGCTGCTGGGCTAAGTGTCCCGGTACGCTGTAGCGCACCCCATGCAGGGAGATATAGGCGTCGAGGCTAACCGCGCGGGTGAAGTGGTAGGCGGTGTCGTAACGACTGCGTGGCAAGGGCGCGAGCAACTCCCGTTCGCGTGCAAAGCGTGCAGTGACCGACTCGGCAAGCTCCCTCAGCGTGCGCTGGTTCGCCACCGTATGGCACCAGGTGGCGAGATAGGCGTTGAGGTCATCGAAGCTGTCGAACGCCGGGTCACCGGCAAGGGCGTTATCGCTGAGGTAGCGCACCATCCGCTCGACCTTGCCCTTGGTCTTCGCCCGTCGCGGCCGACACGCGCGGGGCGTGAAGCCATAGTGCGCGCCGAGCTCGCCAAAGCGCGGGTTGAAGCGCGGTCGCCCGTCTCGCCAGTGAAGGACGGCCGAGGCTTGGTTATCCACCAACACGCTGCCGGGGACGCCGCCGAGCGTCTCGAACGCATCGATGATCACCTCGTAGGTGTGGTTGGCATCCAGCGAGGGCATCCCCATGGCATGCAGATGACGGGAGTAGCCGAGCGCGTTCACCGCGATGTAGGCCTTCTGGCGCACACCACCGATCAGTAGCCAACGCTCGCACCAGTCATGCTGCATCTGTTGGCCCGGCGGCGTCTCGTAGCGGACAACGCCACCATCCGCACGCAGTGCTCGCTTGGGTTGGATGTAGTCGCGCAACTGCGTAATGCCCCCGGTATAGCCGGCCCCGCGGATCTTGCGCAGGATCACCTCGGCGTTCCAGATCTCATCACGGAGCATCTGGTCGATCTGATCGGTGAACGGGTCCAGCTTCCGTGGCCGTCGCTTCGGACGCTTCGGTGGCTCACTGCCGCGCTTTAGCGCTCGACTGACCGTCTTCGGGGCCACCCCGAGTTCCGCAGCAATGTCCTTAATGTATACGCCCTGTCTGTATCTCTCGGTTATCATCAAATAGTCCTCTCGGGTCATCATCCCCAGTCTCCAAGCGGCTAAACTTGCAAGACCGAGGATCGTTGGTCCGAGGGGACATCTCAAACCGGTGTTTTGAGGACTCTAACGGGCGGTGCCAACACTTGGTCTTTTGTTCTTATGGGCTCGGCACGTTGGGCCATCTGATCCGGGGTGGCCTTGCGGTCTATGTCGCGCAGCAGCCAGCCAACAATTGTGCGCTGGCGTTTGATCACGCGGCGCATGCGCTTGTACTGCCGGGCGTGGGCATAGCGCCCAGCCTGGCGGTTGAGCCGCGTGACAACGCCAACAAAATTTGACCGTTTGGGGGTGCGGTGTTTATGCGCACGCCCAAACCGTGCGGCGAGGCTAGGTTCACGCCAGCCGAGGGCGGGGTCAGTGGTGAGGAAGCTCGCCGTTACTCCACATCCGCCCAATACT
>PUNM01000020.1 GCA_003552625.1 Ectothiorhodospiraceae bacterium
CCCGATTTATTCCGTAAGCAGGTATATGATCAGTCAGGTCTTGACATCTAGCCGTATCGGAGCGACTTTTACTAGATACGGGAAATGGCGATGGTTTTCTGCTAGGGGCCTCCGACGATTCGCGTCCCGCCAATTTGCCAGCCGGCAAAGGCGACGATCTACAGCCCGACGCAGCGCCTTCCCTTGCCAGGATGTGTGAAGGAGGGGGTGAGCGAGGCCAGCAGCGTGGATTCCCGCGTCGACTTGGGCGTCGGTTCCAGCGTCGGTTCAGGCGTCGGTTTAAGAGTGCCTCTCCTTTTCAAGGCCCGTGTGACGGGGGAAATAAGAGTACGCCCGCCGTCGGTTTGGGCGTCGGTTCCGCCGTCGGTTTCGGCGTCGGCTTCGGATCTTGTTCGCAGCAAGGCAGGCACTCGACCCAGCGCCGGACAACACTCCTTTCTACCGCCTGGAGTGGAAGCTCCGCGTCTTGGCCGGCGCTCATTTGCTTCTGCGATACGCGTCGAGGTGGACGACTTTTGCGCGACGCTTGCTCCTTCGGTGAACCCTGGAAGGCGTCAGACCCAGCTCCGGCTCATCCAGCGGATCGAAACCGGCCGTCGGCGGGTGGTCAAAAAGCCTGCCCGGCGCAAACGGAGCGGCTTGCGCGCCAAACACCCCTCGCAAGGCCTGACGCAGAGCCAAATGCACGGCGGGATCCGGTGCCATCTGCACCGCGTGTGCATACGCCTCGAGCTCTTCGGCGCTGACCTGATCAAAGACGGCCTCGTCCCCGGAAGGGAACGTGACGGTGATGCCATTTTGCTCGTCGTGATCGTTGCTCATCGCAGCCCTCGCTCAGATCGCAAGCGTATCCTGCTGGATGGGTGCGCCCTCCATGCGCGGCGCCAGCCGATCCCGGCGGCGCTCGATCACGCGCACCTCCCGCAGGTGCAGCTGCACGGAGCGCTCGCCGTTCCATTCGTTCATTACCGGGGTGAATACAACGCGCAACACGTCCCCGTGGTCGGCCGGTGGGTCAATGCCGATCCCGAACCACAGCGCTGTCATCAGTTCCCCGGTCGCCTCGAAAACGACCGTCAGGCGCCAGTGGCTGCCATCGCCGAGCGGGCGCATGGCACGGATACCGACCGTCGCCTCGAATGCCGGTCGAGGGAAGCCGATACCAAACGGTTCAAGCACCTCCAGGTCCCGAAGCAGGGTCTCGCCGATGGATCCATGCTCACAGGTCCCATCCGTTTCGACGATCCGGTGAATCGGGTCGTGGCCGAGCTGCTCAACAACCGCCTGCTCGAAGGCTTGCGCGAACGCACCGGCCTGCCCCGCTGCCAGGGTGCAGCCGCCCGCGCCCTCGTGACCACCGAAGTGAGTCATGCACCCCGGCTTCATTTCATCCACCCGCTGCAGAGCTTGTCGGACGTGGAGTTGATTCCCCGAGCGCAGGGAACCAGTCAGCTGCTCCGGTGCATCGGCCACGACCGAGAAGCAGGCGACCGGATGCCCGGTCTGCTCCGCGATCCGGCCGGCCACGATGCCGTGTACACCCGGATGCCCCGGGTTGAGCACCAGAGTCAGCGCGCGTCGGCCTTGCTGGAGCTGCTCGATGGCCTGTTGTTGCGCCTGCTCCAGCAGCTGCTCCTGGATCGCCTTGCGCTCGCTGTTCTCCGAGTCGATCGTCCGCGCCTGGGTCTCGGCGCTCGCCGGGTCGTCGTTGAGCAACAGCTCGACGCCAAGCCAGGCATCGTTCAGCCGCCCGCGCGCATTGAGCCGGGGTGCAATCTGAAAGGCCAGGTCCTCGGCCGCCCAGTTCCCGTAGCGTCCGGTCACCGCACGCAGTGCCTGCCAGCATGCCCGCGGCTCGCCCTGGTTCATCCGGCGCAGTCCCTCACGGACGAAAATGCGGTTGTTGCGCGAAGCGCCGAGGGAGACGCAGTCGGCCACCGTGCCCAGGGCCACGTAATCGAGCAGCGCCCGGGGGTCGAGCCCGGTTTGCATGGTCTCGGCGGCCCGACGCAGAGTCCGGACGATCAACAGCCAGGCCACCGCCACGCCGGCGATATGCGAATCCGGATAGGTCGCATCGGATCGTTTCGGCGACACGCACGCCAACGCGGAGGCCGGAACACCTTCAGCCGGCATGTCGTGGTGGTCGGTGACGATCACATCCACCCCGGCCTGCTGAAGCTCGCGGATGCGCGGCTCGTCAGAGCTGCCGTTGTCCGCGGTAATCAGCACCGAGGGACGCGGATCATCGTGGAGGATGCGTTGGCAAACCCCTTCGCTGAGCCCGTATCCGTCGACAAGCCGATGGCCAATGTACGAGCGCACCTGATCACCAGGTACTCCAAGCCCTTCGACCAAGCCGCGGCGGAGCACGGCGTGAGCGCTCTGGCCGTCGACGTCGTAATCCGTCTCCACCCCGATGATCTCGCCGGCGGCCACGGCGGCGACAATCCGCCCCGCTGCCCGATCAAGGTCCGGAAGACCATCCGGCAGGTCCAAGTTGCGCAGCCGTTGATCCAGCAACCAGAGCGGGTCCACGCCGTTTCGACCGCAACGGCCCGCCAAAGCCCGTTGAGCGCTTGGAGCCACCACAACATGCTTCGAGCGCTCGAGTATGCGCTCATGGACGTGACGCGGCCGCAGGCGGGTATGAACTTGCTTCGACAGATCCTGCATGGCAGTTCCCCTCGGCACCTCTTTCAACGCTCGCCCTGGTGCGTCTCGGCCCGTTTCCTGCGGGCCGAGAGCACCGGTGCGCTGCGGGCTCAGCGTCCGGCGAGGACCTCCTCATACTCCGGCTTAATCCAATCCAGCTCGTTGATCGCGTCGACATACGCCTGCATGCGCTGCTCATGCGTCTCGGCGTCAATCTCGCCGGCCTCTTCCTTCGCCTCAAGCTGCTGGGCCCGCGTGGCTAGGGCCCGGGTCGCCACGGTTGCCTGGATGGCTTCAAACAGGCCATCGTGATCGCTGGCCGCCGTCATTTCGGCCTGATCCTCCATCGCACCCGCGGGCATGCTGTGGAAGTAGAGATCACCTAAAAGTCGATCCCCCATCGTCCAACGCTCGACGATGCCGTCGTGCCCTTCCTGACGGAATTGGACGACCAGGTCGGTGGCTTCCGCCTCGTCGGTGGGTACCACTTCGGCGTCGAGCTCGGTGGCCTCCAGGGTCTGCTCGACAGCCCAGACGAAGTTCGCATTGAACGCGTCCTCGATCGCCTCCGCATCGCTGCCTTCGTGCTCGAGCAGGTCCGTGTCGATGCCGACGCGCTCAACG
>PUNM01000019.1 GCA_003552625.1 Ectothiorhodospiraceae bacterium
GGCGAAATACGCTGTGCCTGTCGCCCCGTGCGATCAGCTCCGCATCGGGCCCCAATCGAAAGCACCATGCCCCCCCGGGCGCCCCTTCCCGGTGAGTACTGAGCCAGCGGTATACGTCAAAGCGTCCCCTCCGGCTCCACTGACCGCCCCCCGTGGGATCGCAGCCGCTGACACGACTAATCCCCAACCCTCTCTCCCGTCAGACCATCGGCAATCACCCGGTTCACCGCATCGAACACGGTCTCCGTGACCGCTTCCCCATCGATCACCGCACCTTGAGCGCACTCCCGGTATCGACTGCGACAGCGCGGATCCGCCAACAGCGCTTCCACGGCGATGGCGAGTTCGGTGGCCCCCGTGACCTCCCAACTCCCACCGCAATCCCGCAAGCGCTGATAAGCCTCCCGGAAATTCTCGGTGCGCGGACCGTGCACGACCACGGCGCCAAAGTGCAGCGGCTCGAAGGGATTGTGCCCCCCACGCGGGACGAGCGAACCACCCATGAACGCCACCGGACACACAGGGAGCACTTCCCCCAACTCCCCCATGGTATCGACGATGTAGACGCCCCCTACCTGCGGCGCCCCCGCACAGCGACTTTTCCGCTGCCATCGCACCCCGGCCTCCGCCGCCATGGCGGCCAGATGATCGGCACGGCGCACATCCCTTGGAGCGATCACCGTCAGCAGGCCCGGTAAGCGCCCGCTCAGGCGCCGGTGCACTTCAAGCACGATTTCCTCTTCCCCAGGGTGGGTACTGACGGCAATCCAAGCGGCATCCCCGGTGGATCTTTCCAACGGGTACGGCTCACTGCGCAGGCAATCGAGAACGGGGCTCGGCGCAGCCTTGAGGTTGCCCAGACAGCAAGGATCCGGGGTCCCCAGCGCCTGGAGCCGCTCTACCTGCTCCGGAGCGGACGCCAGACACAGGTGAAACCCTTGCAGCGCCGGCCGGAGCAACGGACGCAGCCAACGCCCCACCCGCGCAGAGCGGCTGGACAGGCGGGCATTGACGAGCACTGAGGGGATGGCACGGCGGTGCACTTCCGCAATCATCTGAGGCCAGAGGTCGGATTCGACCCACAACACGGCGTCGGGCTGCCAGTGATCGAGAAAGGCGCGTGTCCAAGGCGGGGAATCCAAAGGGAGGTACTGGTGAATCACCGCGGAGTCACCACTCGCGGCAAGATAGCGTTCCACCAGCCGCGCCCCGGAGACAGTGGTCGTCGTAAAGAGGATGGCCGGCCCATGCGCCTGTTGGATGCGATCCAGCAGGCGCAGAACCGAAACGGCCTCGCCCACACTGACGGCGTGCACCCACAGCAATGGCCCGGGCGGTCGGCTTTTGGAGGGCACGCCGTATCGCTCTGCAACCCGCCCGGCTTCCTCGCGGCAACGGGCAAGACGCCAGCGCAGCAGGCCGCGCAACACCGGCTGCAAGCAGCGCACGCTTACCGCGTAAGCCGTTAGCCAGGGATTCCCGAGGCGCTCCCGCGCCTGCGGAGTTGCTTCGGCCATCAGTTGCCCGCCTTCCGGTGCGCGCATCCTCCCCTCCGGGCGCCTAGAAGAGCTCCCAACGAAGCCTGGTCCAGCCCCTTAGATCCAGACTCCGATCGCTGGTCGCCGGCGCACTATGCTCGGCCCCGACGCTGACCTCAAGAAAAACCGCCCCCCAGGAGATGCCGCGAACGAGATCGACGGCCAGGTAATCAGCCTCTTCGGCCACCGCAGGCGCCCGGCGGTGCTCAGGTACACCGCCGCGGTTTTGCTGCGTGTACCGCAGCAACCCCTCCCAATAGTTACCGTCGGCCGCCGCCTGCAAGCCGAGCGAGAACATGCGTCCACCGCTGTCCATGCTGTGCCCCTGGACGCGGTCGTGGTACCGGTAACCGTCTTGGTAGAAACTGTGGATGTAGGCGTTGCTGTAACTTCGGTCACTGCGACCCGGCCCGGTACTTCGCCAGAAATTTGTCGCCGTATCGGCGGCCTCCAGGTGCCATCGGTACCTCCGGCCTTCTGCGCCAGAGAACCAGCCCTCGACCCCCGCAAGCCCCATGTTCTGGTAAGGCCAGGACAGGTAATTGCCTGCCTCATCGATACCGATCAACTGCATGTAGATCGCGTACGGCGCCTCACCTATTGGCGAGGCCCAGCGAAGGTCCCAGCCCGCAAATTGATTGGCGTGGCCGCCCGTGGGTTCATCGTCACCGGCATCCCCGAAGTTGCTTTGCCCGGTCAGCATGTACCAAAAGCTGTCAAAGTCCTCGGGCCGTCCGTCGCCCCCCCACTGCGCGGTCCGCGACAGCCCGATTTCCAATCCTGAGTAGGGCCGAAAGGCCAGACGCATACCGAAGAGTTTGGCGTTCGGGGCATCCGAGCGGTCGCTGTCAAGCTGGCCGAAAAAGCCACTAAGACTCCACGGCCCAAGCCAACGCAGGATCGGAACCTCGAACGGTTGCGCCGACACTCGGTCCACCCCGATTGAGGGAACCGGCCGCGCGTTATCGGTCAAGATCAGACTACCCTCGGACCCCGGCCCCCACCAGCGATCCACCGCCCCTGCGTGCAGAAGCCAGTTCCCGACGCGGAAACCCGCATAGCTGCCGTCGAGGTGAAAATCGTCCTCGCCGTTCTCGAAGTGGGCATTTGCCTGGGCGCGTCCGCCCCAGCGGTCACCACCAAATCGTGTGGCGGCCTCGAGTTCTTGCTCGTGGGTTGGCACATCACCAAAGTAGGTCCGCGGATCCGGCCGAGCGGCTGCTCGCACTGTCACCTCCGCGCGGGCGGGATCTGCAACCCGGCGGACGACGCGCTCGTGCGCGGCCCGCACGGCCGAGGGATAATCCTCCACATCGGCTTCCAGCAGAGGTTGGAGTTGCGCCCTCGGGATCGGCCAAGTCGTCAAGGGCGACTGCAGCACTCCCGCATCAGCCAGATACTGCAGGTCCGCCCGCAAGCTCCGGTCGTCCGGCGCCAGAAGAAGCTGTGCAACCGCTGGCTGGCCCCAGACAAGCGCCCCCAACACCAGCGCAAGCACCCCCGAACGACCACGCAATCCTTGAACCTTTGATCGCGCACCCGCGCGACGCTCTCTCCAGGGCCAAAGCCGTGGAGCAGGAAAAATCGACACGCGTTTTACGCTCCCCTGTGCGATGTTCTGATGGGGGAATTAGCTTACACGCTATGATGCCTGTCCCACGACCTGCAGCCACCGCACATGCTGCGGCGGACAGACCCGGCTCCAACCGACCGACCCCATGCCGAAGTAC
>PUNM01000011.1 GCA_003552625.1 Ectothiorhodospiraceae bacterium
CGCCTCCAGGGTCTCCACATTGTCGAGACTCAGCAGGCCCCGGTCGGCGACGACCACCATGCGCTTGAGTGCAAAGCGTTTGAGCAGCCGCTCAACGATCGGCCCGAGCGTCGTCGTCTCCGCCACATTGCCTTCGAAGACCTCGTGCGCGATGGGGAGGCCCTCGGCGGTTTGCACCACCCCGAGGGCGAATTGCCGGGCGATGCCATCGACGTCCTTGCTCATCCCGTAGCGGCGCACGTCCTCGTCGAGTTCCTTGCCGCCGTGGATGCGCACGGTCGTCAAATCCCAGAACACCACGGAGAGCTCCTGGTCGAGCAGCGGTCTGAGCTGCTTCGCCACAGCCGCCTCCACCCTCTCGTGGCGATCCATCAATGCGTCCATGGCGCGCAGCAGCTGCGAATGGCAGACGGCATCGCCATCCAGGCCGGGGACACTGGCCTCGTCGCGCAGCCAGTCGAGCATGCTCAGTTTGCTCGACGGCGCGCTGAGCCGATTGAACACCATCGCCCGGACCAGCGCCTCGGCATCAAAGCTTCGCCGCGATGAGCGAAGGGCCTTTCGAATCGCGTCATCGAGTCCGAGTTCGTGCCAGAGCTGGTGCAACGCCCAAAGATCGCCGAAGGCCCGAGCGGTCTCGAACTCTGGCTCGTCCGGGACGGACTCCGGGCGGCCGATGGCGCGCTGCAGCCCGCGGATCAGGGGATCGAGACTCTTCTCCGAGAGTTGGTCGAGGCGGCCAAGATTGGCGACGACCCGTTGCTTCACCTTGCCCTGCTCGTCGCGGTATCCCTCGACGAGCTGCAGGTACTGCCGGCCACCGGATCGGCTGATGCGCGTGTACATGACACGACTATAGGGCGGTATCAGTCACTGCGCAAATGATTCCTCTATAGCACGCGTGCCACAACATCCTATAAGGCCTGACGACGGGCCGATCGTTGGGAAATCAATGGGGTGCTGTCACAAATCGCCCAGATTCAACGAATGAACTGACGAACTTGGGACCCCCAGATCTGACATGGGCGGAACCGCGGAAGATGTGCGCTTGATCATGGAAAACCATGCGGCGTCCGAGGGTGAGATTCGGCTTACTGCACTGTTTCATGCCGGCATCAAAGGAGGCTGTTGCAACTTGCAACTGGCCGACCGCGCTGCATCCGGCTTTTTTTTCAATTGCGCGCACCACTTACTGTGTGCACAGTACCCTGAGGGATAGCAGTTCTTCCGGCTACCTGCGAACCATAAAAAGGGGAAGACAGTGAACGAACGGACGCACGGAACCGAGCATGACACCGGCCGAGCGCAAGGCGACTCGGCACCCTCAACCGAACCAACCGGTCAACGTTACGGGGAGCGGGTGAGTGGCGGCAACGAGGATGCACCTGGAACAACGGAACCGTCCCGCGAGGTTGCCGAAGAAACACTCAGGATGCTCGATCCAGAGCGAATCCACACCACAGGGTTCAACCGGGATGAGCACGCCGTAAACCCGGAAGATCCGAACTTCGCTGCCCTCATTGAGGACATTCGAGCCCGCGGCGGAAACATCGTTCCTATCCAAGTGCATCACGCGCCCCGTTCAGACGACGATGCCTCTCCTTGGCGTTTGATTGCCGGCCACCGCCGCTTGGAGGCTTGCCGACGTTGTGGAATCCGCGTTTTAGCGATTACAACCGATGATGCCACCTCTTTATCTCCCCTCGACCGCCTTCGCGAGAACCTCCACCGCCAGGACCTGTCCTTCTACGAGCTTGCCCAGCAAATCCAAGACCTGTACGTAGCCGGAATCGTCAAGGACGGCCAGGAGCTTGCGGACAAGCTCAACTTCAGTAAGAGCAAGATCTCGAGGATATGGCGTTTGTACGAGCTTCCCGATGAGTTCTGGAAGCTATTTGAGGACAAGCGCCTGGTGCCCGCTGGCCGCGCCCTCGAGGTCAAGAAGTCTTGGGAAGGCAACATGGAAGATCTCAGACAGGAGGCGCAGCGGTTAATCGATAATGAACAAACCGCGGCGTCTCGTGACGATGTGCGTGCTGTCCTTGATCTCCTGCTCACAACTGAACAATCCGGCAAAACTTCGGGCAGCACGACCAAGGACTACCCGCTCTCTACTCAGAGTGGAGATAAGGAACTCCAAGTTCGGCGCGCCAAAGGTCAGGTTCAAGTCAAGCTACCAAGCAGAATCTGGACGGATGACCTGGAGAACCGGCTAATCGAGTGGCTGCGATCTCAGCCAGAGGCACAGCAGCAACCGCAAACCGATTCGGATGATGGCGAGGGAGATGACGAGCCCTCCAAAGAGCAGGTTAACCAAGACGCTCACTGATCGCTGCCGGGGAACCGACCAACGCGACTTGGCGGGCTCCCGCAAAGGCTGTGTGGCTCAAGAAGAAAGAAACTGGGCGATGGGCGGCGAAAGGGGAAGCTCGACGGATACCTAGAGACGGCCAACCGATAGGCTTGGCCGAAGCGCTCACGGGACGGCATGGGGCTTTATACAGCACAACTCGCAGGGGGGAGCTCACCTTACGAGCAAAAACCCCACATAACGCCCCTGCGGATGCGTGAGCGGGACTCGAGGAAAGCGGCGGCGTCGATTGCCCCCGCTCAGCGGGATATAACCCTCGTCGCCGCTGCTCACCAGTTCCGGAAACTCCGGTGGTCTTGATCCTGGATGCCAATCACAGCGTGCGGGCGCTTATCCGAGCCTAGGGTCAACACGAGGCGGTTCAAGTGCCGTGGCCCTTTTGGCCACCCAGAGTCGACACTGGCCGTCACGGCCTCGAACCAGGACACGCGCACGCCAGTGCCGAATCGCGTCATCTCCCCTCGTCCCTGACCGCCGCTTGCTGAAAGCCCTTGGTGCCGCCAGGCCTTTATCGTAATCTGAGCGCCGTATCAGTAACCTCCGCCCTGGCACGAAGGCCAGGGAGCCGGGAATCCGATTCCACACGAGCCCATGGAAGAGGACGTGATCACCAGCGCCGCTGAACTCGAGTGGCACTGCGCCCACTGGAACAGTGACATCCGCCGCGGCTGTCAGGCCGTCATCGATGCGCTGCGAAGCCCCGAAGAGCTCGAGCACGCCTCCCTCCATGTCTTGGAGCCTTTCGAGGATCGCGGCTATCGACTCCAACAGCGCATCGCCGCCCATCGGGGACCAGAGACCCTCGACGCCTACGGGGCGAGCGCCGCGTATCTTCTCGAGCCCGCAACAATTCTGCCGAGCGACGATCGCGGTGCCACGCACATCGCCTCGCCCA
>PUNM01000112.1 GCA_003552625.1 Ectothiorhodospiraceae bacterium
CCGTCGGCCACGTAGAACTGGAAGAGCAGGTGGCAGGGCGGCAGGTTCATGCGCTCAAGCTCGCCCACGTTCCAGGCGCTGACCAGGTGCCGGCGGGAGTCGGGGCGCTCGCGCAGCTCGTCGAGGACCTGGCGCAGCTGGTCGATGGTGCCGCCGTCGGCCGTGCGCCAGCTGCGCCACTGGGCGCCGTAGACGGGGCCCAGTTCGCCATCCGGGTCGGCCCACGGCGACCAGATCCGGACCCCCTTCTCCTCCAGCTCCCGGGCGTTGGTGCTGCCGCGGATGAACCAGAGCAGCTCTTCCACTACGCCACGCCAGAAGACCCGCTTGGTGGTCACCAGCGGGAAGCCGGCCTGCAGATCGAAGCGCATTTGGTGGCCGAAGACGGAACGGGTCCCCGTACCCGTGCGGTCGGCCTTGTGGTGGCCGTGCTCGAGGACATGACGGAGAAGATCGAGGTAGGCTTGCATAAGGTCAGCGGAAACCGTTGTCCGATCGGGTGGCCATCGCGACCGAGGAGCGTAACAGCAAGTGAGCTTGGATACCCAGGATTAGGAGGTGTGACCGATGGGGCTGGCTGCGATTCGTGAGCAGCGGCGTCAGGACATGGTCCGTCCCGGCCTAGGAACCCACCGGCTTGACCAGCACCTTCGAGCCGCGCGTGCGGTCGTAGAGAGCCCGCCGCGCTGCGGGGAGGCTCTCCGGGCCGGTGGGCTGGAAGCCGCGCTCCCGGAACCAGTGCTCGGCGCGGGTGGTAAGCACGAAGAGGTGCTGGAGTCCGAAGCGACGGGCGTCCCGCTCCAGGTGGCGGAGCAGGCCCTCGGCGCGGCCGGCTCCCTGGTAGTCCGGATCCACGGCCAGGCAGGCGATTTCGCCGGCGTCGGTGCCCGTCCACGGGATCAGTGCCCCGGTGGCGATGATGGCGCCGTCGCGCTCGGCAACGGTGAACGCATCGATCTGTGCCTCAAGGAGCTCCTGCGGCCGGTGGACGAGGGCGCCGGCCTCCTCCAGGGGGCGGATCAGGCCGAGGATGCCGGGGATGTCGTCGAGCTCCGCGGTGCGCAGGCTCTCGAAGGGCTCCGGCGCGATCAGGGTGCCGACCCCGTCCCGGGTGAAGAGTTCCAGCAGCAGGGCGCCGGTCTGGCCGCGGTCGAGCAGGTGGGTCCGGCGCACGCCGCCGAGGCACGCCCGGTAGGCGTTGCGCAGCAGGCGCTGGGCCGGCTCCGGTAGCCCGCCCTCGGTGCGATCCAGCCAGTCCCGGGCCTGCCGCGGGGTCAGTTCGCGGACCGGCTCGCCGTCGGCGTCGCGCAGCGGGGCGTGGCTGCTCAAGTGGATAAGCTTGTCCGCCTGCAGCGCCTCGGCGACGCTGCACGCCACCGCCTCCGCCGAGAGGTTGAAGGTCTCGCCGGTGGGAGAGTAGCCCAGCGGCGCTACCAGGGGGATGTCCCCGCCGTCGAGCCGGTGCTCCAGGGCCTGGATATCCACCCGGCGGACCTCGCCGGTGTATAGGTGATCGATGCCGTCGCGGACCCCCACCGGGCGCGCCGTAACCACGTTGCCGGAGACCACCCGCAAGCGCAGCCCGGCCATCGGCGACGGCGCCACGGCGGTGGACAGTCGCGCCTCCAGCGTGGTGCGCACCTCGCCGACGGCGTCGCGCACGCACTCCAGGGCCTCGGCGTCGGTGATGCGCAGCCCGGTGCTCCCCGCCGCATAGACGGGCTCCAGCCCCCGACGTGCCAGGCGCGCCTCCACCTGCGGTCGGGCCCCGGGGACCAGAACCAGTCGGGCGCCCAGGCTGGCGAGGACGGCCAGGTCGTGGACCAGTCCCTCCACCTGGGGCGGCTGCGCGGCCGCACCGGGGAAGGCGATGACGAAGGTCCGGCCGCGATGGGCGTTGATGTAGGGCGCGGCGTGGCGGAGCCACTCCACGAATTGCTGCGGGTCGAGGTCGGCCAGGCGCATGGCGGCGGTCAGCGGCAGAAGCGGTGGATGAAGGCGCGCAGCAGCTCCACGGTGGGCTGCAGGTGGTCGATGGCGATGGACTCGTCGGGCTGGTGGGCCTGCTCGATCTCTCCGGGGCCGAGGACGACCACGTCCATGCCCAGCTGCGCCAGGTACGGCGCCTCGGTGGCGAAGGCCACGGCCTCCGCCGGGTGGCCGGTGAGCGCCTCGGCCGCCTGGACGATGGGGGCCTCCCGGGGGGTGTCCATGGGCGGATGGCCCGGGAAGAGGGAGCGCAGCTTGAGGTGCTCGGCCCCGGTGCCCAGCGCGGCGCGCAGCCGCTCGCCGAGTTCTGCTTGGAGTTGCTCCGGGTGCATCCCGGGCAGCGGGCGCAGATCGATGTGCAGCTCCGCCTCGCCGCAGATCCGGTTGGGATTGTCGCCGCCGCGGATGTGGCCGAGATTCAGCGTCGGGTAGGGGACGGCGAAGCGCGGGTCCCGGTAGCGCTCGGCAAGCTCCTCGCGCCAGGTGACGAGGGTGTTCAGGACCACCGTCATCGCATCCAGGGCGTTGCGCCCCAGGGCCGGATCGCTGGAGTGCCCGGCCCGCCCCTCGATGCGGATCGCCTCCATCATCATCCCTTTGTGCATGTGCACCGGGTGGTTGCGGGTCGGCTCGCCGACGACGGCGTGCCGTGGCCCGAGGCCCTCCGGGTGGCGGGCGATCAGATCGCGCACGCCGTCCATGCCGCTCTCCTCATCGGCGGTGAAGAGCAGGGTCAGCGGCGCCGTCAGGTCCCGGCGACGCAGTCCCCGGGCGGCCTCTACGGCCAGGGCCAGGAAGGCCTTCATGTCGGTGGTGCCGAGCCCGTAGAGGCGGCCGTCGCGCTCGGTGAGGTGGAACGGGTCCGACGACCAGCGCCGCTCGTCGAAGGGGACCGTATCGGTGTGGCCGGAGAGGGCCAGCCCGCCGGTGGCCGGGCCGTGCTCCGGGCGCAGGGTGGCGGTGAGGTTCGCCTTCAGCGGTTGCTCCGGGAGCGGGTCGATCCGGCAGTCGAAGCCCATGACCTCCAGCCAGTCGGCCAGTTGCTCCACGGCGCCCCGGTTGCCCTGATCCCAGTGGCGATCGACGCTGCTCACCGTCGGCTCGGCGATGAGCGCGCCGATCATCTCCCGCAGCGCCGGGGGTTGCCCCGCCACGGTCAGAGGTCGCTGCCCCAGCTACTGCGCCGGGGCCGCAGGCGGGGCAGGATCAGGCCCAGGATCAGGCCGCCGACCAGTACGCCGGCTCCGGCCAGGAACCACTCCTGGCGGCTGCGCTC
>PUNM01000165.1 GCA_003552625.1 Ectothiorhodospiraceae bacterium
CTGCGGTTACACCATCAACCGCCAGCGCTTCGAGGAGAATGCCCGGGAGCTGGAAGCGGCGTTGCAGCTCGTCCGCAAGGCCGCCACTGCGCCTGCCCTGGATGCACAGTCCGGCCAGGGGTGTTCTGGTCCAATGGTAGCGGACACCCCAGTTGAGCCACACTGGCAATCTGGAGGTGTTAGCGATGAGCAAGAAAACCCGGCGGAGCTTCAGCCAGCAGTACAAGGCGATGGCGGTTGGCATGCATCGTGAGAAGGGGTACAGCAGGGTCGAAGTCGCGCGCCGGCTCGGGATCCACCGCAGTATGGTCGAGCGTTGGGAGCGCGAACTGTTCCCCGAAGTGGTTGAGACGACGAATGCGCAGCAGGAGGCATCCAAGGTGCCCGACGAGAAGGACCGAGAAATCCAGCGGCTGCGCGATGAGAATCGTAAGTTGCTGGAAGAAAAGGAAGTTCTAAAAAAAGCCACGGCCTTCTTCGCCAGAGAGCAGAACTGAAGTACCAGTTCATCGCGGCGGAGAAGGCGAACCACTCGATCGCGTTGATGTGCCGGGTGCTGCATGCCTCGCGCAGTGGCTACTACGACTGGGCAAGAATGAATCCGGGCCGGGAGCTGCAGATTGAAGCCGTCAAGGCGTTGCACCAAGCCAAGCGGGGCCGGCTGGGCAGCCGCAGAATGGCACGGGAGCTTCGCAGGCAGGGCCATGAAGTTGGCCGCTATCGCGCCCGCAGCCTGATGCAGGCGGCCGGGGTGGTCTGCCAGCAGAGGCGTCGATTCAAAGCAACGACGGACAGCCGGCATGCACACGCAATCGCACCCAACCTTCTGCAGCGCAACTTCGAGGTCAGCGCGCCCAACACCGCATGGGTGGCCGACATCACTGCCATCTGGACGTTCAGTGGCTGGGTCTATCTGGCGGCGGTGCTGGACCTCTACGACCGCCAGATCGTCGGCTGGTCGGTGGCGGGGCACATGCGCACCGAGCTGGCCGTCGACGCCCTGCAGATGGCAATCGAGCGCCGGCGGCCCGCACCCGGGCTTGTGCACCACTCCGACAGGGGCTCGCAGTACGCCTCGGATGCCTACCGCGAGGCCCTCGGAGCGGCGGGCATGGTGCCGTCAATGAGCCGCAAGGGCGACTGCTGGGACAATGCCGTCATGGAGCGCTTTTTCGGCACCCTGAAGAGCGAGTGGACCGACGCCAGGCGTTACCTTACCCGAGAGGAGGCCATCGCCGACGTCGCCCACTTCATCGAGTGGGAATACAACGCCGCCCGGGGCCATACCAGCCTGGATGACCTCGCCCCGATGGAGATGGAATGGGCCGCTGCAGCCTAATCCGGGTGTCCGTTTTCACTTGACCAGAACACTTGTACTCCCAGTTGTAACGGCGACGGGTCGCCTTTCCCATGGGGACACCTCCAGTCTCTATTCCTCTCAGTGTGGCTTAGCTGGGGTGTCCGCTGCTATTGGACCACTTCAGAGGCCTCGTTTGCGCCGTTGTGGCGTTTCTACGTGCTTCGCGGCCAATGGACGGAGATTCGCAGGCAGCGAACCCCAAACGCTTGAACGATCTTTTGGGTGCCAAGGCGGGGAGCGGGGCAAGCCAAACCCTGCTGCCCTAGCCGCTGGCTAGCGATTGGAGTATCTGCATTAGTGGGCGTTCAGAAAGGGGCTTTTGGACGCGGGTATCGGCGTCCGCCTGCTGGATCCGAGGGTGATCGGTCTCTGCATCGTGGGCCGTAACCAATACGATGGGCGTGCGTTGCCGGCCCTCTTCCTGTTCGATCCGGCGGATCGCCTCCAGTGCCTGGATGCCATCTAACCGGGGCATGCTCGCGTCCATAAACATGAGGTCCGGACACAGGTGCTGCCAGGTCGCGATGGCCCACTGACCGTCCTCGACCACGGTGACCCGGGCGCCGGCGCGCTCAAGCAAGGTTTGCATCAATAGGGCGTTGACCGGCTCATCCTCGGCGATCAGGATCTCCAACCCACTCGCAGCCATGGTGGTTTCGGCGGGGTCGTCGGCTTCGGTGGGCTCGCAGCTGCAGCTCGGTTCGCTAGCCGGCGGGAGCTCGACGGTGGCATGGAACGCGGAGCCTTGGCCCGCCTTGCTGGTCACGGTTAGTTCACCGCCCATGAGTCGGCCGAGGCGCTGGCAGATGGATAATCCCAGGCCACTGCCGGGGCGCCGCGTGCTTGGGGTCCCACCCCGCTCGAAGGGCTGGAAGATCCGCGCTTGATCGGCGCGGTCGATTCCAGGGCCCGTGTCTACCACTGTTAGCCGGAACTGGTGTCCGCCCTCCCGGCGAAGCTTTACCTGGACCGAGCCTTCGTCAGTGAACTTGATCGCGTTCTGCGTCAGGTTCAGCAGCACCTGGGAGAACCGAGTGGCGTCGATGCAGGCCCGCTCGGGGAGGGTTTCGTCGACTTGCCAGTGGAATGCGATGCCTTTTTCCGCCGCCTGCACGGCGAGGTGTTCCCGGTGCTCATCCAGGAACGAGTGTAATGGGGTGGGCCTTGGGCGAAGGCAGGCCCCACCGGTATTGAGGCGGGCCAAGTCCGAAAGGGTCTCTACCAGCTCAAGCATCCGGTGTGCGCCGCTGCGGCATAGGGCCAGGTAGCGCTGCTGGATCTCGTCGAGCTCGGACTTGCTTAGCAATTCGGTGAACCCAATGATGGCGTTGAGTGGGGTCCGTAGATCGTGGTTGACGGCGTTCAGAAACTCCGTCTTGGCCTGGTTGGCTTCCTCCAGGCCCCGTCGCGTCTCCATATGCTCCGTGATATCCAGCGCTGTGCCGACGGCCCGCGCCTTGCGTTCGTCTTGGGTAGGTAGGGCGTACTGGCGGTCTTCGATCCAGCGTACTGCGCCGTCGGGGCGGATGATCCGGTACTGCAGGGTTCGTGCCCGTCCGGGTTGGGACCAGACTGCGTGGAGCGTCTCTTTGACCCGCTCGTAGTCCTCGGGGTGTATCGCCTCGAGGAAGCTTCCCGGATCCTCGTACAAAGAGGCGCGGCTGCGCCCCCAAACGCGCTCGTAGGCCGAATTAATGAAGTCGATCTGGTTATCAGCGTTTCGGGACCAAAAGACCTGGTCGATGGCCTCGGCCATCTCTCGCAGCCGCCGCTCGCTCGCTGCCAGCTCCGCCTCGCGCTGGTGTAGACGTTCGTCGATGCCCGGCTGCTCTGTGGGGGGTTGGAAGACAATCAAGCCGCCCGAGCGTTGGCCGGACTCGTTGAA
>PUNM01000058.1 GCA_003552625.1 Ectothiorhodospiraceae bacterium
CCGCAGCCAATCTCCGGGTCCGAGTTCGAGCTGGAGGTGGACACGGTGATCGAATGTATCGGGCAGGAGGTCGATCTGGAGCCGATCACCGCAAGCGACCTGGATGTGGACTGGACGGTGCAGATCGATCCGGTAACCCTAGCCACGAGCCGAGAGGGTGTCTTCGCCGGCGGTGATCTGGTTACCGGTCCCGCGGTAGCGGTGGACGCGCTGGCCGCCGGGAAGCGGGCCTGTGAATCCATTCGCCGCTACCTGGAAGGTGAGCCGCTGGATGCGGACCGTGACGAGCGCATGGCGGAGCTTACTCCGGATCGGGCCATGGACGATCTGCCCCGCGAACTGCCGCGTCGGGCGCGGCAGGAAGCTACGGAGAAGGCGGTTGCCGACCGCACTAGCTCCTTCGCCGAAGTCAAACGCAGCCTCACCGAAGCGGAAGCGAGCGAGGAGGCGGTACGATGTCTGGACTGTGCCATCTGTTCGGAGTGCGGGGAATGCATCCGGGCCTGCGAGCCCGAAGCCATAGATCACGAACAGGAAGCGGAGTACGTGGATGTTGATGTTGGAGCCGTGGTGCTGAGCCCGGGTTTCGAGGAGTTCGACGCACGGGAGCTTTACCCATACGGCTACAGCCGCTTCGACAATGTCGTAACCAGCATCGAGTTCGAGCGCATCCTGAGCGCCTCCGGCCCTTACGGTGGAGAGCTTCTGCGGCCGTCGGATGGAGAGCATCCGCAGCGCGTCGCCTGGATCCAGTGCATCGGGTCCCGGGACGAGAAGATCGGCTGCGGCTACTGCTCCTCGGTCTGCTGTACCTACGCCGTAAAGGAGGCCGAGATCGCCAAGGAACACGCCGGCGATGATCTGGAGACGACGATCTTCTTCATGGATATGCGCACCTTCGGCAAGGATTTCGAAGCCTACTACGAGCGGGGCCGCGATGAGTACGGATTGCAGTTCGTGCGCTCGCGCGTCTACGATGTGCGCGAAAATGACGACGGTTCGCTCGTGCTGCGCTACACTGACGAACAGGGGCGTCTGGCCGAGGCCGAGTACGACATGGTCGTACTCTCGGTCGGACTGCGGCCGCCGCAGGATACCGAACAGCTGGCCGACGAGCTCGGACTGGGCTTAAACGACTACGGCTTCGGCCAGACCCAGCCCTTTGCGCCGGTTGCGACCAGCAAACCCGGTATCTTCGCCTGCGGTGCTTTCAGCGGACCGAAGGACATTCCCGAGACCGTGATGCAGGCCAGCGCGGCCGCAGGAGAAGCCTCGGCCCTGCTGGCGGAGTCCCGGAACACCGCCACCAGCGAGAAGGTCTATCCCCCCGAGCGCGATGTGTGGGGTGAGCCGCGCATCGGCGTCTTCGTCTGCCACTGCGGGATCAACATCGGGGGTGTTGTCGATGTGCCCGAGGTGGCCGAGTACGCCCGGGATCTGCCGCACGTGGTCCTGGCCGAGGATAATCTCTACACCTGCTCCCAGGACACCCAGGAACTGATCCGGGAGCGCATCCAGGAGTACGGCCTGAACCGCGTCGTTGTGGCCTCCTGTACCCCGCGGACCCACGAACCGCTCTTCCAGGAGACGATCCGGGAGGCGGGGCTCAACCCCTACCTCTTCCACATGGCCAACATCCGGGATCAGTGCTCGTGGGTGCACAGCAACGATCCCGAGGCTGCGACCCGCAAGGCCAGGGATCTGCTCCGGGCCGCGGTGGCCAAATCGGCGTACCTCGAACCGCTGCCGGAGATCAAGATCGGTATCCAGAAGAACGCCCTGGTGATCGGTGGGGGTATATCCGGTCTGACCTCAGCGGTGAACCTCATCCGGCAGGGCTTTGCGGTGGATGTCGTTGAGCGCGAAGCGGAGCTGGGCGGCAACGCCCGCCACATATACTCTACGCTGGAAGGCTTCGATGTGCAGGAGTACCTCGAGCGCATCGAGGCCGAGCTCGAAGCCAGCCCGCTGGCCCGCGTGCACCTGGAGGCCGAGGTCGTAGAGGCCGCCGGTTACGTTGGCAACTTCACCTCCCGGATCCGCACCGCGGACGGCGAGGAGATGGAGCTGGAGCACGGGATTGCGATCATCGCCACCGGGGCGCAGGAGTATACCCCGCAGGCGGGCGAGTTCGGCTACGGTGAAGAGGGTGTTGTTACCGGCCGCGAGCTCGAGGGCGCTCTCCATGCCGGCGACGGCGCCCTGGAAGGTTCCCTGGAAAGTGCCCGGGATATCGGCATCATCCACTGTGTAGGCTCCCGCTGCGAGGAGCGTCCGTACTGCAGCCGGATCTGCTGTGCGCAGGCGGTGAAGAACGCCGTGGCCATTAAGGAGACATACCCCGAGAAGAACGTTTATCTCTTCTACCGCGACGTGCGGACCTACGGTTTCCAGGAGGATCACTACCGCCGGGCCCGCCAGCTGGGTGTGACCTTTATTCGCTACGAGGAGGGGGCGGAGCCTGAGGTCACAGTCGACGAGGGCCGGCCCGCTGTCACCGTCACGGATCAGGTTCTGGGCGAAGAGATCAAGATTGAGCTGGATCTCCTGGCCCTGGCCAACGGTATCGTGCCGGACGAGGGGGCTCCCAAACTGGCCCAGTTCTACAAGGTGCCCCTGAACGATGACCGCTTCTTCCTTGAAGCTCACGTCAAGCTGCGGCCCGTGGACTTCGCCACCGACGGTGTCTTTCTGGCCGGGTTGGCCCACGCGCCCAAGAACATCGAGGAGAGCATCGCTCAGGCCCAGGCCGCTGCTTCCCGGGCCACTACACTGCTCAACAAGGATGAGCTGGCCGTGGAGGGCTGGGTGTCAAGAGTGGATCCCGCGAAGTGTTCCGGCTGCGAGGCCTGTGTCGAGGTCTGCCCCTACAGCGCGATAGAGCTGGACGAAGAGGAGCGGGTGGCCGAGGTCAACGAGGTCCTGTGCAAGGGCTGCGGGGCCTGTACGGTGGTCTGCCGGGCCGGAGCCATAGACTGCCGCGGCTTTACCAACCAGCAGCTGCTGGAGGAGGTGGATGCAGCATGCATGTAAGGCAGGAGAACCGCTGCTGCAGCGAACTGACCACAGAAGAGGTGAACTCGGGCCTCGCGGACCGGGTGGAAAGGGCCGGCGCCAACGCACGGGAGACCGGCGGTGACTGGGAGCCGCTGATCATCGGCTTCTGCTGCAAC
>PUNM01000151.1 GCA_003552625.1 Ectothiorhodospiraceae bacterium
GGCGCCGCACTCAGGTCGTGGACCCGCGCCGCCGAGGTAATGAGGACAAACCGAAGCTCCTCCCCGAGCTCAGCCACTTCGGCCCGCCGCTGCTCCGGCAGATAGAGATCCACCTCCGCATCCAGGTTCGCCCCGATCACCTTCTCGTTGCGCAGCCGCTCCAGCTCGCGACTGACCGCAGCGCGAAGATCGATCACCCGCTCCCAGAACGCGGCCTCCGGCTGGCCGCCGTCCAGAGGGGCAAGCCCGTCGTACCACTCGGCCGCGAACACCGGACCGGAGCGCTTGCCGGGCAGATGCTCCCAGATCTCGTCGGCCGTAAACGACAGGATCGGCGCGAGCCAGCGCACCAGTGCCTCGGCGATATGGTGCAGCGCCGTCTGCCCGGAGCGCCGTGCGCGGCTGTCGGGCTGCGTGGTGTAGACCCGGTCCTTGATGACATCCAGGTAGAAGCCGCCCATATCCACCACGCAGAAGTTGTGCAGCAGGTGATAGATCCGGTGCAGCTCATAGCGATCGTAGGCAGCGACGATCCGCTCCTGCAGGTCGTGAGCACGGGCGATCGCCCAGCGATCGAGGGGCAGCAGCTCCGTCAAAGGCAGCGCATCGCGCTCCGGCTCGAAGCCGTGCAGGTTGCCGAGAAGGAACCGTGCAGTATTCCGCATCCGCCGATAGGCGTCGGCTGTTCGCTGGAGGATGTTATCGGAGACGGCGATCTCGCCGCTGTAGTCCGCCGACGCCACCCAAAGCCGGAGAATATCGGCGCCGAGCCGGTCCATCACGTCCTGCGGCGCCACCACGTTGCCGCGGGACTTGGACATCTTGTGGCCCTGCTCATCGACGGTGAAGCCGTGGGTCAGCACCGACCGGTACGGGGCGCGGCCACGGATCGCCGTGGATGCCAGCAAGGACGACTGGAACCAGCCGCGGTGCTGATCCGAGCCCTCCAGATAGAGATCCGCCGGCACCTGAAGCTGCGGGTGCTGCTCCAGGACCGTAGCGTGGGTGACCCCGGAGTCGAACCAGACATCGAGGATATCCGTGACCTTCTCGTAGTCGGCCGCCTCCTCGCCGAGCAGGGCCTCGGGATCCAGGTCCCACCACGCCTCGAGCCCCTGCTCTTCCATGCGCCGGGCGATGGCTTCCATGTGCTCCGGCGTTTGCGGATGAGGCTCGCCGGTGCGCCGATGGATGAAGGCGGCGATCGGCACGCCCCAGTGCCGCTGCCGTGAAATGCACCAATCGGGACGCCCGCGGACCATGGCGTCGATGCGCGCCTGCCCCCAGCCGGGCATCCATTGCACCCCCTCGATCTCGGCCAGCGCCTGGCCGCGCAGGCCGTGCCGATCCAGATCGATGAACCACTGCGGTGTCGCCCGGAAGAGGATCGGCGTCTTGTGGCGCCAGCAATGGGGGTAGCTGTGCCGGTAGGCCTCGTGATGGAGCAACGCTCCGCGCTCCTCGAGCAGTTTCACGATCCGGGGGTTGGCGTCGAAGACGTTCAGGCCGCCAAAGTGCTCGGTGTCGTCGTGGAAACGACCCGCACCATCCACGGGGTTGGCGATCTCCAGCTCGTAGACACGCCCGACCTCGAAGTCCTCCTGCCCGTGCCCCGGGGCCGTATGCACGCAACCGGTTCCCCCGTCAGTGGTGACATGGTCGCCGAGGACCACGGGGACCAGCTGCGCCAGGAAGGGGTGCTGCAAGGCCAGGCCTTCCAGGTCGCGCCCGCTGCAACGCCCGACCACCTCGTAGCGCTCCACCCCGGCCCGCTGCAGGGTCGACTCCAGCAACTCGGCGGCCAGGATCAGTCGCTCGCGATGGTCGAGGGCGACGACCACGTATTCCAGCTCGGGGTGCACGGCGACCGCTCGGTTCGCCGGAAGCGTCCACGGCGTCGTGGTCCAGATCACCACCGAGGCGCTGCCGGCCTGAGCGCCCTCTCCCTCAAGCAGGACGCGGCGCTGAAGATCGTGCTCATCGCCAACGGTGAAACGGACATCCACGGCGGGCGAGGTGCGTTCCTCGTACTCCACTTCCGCCTCGGCGAGCGCGGAGCCACAATCCGCACACCAGTGCACCGGCTTGAACCCCTGGGTGACGTGTCCGCCTTCGAAGATGCGCGCCAGGGCGCGGAGGATCCCCGCCTCGGTGGCGTAATCCATGGTCCGGTAAGGCCGATCCCAGTCGCCGAGAACACCGAGGCGTTTGAAATCCCGCCGCTGACCATCAAGCTGCTCGGCGGCAAAGGCGCGACAGCGATCCCGAAACTCGGCGTAGCTCAGCTCCACGCCGGGCTTGCCCGAGTGCTCCTCGACCTTGTGCTCGATGGGCAGTCCGTGGCAATCCCAACCCGGGACATAGGGCGCATCGTAACCGTCAAGCGTGCGTGCCTTGACGATGATGTCCTTGAGGATCTTGTTGACGGCGTGACCGATGTGGATATCGCCGTTGGCGTAGGGTGGCCCGTCGTGGAGGATAAAACGCTCGCGCCCCTGCCGGGCCGCGCGAATCGCCCCGTAGAGGTCTTCGTCTTCCCAGCGGCGGAGGCGCTCCGGCTCGCGCTCAGCCAGCCGCGCGCGCATCGGAAACTCGGTATGCGGAAGGTTGAGGGTCTGTTTGTACTCGCTCACGTCGCCGCCTCGTCTCTCTGGTCTTTGCCCAGCACGCGCCGTGCCGCGCGTACATCCTCACCAATCTGCGCTGCCAGGGCATCCAGCCCCGCGAAGTGCTCCTCGCCCCGAAGCCGGGTTACCGGCTCAACGCACAGGTGCCGGCCATACAAATTGCCGCTGTAATCGATCAGGTGGGCCTCGAAGACGGTCTGCCGCCCGCCCACGGTCGGCCGCACCCCGACACTGATCGCCGTCGGCCAGCCATCGAGCCCGGCCCCGTAGGCCCAGCCGGCGTAGATGCCGTTGAGCGGGGTACGAGGCGGATTCAGGCGCAGATTCGCGGTCGGCCAGCCAAGCTGGCGCCCCATGGCGTCACCGTGGATGACTCGGCCCTGAACGCAGTAGGGCTCGCCGAGCAGCTCGCCGGCCAGAGCCAGTTCACCTGCCGCAACGGCCCGGCGGATTCGGGTACTGCTCACCCGCTCGCCATCCTGGGCCACGGTGGGCATCGGCTCGACGGTAAAACC
>PUNM01000140.1 GCA_003552625.1 Ectothiorhodospiraceae bacterium
AAGTGAAACCGCTCAGCGCCGATGGTAGTGCGACCCCGCTGTCGTGCGAGAGTAGGTCATCGCCAGGCGCCTACACCCAAAACCCCGTCCACCTCCCGGTGGACGGGGTTTTTTTATGGGCGACCGGCAAGGCGTGAGGTATCCTGATCGGCGTTTTCAAGCTGATTTCCCTTCGCCTGTGGACCATTTGAACAGCAATATTGAAGGGCGCTTGTTGCTGATGCTTGCAGACGGCGCCTTTCACTCGGGCACCCGTCTAGGACAGGCACTCGGAATGGGCCGGGCGGGGGTTGCGCGGGTCATCGGTCGCCTGGAGCAGGCGGGGCTAACCGTGGACGCCGTCCGGGGCCGGGGATATCGGGTACCGGGTGGCTACGAGCCCTTGGACCGTGATGCGCTGTGTCATCGGCTCGCCCAGGGGGGTGGCCAGAACGCCCAGGTCCGCTGCGAGTTCCGCCCGGACTCGACCAACGAAATCGCGCTCGCCCAGCCTATTGCCTCCTCGCCGGTAGTCGTTCTGGCCGAGGGGCAGGCAGCGGGCCGCGGGCGTATTGGCCGTACCTGGCAGTCACCGCTTGGTGGTGTGTACGCGTCGCTGGCGCGGGATTTTTCAGTACTGCCCGAGTCGCCGGCACCGCTTGCGCTTGGAATCGGGGTCCAGCTCGCGCTCGCGCTTAGGCAACTGGGTTGGGCGGTACACGTGAAATGGCCGAATGACCTGCTCCTCAATGGGGCAAAGGTGGGGGGCATCCTCTCGGAGCTGCGGGGGGAACCGCTCGGGCCCTGCCGTATGGTCATCGGCGTTGGCCTGAACCGTGCGTGCCCGGGAGACGTGCGAACCTCGGCGGCCGAGATGTCGGCAGGTGCGTTGACCCCGGGGGCGATGACCGGAGGGAGCCGGAACGATCTGGCCGCGCTGGTTAGCGGCGTACTGGTATCGGCAAGCGCTCGATTCCAGAAGGCGGGCCTTGCGCCCCTTCTCGATGGATGGGATCAGTGTGATGCCCTAATGGGGCGACAGGTGGCGCTCGTACGGGGCGACGAGCGTGTGGTCGGCCGCGTACTCGGTATCGACGGGATGGGAAGGCTCCGATTGAACACAGACCGAGGCATCGTAGCGTTCAGCAGCGGGGAGGCGCACCTGGAACGAGGGATTGCGCCGTGAAGCTGCTGTTGGACCTGGGAAACAGCGCGCTCAAATGGGGCTTATGGGCGCAAGGCCGCGGTCTCCTTCGTGTTGGTCGAATTGGCTACGACGCGCTGCCGGATTCGCTCGGCGCGCTGGCCAAGGGGGAGGGCGTGGAGCCTGCGCCGGTAAGCAGCGCGGTCGCGGCGAGTGTAATCAGTCAGGCCTGGGAGAGACGCGTTGAGCAGGCACTCAAGACCGGGGGGATCCACGACGTGGAGTGGCTGCGTAGTGGCCGGTCGGCCCTCGGTCTGGAAAGTGGCTATCATGAGCCGACGGAACTCGGTGCTGACCGCTGGGCGGCGCTGCTCGGGTCTCTGCAACGCGCGCCTTGCGGCGGGATCATCGTTGACATCGGAACTGCGGTAACCGTAGACGGCGTGGATCCGCAAGGCCGGCACCTTGGCGGAGCGATATTTCCCGGTGCAGGCCTCCTGGGTGCATCGCTGGGCAGCGGGACTGTGCGGCTGTCGGTGGATCCTGAAGGTGAGGCGCCGGTGCTGCCGGGCCGATCCACGCAGGAGGGCATCTCTGCAGGCATCCGCTACGGCCTGGCCGGCGCCATCGATCGCCTGGAATGTGAACTCGAAGCGGGGAGGCGGGCAGGGCCAGCGCGGATTCTGACTGGAGGGGGCGCAGCGCCTTTGGCACCGCTTCTGAGCGGGTCGTGGCGCCTTGTCCCTCATCTGGTTTTGGAAGGGCTGGGGCGTTGGGCGGAAGCACACGGCTGATCGTCGTTGCGTGCGCGATCGCTTGTGCGGCGTTTCTGCCGAGCACGGCGTATGCGCTCCAGCTATTGGAGCCCTCGGAGTCCGGCGAACAGGTATCGGGGTGTTACGCAACGCCGTGGACAGCGGACCGCCGCCGCGTCGCGGATCTGGTGGACAGTCTCCGGAGCCAGGGGTATATCGCCGGCTCCGAAGAAGGTGTGCATGAGCGCCAGATCGGCTATCGGGTGGCTGCGGCAGAGCGTGTGTTGTTGCGGGAGGCGCGCGAGCGTGTTGAGCGAGCGGCCTCGGCGGACATCGAGGCGGCGCTGGCAACGGGCGCCGACGGCCGCCCCACGGTGTCCTACGGCTTTTTCTACCGCAGGGCGGAGGCGGACGAGCGCCGGCGCGCCGTATGGCAGCTCGGGCTGCGCGCTGAAGTCGAGCCCGTCTACCAAACCCAGGCTACCGCCCGCGCCGTGGTTATGGCGCCGCTAGCGGGGACATCGGTGGTTGGTATCGGGCGCCTGTGGGCGCCGGTGGATTGCGATGCGCTGCATTGGTGATTAGCATGCGTATGCAGGCTGGCGTAGCTCAGTTGGTAGAGCGGCTGCCTTGTAAGCAGCGGGTCGCAGGTTCGAATCCTGTCGCCAGCTCCAGCGTTGACAGCCCAGTGGGCGATCTGCATAATTTTGCGTCCTGTATCCGGAGGGGTACCCAAGCGGCCAACGGGGGCAGACTGTAAATCTGCTGGCTCAGCCTTCGGAGGTTCGAATCCTCCCCCCTCCACCAAATCAAGCAGCGCCGCGACCATCGCGCGCCGCCGGGAGCGAGAAGGACCGGGGTTCCGTTCTGCGGGTGTAGTTCAGTGGTAGAACCTCAGCCTTCCAAGCTGATGACGTGGGTTCGATTCCCATCACCCGCTCCAGGTCGCGCACAAGCAGCGCGCTGTGATTGTTGCTTGAGCCCATATAGCTCAGCAGGTAGAGCACTTCCTTGGTAAGGAAGAGGTCACCGGTTCGAGTCCGGTTATGGGCTCCATTTTCTGTAGGTTGCAGCGCAGTACGCGGCACCGCCCTGTACAACCAAGACTGACAACGGGGAGATCCGTCGATGTCCAAGGAGAAGTTTGAGCGTAAGAAGCCGCACGTGAACGTCGGCACGATTGGTCACGTTGACCATGGCAAGACGACGTTGACGGCGGCGCTGACGAAGGTGTTGGCGGAGCAGTTTGG
>PUNM01000022.1 GCA_003552625.1 Ectothiorhodospiraceae bacterium
CCAGCTCGGTGATGGCCGGGTCGCCGGGTTTGCCCGTGATGCCGACGGTGGGGAAGGGCGGTGTATGTACGTCCATGGGCGAAGACGGTACCACGTCGCCTGGGGGGCGCCAATTGGCGGTACCGGGTCGAGGGGTTGGCTGGTTGCACCGGGGCGGATATCCTTGGTCGCGGTCGGTAAAAGGGTAGACATGACGCTCAAGGAGCAGATGAAGACGGCGCAATCCAGGGTGCTGGTGGTTTGCTATTCGCAGACGGGGCAGCTGGATGGCGTATTAGCGAAACTGGTTGAGCCGCTGGAAGCGGATCCCGCGATCGAGGTGGAATGGCTCCGTCTGAATCCGCGCGAGCCGTATCCGTTCCCGTGGCCGTTTTTCCGTTTTCTGGAAGAGTTCCCGGAAGCGGTGCAGCTTGATCCGCCCGAGCTGGAGCCATTGAACCCGGCTCCGAAGCCGGGTTATGACTTGGTGATACTGGGGTACACGGTCTGGTTCCTGGCGCCAGCCCCCCCGGTTACGGCCTTCCTCCAGTCCCCCGAGGCCCGTTCCGTGCTGAAGGACACTCCGGTGGTCACGGTGACCGCCTGCCGGAACATGTGGATGACGGCCCACGAGACGGTGGGGGCCATGGTTCGGGAAGTGGGAGGGCGGCACTGTGATCACGCCGCCTTTACGGATGCGGGGTCGTCACTGGCATCGTTGATCACGACGCCCCGCTGGCTTCTGACCGGACGAAAGGAGGCCTGGCTGGGGCTTCCGCCGCCTGGCGTGAGCGAGTCGGACGTGGGGGAACGCGCGCCACGGCTTGGCCGGGCCCTGCGGCAGGCTCTGCTCGACGAGAGCCTGGATGGTCGCGCGGCGGTGCTGCATGGACTCGCTGCCGTGGAGGTCGACGAGGGCCTGGTGATGAGCGAACGAATCGGCCATCGCAGTTTCCGGATTTGGAGCCGGCTGCTGCGCCGGGCAGGCCCGCGCGGCTCCAGGGGTCGGCGCGCGGCTATTATGGTGTATTTGGTCTTCCTGCTTCTGATGATCGTGACTGTGGTCCCCTTGTCCCTTCTTATGCGCCGACTTTTGCGGCCCTTGATGGGGGCACGGCTTGAGGCGCTGCGGGCTTATCATGAACAGCCGTCGGGATCCGGGCGGCAGCGGATTGGGGAAGTCTGACGCGATGGCATACGACGCCTACATCAACGCGATGGGTGCATGCCTGCCCAACGCGCCCATCGACAACGAACAGATGGAGGGCGTGCTCGGCGCCCTCGGGCGTCAGTCTTCCCGCACGCGGCGAGTCGTACTGCGCAACAACGGCATCCGCCTGCGTCACTACGCGCTTGACCCCGAGACCGGTGAGCTGACCCACACCAACGCGCAGATGACCGCCCAGGCGGTCCGCGAAGCGGCGGTGCACAGTGGTGGGACCGACCGGGTCGAACTGCTCTCTTGCGGCACCAGCAGCCCGGATCAGTTGATGCCCAACCACGCTTCGATGGTACACGGCGAACTCGGGGACGCGCCGCGGGAACTTGTAGCCACCGCAGGGATTTGCCTGGCGGGGGTGACGGCCCTGAAGCACGCCTGGCAGGCGGTGCGCGGAGGCGATGTGAAGGTGGCGGTTAGCACCGGGTCCGAACTGGCCTCGACCTTCATGCGCTCGCGCTATCTGCAGCCGGCGGGCGGCGAAAGAACGCCGGAAGAGGTCGAGGCGCACCCGGAACTGGCTTTCGAGGCGGAGTTCCTGCGCTGGATGCTCTCCGACGGGGCGGGCGCGGCTCTGCTTGAGCGGGAGCCATCCGGTCCGGGGCCGTCGCTGCGCATCGACTGGATCGAGACGTGCTCTTTTGCGCACGAACTGGATCCCTGTATGTACGCCGGAGCGGTCAAGGACAGCCAGGGCCGTCTCAGAAGTTGGCGCGACTATCCTGATGCCCCGCCCATGCAGACGGATGATGCCCTGGCGGTCAAGCAGGACGTCCGCCTGCTCAATGAGTACATCGTCGAGTACACGCTCGGGCAGGGTCTTTCCCGGGTGCTGCGGCGTCGTCCATTGGCGGCTGGGGATGTCGACTGGTTCCTACCGCACTACTCATCGGCCTGGTTCCGCGAGCAGGTCGCGCAAAAGCTCGGCGAGCTGGACTTCGAGATTCCCGAGTCGCGCTGGTACACCAACCTTGCGACCCGGGGAAATACGGGGTCGGCGTCTATTTATTTGATGCTGGAAGAGCTGTTCAACAGTGGGCGGTTGTCCGCAGGGGACCGTCTGCTCTGCTTTATCCCGGAGAGTGGTCGTTTCTCCACGGGCTTTATCCATTTGACTGTCGTCGAGCCATGACGAGCGAAGATTCCGTCGTCTCCCAACCCAGCGGTGAGGAGCGCAAGGCTCACTATGTTCCCGATCGCAACGGACGGGTGCGGACGCAGGCGGAGGCGCGCCAGGCCGTAGAGCGTGTCGCGACCGAACAGGCAGTCGCCGAGCTGGAGCGCCTGGCCGCTGAAGCACTCGCGGATGCCCGTGCCGGTCGCTGCTCGGCTTTGGCCTATCACATGTACCGCCGGCGCATGGATCCGCTGACGCTGGCTCAGGCCAGCGGTATCTGGCGCCTGCGGGTTCGTCGCCATCTCCGCAGCCCGCGTGCCTTCCAGCGGTTGCCGTGGCGCATTGCGCGCCGGTATTGCCAGGCGCTGGGTCTGTCCTGGCGGGAGCTCTCGCGGTTGCCTCCCGGGGTGGATGGGGCCCCATGATCGAAGTTCGGGGAGTGGTCAAGCACCATCGGGGTGCCCCGTTGCCAGCACTCGACGGTATCGATCTCACAGTTCCGGAGGGTGCCTTGGTGGGGCTGCTCGGGCCGAACGGCGCCGGGAAGTCCACTCTTCTACTGACACTGATGGGGTTGGTGGAACGGGATCGTGGTGTTGTTGAGGTCGACGGACTCGATCTCGACCGGTACCCGCGCGCGGTGCGCGCCCGTTTCGGCTTGGTGCCACAGAAGCCGGCGTTCTACCCGCCCATGACAGTCCGCGAGAACTTACAGCTCTTCGCTGCCCTGCGTGGCATCAGAAGGTCTCGACGCGGGCAGGATATCCAGCGGGTTGTCGAGGTGGCCGATCTGTCCGGGTGGATGGGCCGGCGCGCCGGGACGCTCTCGGGCGGCGCGCAATGCCGGTTGAACCTGGCCATCGGTCTGCTCGGACGCCCGCCGATCCTGGCGCTGGACGAGCCCACCGCCGGCATCGATCCCCAATCCCGGCGTTTTATCCTGCAGGCGGTCAAGGAGATCCGTGACGAAGGGACGACCATCCTCTTCACCTCGCACTATCTGGAAGAGATCGCATCCCTGTGCACGCGGGTGGCGGTGCTGGATCAGGGCCGGATGGTGGCCAGCGGATCGATCGACGAGGTCACCGCGTTGCAGCCGACGGTGATCTCGCTCCGGTTTGGGGTGGGGCCGGGGGATCCGCGGATCGATGAGGTTGCGGAGGCGCTGGGTGGTCGCCGGGTCATGGAATCGGGGGTGGAAATCCCGTTCCGCGACCCTGGACACACCCTGGTGGCTCTCGGCCAGGTTCTGGCGCGGCTCGAGCTGCCGTTATGTGCGGTCCGTTACGGTAGCCGCGATCTGGAGGAACTCTTTTTCCATCTCACCGGACGCGGGCTTCACCGGTGAGGTGTCGGCGGGGCGACCAGGGATCGGTCGATCTAGAGGGGGCGTCGATGCAGCAATTGCCAGCGCTGATCCGCAAGGAGATCATCCTGCTGACCCGGGATTGGCAGGGGCTGCTGCTTCTGTTCGTCATGCCGGTGGTCTTTATCCTGATCATGTCCCTCGCGATGCAGGGAGCTTACGAGCTAGGCGGCGAGCGCAGCGAACGGGTCGCCATCGTGGATGAGGATGACAGCTACGCCTCCCGTCAGCTGGTCTCCGGTCTGGCGGGGCGGCTCCAGGGCGTGGAAGTGCTTGTCCCCGAGGCATCCATGACGCCGGCGGCGTTGCGCGAGGGTATCCGGGATGGGCACTACCGCATCGCCATCTACATCCCGGACAGCTTTGAAGACGCCCTGCTCCGCGAGCGATCCGCCCCGGCAAGCCGCGAGGTGGCCATCTACCACGCCCCGGAGCTCCCCGCGCCCGTGCGGGAACTCTTTACCGCCAGCCTGGAGGGGGGGCTGGTGCAGGCCGTCCTGCTCGCCGAACTTGAGGGTGCCCGGGCGCTGTGGGGCGGTTTCGATGCTCAGCAGCTGCTCGACGACCTGCCGGTGACCGCCTCCCTGGAACCGGTCTACAGAGGAGGTGGGGAAGCCCACGCGGTGCCGAACGCCGTGCAGCAGAGTGTCCCCGCCTGGCTGGTCTTTGCCATGTTTTTCGTGGTCGTTCCCCTGTCGGCCAGTCTTCTGGTCGAGCGCGGGCAGGGGGCGGCCTGGAGGTTGCGCCATCTTAACGTCTCCCCGGGGGTGGTCCTCGGGGCGCGGTTCCCCGTGTATTACGGGGTCAACCTGTTGCAGCTCGTTCTGATGCTCGGCGTCGGCGTTGTTTTGGTGCCCTGGCTCGGTGGTGAGCGGCTGGATACCGGGGACGATCTGCTCGGGCTCTGGCTCATCGGTTCGGGTACGAGCATCGCAGCGATTGGCTTCGCGATGCTGGTGGCCAGCCTGGCGCGTACTGTGATTCAGGCCACTCTCATCGGTGGGGTAATGGTGCTGATCATGGCGGCCGTCGGCGGGGTGATGGTGCCCAAGGCCGTGATGCCCCCTGGGATGCAGGAGCTTGCGCACGTCTCGCCCATGTCCTGGGCGCTGGAGGGATTCTGGGATATGGTCCTGCGCTATCAGGACTGGCGGGCTGTGATCCCGGAGATGGGGATGCTGGCCGCATTCGGGGTGCTTTGTTGGTCAGGTGCGGCGCTTCTATACAATAGGCACATGGGGTAATGGATCCGTTCGATGGATGCAGAAGAGTCGGCGACACCCTCTAGAGAGGATCTGAAGGCCCTCATTCTGGAGGCAACCGGGAAGGATGCGCCGCCGGGGGGGATCCCCGACGACCAGCCCCTGTTCGGGGGCGGGACGCCGCTGGAGCTGGATTCCCTGGATGGGCTCCAGATCAGTATGGCGTTGCAGCGCCGCTGGGGTATTCGGGTCAACGATCCCAAGGAGCTCCGGAGGGTGCTGGAATCCGTTGCCACTCTGGAGGCGTTTATCCGCGAGCAGCTCCGGGCGTCTTCATGAGCGCGGCCACCGGGGCCGTGATACGCGGGTACGATGTGATCAGTGCCGCGGGCATCGGTCGGCGAGAGCATGCCGCAGCCCTCGGTGCAGGGCGGGTGTCGCCGGGGGAGGTGACGCTCGCTGATGGCTCCGCCGTTCGGCACTTGCCCTATCAGCGTATTCCGCAGGCGCGTCACAGCGCACTCGACGAGCTGGGATGGCTGGAGTTTGCCGCGTCACGGGCGCTGGCCGATGCCGGCCTCGGTGGTGAAGGGTTGGCGGCGTGTGGCCTGTTTGTCGGAAGCTCCGGGTCGAAACTCCCGGAGACGGAGCGGCAGTGGCTGGCCGAGTGCTCGGATCCGGATTTTCTCCCCATCGACGACGCGCGCGGTCACGGCGATCTCGCGGATCGCCTCGCCGGCCGTCTGGGTCTTGGCGGCCCCCGCTACTCCTTCGGTACGGCGTGTTCATCCAGTGCCAATGCCCTGCTTTACGGGATGCGGGCCGTCGCTCAGGGGCGTCTCGGAGCGGCTCTGATCGTCGGCTTCGATTTCTTCAACTTCCTCACCTTGCGCGGGTTCGAGTCGTTGATGCTTCTCGACCCTGAGCGTGCACGGCCTTTCGACGCCAGGCGGCAGGGGCTGGTCCTCGGAGAAGGGGTCGCTGCGCTAGTGTTGACCCCGTCCGGTTCGGCCGAGATCGCCGGATGGCGGTTGCTCGGCGGAGCCTCGATCGGGGATACGCAGAACCCCACGCAGACTTCGGCCGATGAGGTGGCAAGGGTCGTGCGGCGGGCGCTGAAAGCGGTCCGGGTGGAGCCGGGGGATCTTGCGGGTGTCAAAGCGCATGGCACAGCCACCTCGGGGAACGACCGGGCCGAGGGGATCGGCCTGGTGCGCGCACTGGGTGGGTGCCCCGCCCCGGTGAGTAGCCTCAAGGGAAGCCTCGGGCATACCCTCGGGGCGTGCGGTGCCGTCGAGACCGCGGCCCTGATGGCGTGTATCGATGCTGGGTTCTGGCCGGCCAGTGAAGGATTTGAAATCCCGGATCCGGATTGCGGAATCCAGCCGGTCCGCGATGCGGTCTCACTTCAAACCGGTCTGTTCCTGCTGAACTTTTTCGGTTTCGGCGGCAATAACTGTGCGCTGCTGCTGGAGTGTCGGCATGAGGCTTGACTGGCCGATCCGCGCCAGCTGGGGATGTGAATGGGCCCAGGGCGAGCGCCCGCAGCCGCTCGATGGGCGGTTATCGGAGATCGGAGAGGTGCCGCAGCGGCGCGCCAACCGTTTGATGCAATTGGCACACCTCGGGAGCGCGGGATGCGTTCGGCAGGCCGGCAGCCGGCCGCCGCAGGGGACGGGTGTGGTGCTCGGATCCCGCTACGGCAACCTGGCGGATACCATCCGTCTCTCCGCCGGCGTGCTGATGGAGCAGCAGCCACCTATGCCGTTCGACTTCATCAACGTCTCGACGAACCTGGCGGGGTTTCATACGGCCCGTGCCGTGGGCGCCGAGCATGGGCCCAATCTCATGGTGGCGCACGAGCAGCACGCACTGGTGGCTGCCCTGGAAATCGCCGCCCTCGAGGTCGAGCGCGCCTGGCTGGTGGGGGTGGTCGAGGAGGGGGTGTGGCCGCTGGCCGAGCAGAGTCGCCGCCTGCGCCTGGAGGGGTGTGCTATGCCCGCCGAGGCGACCTACTGGTTTTGGATGGACTCTTGCTGCAAGGATCCGGTCGGCTGGCTGCGGGCGCTGCAAAGGATGCCGGATCGCCAAGCGCTGGCCGACGCCTGCAGACAGGCGCTGGCGGATGCCCCCGGGCCCGTGGCAGTGGCCTCGGCCTCGGATGGTGCACCTGCGGGGCTCCTGCCGACGTCGTTGCGGCGCCGACTGACTCCGTGGAGTGCACCGGCCGCGGGCTGGCATGCGGCGAGCCTGGGGCGCGTGGTGGAACGCTTCCTGGCGGCAGGGGCGTGCCCCCGTCTCGTGGTCCTCGAGGAGGATCCGGTGACCGGGCACTATCTCGTGCTGATTATCGACCGGAGCGGCGTGCCCACTGCTTGAGTTCGTTGACCGCCGCAGCTTCCGCGTCGGCGCACTGCTCCAGGCGGGCCGCAACGTCTGTCAGGGAAGCGCCGTGGCGGTCCTGGCAGAAATGGGCGGCAGACAACGCGAAGTCCCGCCAGCGATCGCCAACCTCGATCATACGCCCGGCGATGCGCTCAAGCCCCTCATCCTGAAGATGCTCCGCCGCCTCCTGGAGGAACGAAGCGTACATAAAGCGGAAGCCGCCGCCTCCGGTGCCGATCTCCTCCTGCATGCGGATGATCTGCCCGACATAGAGGCGCTGTCCGCCGATATCCGGCCGGCGTTGCGGAAGTTGGCGGATGCGGCGGGCGAGCAGGCGCACAGCCCGGAGGCCCACCCACGGCACCGGGGCCTGTCCGTGCAGCCGGATGGTCGTCCGGATCGCTGCCGGGATGGCTTGCGCAACGGGACGGGAACGTTCCACGGACTCGACCCAGTACATCAGACCTCGAGGGGCGAAGGCCCCGCGCACGAATCGAGCCTGCTCCAGGCTGGCACCGTCGCAGCGTTGTGGGTTTTCGAAGACCGGGTCGCTGACCCGATAGGCCCCGTCCGTGTCCCGCCCGACTACGACGAGGTTGTGGGCGTTGAAGTGGAAACGCATCTCCGGCGGGAAATAGGGAAGCCAGAACACGGACGCCTGGATTCCCACTGGTGTGCCCTGGCTTAGCGCGGTATCGAGAGCCTCACGCGCCTTGTCGGGATCGCGGAAGCGGCGTCGGCCGAGGCGAACGGACAGGCGCCGTTCCAACTGCCGGAGGACATGCCCCGGCAGGGCGCGGTAGGCCGTCAGCGGCTGGCCACCGATCCGTATGAACGGGAAGTGCGCAAAGATCAGCGACGAGGAGAGGCCAAAGGCCATGGGTTCGGTCAGCGGCAGCCCGTGATGGCTGAGCAGGTTGGCCGCAACCCCGCTTTCGCAATGGCCGGAGTGTCGGTGTTGCCAGCCCGGGACATGGAGTGCCTCGAGCGGGTCTCGTGCGGTGGAGGGCTGTGCTGTCACTCGCTGCTGCTTCCATTGACGTGAGTGGGCCGCAAAGGGTTCGCATTCGCGCGGGCGTGAGGTTAGCATTGAAAGTCCCCGCAATGCTCGGTCCTGACGCGTTCTGATGCAGCCGAGTAGGGGGTGCGGTGATCTGATTTCATGGCAGAGGCAGGATTCAGGGAGGGGCCTTAGATGCTGCATACAAGGATGCATTCAGGTGGGGCACTGGCTGCGGTGCTGTTGGTCGGGTTGCTTCTGGCAGCTTGTGCACGAACCGCGGCGCTGGAGGAGCCTACGGGGGTGCCCATCGAGGGCGAGTGGAGCCTGGAGGAGATCGCCGACGTCATCCGCGATGCAGGCCGGGAGCGTGGCTGGGCGATCCGTGAAGAGGCCGACGGGCACATGGTCGGTGTGCTCAACGTCCGGGACCACCGTGCGGAGGTGGACATCTACTTCGACGAGAGCAGCCTGGACATTGAATATCGGGACTCCGTGAATCTGCGTTACGACGAGGAGCGGCAGACGATTCACCGAAATTACAATCGGTGGGTCGATGAATTGGAACAGGATCTGCGCGTCCTTCTCACCCGATAGGGGGCGATCTCCGCCCCCTATCGGGGCGGGATCACGTCAGCCCGCCGTCGATCCCGATCACCTGGCCGTTGATGTAGCCCGCCGGCTCGGAAGCCAGAAAGCCGACCAGGGATGCGACCTCCCCGGGTGACCCCATGCGTCCGGCGGGTACCAGGCTGCCCACGTACTCCGCGCTGAACTGCTCGCGCGTCGCCTCGGACTCGATCACCCCGGGTGCCACGGCGTTGGCAGTAATACCCCGGGAGCCCATCTCCTTGGCCAGCGATTTGATTGCGCCGTGCAGGCCGGCCTTGGCTGCGGCGTAGTTGGCCTGGCCGCGATTGCCGAGTACCCCAGACACCGAGGAGACGGCAATGATCCGGCCCCATCGTTGCCGCGCCATGGGCAGCAGCAATGGCTGGACGACATGGTGGAAACCGTTGAGCGAGATCTCGATCGGGGATCGCCACTGCTCGGCGTCCATGCCGGCCATCGGGGCGTCGGCGTAGCGCCCGGCATTGCTGACCACGATCTCGATGGGCCCCTCGCCGAGTATCTCCGATACGCCTTCGGCGGCGGCCTGCAGATCGGTCACATCGAAGGTGATGGCCTTGCACCGGCCGCTGCCGTGGCGCCCCTGGATCGCCGCGACGGTTTCCTCCAGCGCGGCCCGGTTCCGATGGCCGTGCAGATAGACGAAATGACCTTCGGCAGCAAGGCGTTCGGCGATCGCTCTGCCGATGGCACCGCTGGCACCGGTGACCAGGGCTCTTCTCATGGTGCAGCTCCGATTGATAGGTTTAGAGAGTGGTCGCTCCAGGACAGCTCGATGCCCCCCTTCGCGGCGGGGCCGCCGGCGAGCGCCTCGAGCAGGGGCAGGCTCCGGGCGGCTGGATTCTGGTGCCGGAGTGTTTCCAACTCAGGGGTGCGACAACCTGTGGGTGTCCGTCGCGCACCGACGCTGAGCGTAACGGCTGCGCCCCGTTGCCCTGGCTGCCCCAGGAGCAGCGCCACGGAGAAGGAGAAAGGCAGTGGGCGGCTCTGCTCGAGCAGGGGTGGCGAGGCCTCCTCGTACGCCACAAGCAGGGCGTGCTCCTCCCCGGACGCGAGGAAGGTCAAGGCCTCGACGAGCCCCGCCGCAAAGCTCTCCTCCCCGGCGGCAAGCGCCGTGGCCGGGCCGCGGCAGCCGCTGGCGATGGACCAGTAGCCTGCGGGCGCATTGTGGACGGAGTTCTGGAACTGATGCGGCGAGATCCACGGTGGGTCTTCCGCCAGTGTGCGCATGTTCTTCTCTAGCCCCTGGAGGTCGCTGTCCGCGGCGGCCCAGACGCTGGCCAGGTGCTCCGTGGCGTGGTTCGGAGCCGTGGAGAGCGCTTCACTGGCCGTGCTCAGGGCCAGATGGGTCGCTCGCGTGGCACGCCTCGCTTCCGTCCGCGGCAGGCCGGGAGCGTTCAGGCGGCCAACGGGGTCGTTCTGCCAGGGCCGGTCTCCGGCAAGGATCTCGCGGCTCGCCGGCCAGCCGGCGAGGCCGGGACCCAGCAGGCCGACTCCTTGGATGCTCGCTTCCATCACGGATACCCCAGGATCAGTGAGCAATTGTTGCCGCCGAACCCGAACGACTGACTCATGACCCGACGCAGCGGGTGGTGCGCGGGCTCGACCTGCAGTTTGGTGCGTAGCTCCGGATCCGGTTTGCGGGTGTTGAGCGTCCCCGGGATGAGCCCTTCCTCGAGGCAGAGGGCGCTGATCAGCGCCTCCACCATTCCGGCTGCCCCCAGGGTGTGACCCGTCCATCCCTTGGTGGAGCTCGCCGGGATGTGATCGCCGAGTTCTGCCACAAGGGCCTGGTCCTCCATCCGGTCGTTGAGGGGGGTGGCCGTGCCGTGGAGGTTGATGTAGTCAATGGCGCCGCTACCGAGCCCGGCAGAGGCTAGGGCACGCCGGATGGCGAGTCGCGCACCCGCCCCCTCCGGGTGTGGGGTGGACAGATGGTGGGCGTCGGTGCTCTCGCCGTAACCGAGCAGTGCGGTGTCATCCGGGGTTTGCTGGCGGGGTTCCAGAAGGGCCAGGGCGCCTGCCTCACCCAGGCAGAGCCCGTCGCGTTCCGGATCGAAAGGCCGGCAAAGCCCCTGGGAGGTGAGTTCAAGCGCGTTGAAGCCGTACAGCGTGGTCCGACACAGGGTATCAACGCCGCCGACCAGTGCTGCATCGCAGAAGCCGGCGTCAATGTGCCGCGCTGCGCTCGCCAGCGCCTTCGCGCTGGAGGAGCAAGCCGTCGAGATGGATTGCACCGGTCCCCGCAGCCCGCAACGGGTCCGGAGATAGTCGGCCGTCGCCGACAATCGGTGGGTGGTGGCGAGGGTGAACGTCTCCGGCAACGGCTGACCGGCAGGAAGTGCCCGACAGGCGGCTTCAGTCTCGCGCATGCCGCCGGTGCTGGTGGCCAGGAACACGCCGATCCGCCCCGGGCCGTAATGGGCCACGGCCGCCTCCAGACGCTGCGCAAAGTCGTCCGTCCGCAACGTCATCTCCGCCAGCCGGTTGTTGCGGCAGTCGTAAGCGGCGTGCTCGGCGGCCAACTCGACGCCCTCGAGGCCCTCCACGTGGCCGGCGTAGAGGGTCAGTCCGGCCTCGTCCACGGGTTTTAGACCGCCGCGCTGGTTGCGCAACGCCTCGACGGTATTGTCGCGGCCGGCGCCCACGGCGGTTACCAGTGCCGAAGCGGTCAGGTATTTGACGGCCATGAGGACACACTCGGTTGTTCGGTTGTCGACGGGCGATTGGCAAAGAGTATGGCCAGCAGCCAGGCGAGTGTGGCGCCGCAGGCCACGGTCAGCCCCATCGCCTGGAGCAGCGGGATCTTCGCCGTGGCGAGGATGGTGAAAGCCACCACGGAGGAGACGGCGCAGACCGTCACTGACCCCATCCCGGACGGATCTCCGGGGCGGGCAAAGAGCCCATAGTCGATGCTGAGTCCGACCACCAGAAGCATGGCAATGATGTGGAACACGCCCAGGGGGATCCCGAGGAGACTCAGCAGCGCGACGGTGCCGCCGACCGCTGCGGCAGCAATCAGTGCCACCTCGAGCCCCCGCGCAGCGCTTCTCAGGCCCAGCAGCAGCACCATCACGATCAACACCGCGCCGAGGCCGAAGTGTATCATCGCCTGGTGCTGGTAGTCTGTAGCAAGGGCGCTGGCCTGCCGGCGCAGGTCGATCAGCCGCCCCGTTGACAGATCCCGCTCGAGGCCAGCCGGGTCTTGAACGCCGCCCAGGTAGAGCAGGGCGCTCCACGACCCGTCCGGGTGCTGGTGCAATCGGGCCTGGACCCAGTCGCGGATCGGTCCCGGTTGCAGGTCATGCGGTTGCAGGGGGGGGAGTTCGCTGCTGTCCGACACCGCCTCAATGAACGGCGCAAACCCTTCGGCGCGGAGCCCCAGTTCGGCGGTCGCTTCGGTTACGGAGCGACGCAGCGCCTCAGGGTCCGGCAACGCTTCGGCGCGACGGCTCTGCGTCGCCGCACTGGGGAGGATCTGTGTGGGTGCATCAAAGCGCTCCAGCCGCCCCCTTGCAACCTGTTCATCGAGCTCATTGGCGGCTTTCTCGCTAGCCTGCAATGCCTCCTCGCGGCTCGGCGCATGCACCACGACCAGATAACGAGGTTCCGCCAGGCCGATGGCAGAGCGCAGTGTGCCGTCGCGCTCGGCCAGATCCTGGGGCACCGGGGATGCACCCGCCAGGTCGGTTTCGAAACGGGCCAGGGTGAGCGCGCTCGCCACGCCTGCGCTCACCAGCAGCCAGGCCAGCACGACGGTTGCGGTCCGGGGAACGCGCGGGAGGCGCCCCAGCGAGCGGCGCCACCGCCGGAGATGCCGGGCTGGCGGTATGGGAGCGTGCTGCAGTGCCGGCAGGACCCACGAGGTGGTCGCCGCCGCGGCCAAGAGGCCGGTTACCGAGAAAAGCGCTAGCTGCTGTAGGCCGACGACTCCAGCAAGGGCGAGGGCGGTAAACCCGAGCGCCGTGGACAGTGCCCCCACCAGCAAGCGCCGCCGGACGGCGGATGCGGCGGTTTTGCCGTCCCGGTCCCGGCTGTGCCAGAGGTGGTGGAGCGGGTAATCCAGCGTGACCCCGAGGAGGGTGGCTCCGAAGGCCAAAGTGATACCGTGGACGCCGCCGAAAGCCAGGTGGACCGACGCCGCCCCGGTGGCGATACCGGTGAGCACCGGCAGCGCCGCGAGCAACACCGCGCGCAGCGACTGCAGGGCGAGCACCAGCACGGTCAGGGCGGCGAGGCCGGCCAGGGTGGAGATGCGCAGCACCTCGGCGCGGATGGTCTCCCGGGACTCGACGGCGATGGCCGGTGCACCGGTGATCGCCGCGCGGAGCGGAGGAGTGGCCGCGCCGGCCGTCTTCCGGATGTGCTCGATGGCCGCCTGCTGGGCATCCAGATCCTCGCTGCTCGCCGCCGTCCAGGCGACGATAACGGCGTGTCCATCGGCGCTTCGCCACCCGTCGGTCGTCTGCGGTTCACGGCTGTCGCCCAGCCACTGGCTCAGGAGGTGGCGCTGCTCACCGGTGGGGTCGCGGGCCAGCCGCCAGGAGTCGCCGTACGCACCGCCCCTTTGGACTTCCTCCGCCAGTGCTTCGAAGTGGTCACGCAGCCCTTCCGCTGTGAGGTCTTCGGGGCGCCAGCCATCACTGAGCAGGTAGCGGTAGGTATCGAGCTGCTCGCGTCCGGGGAGATGCCCTGGCTCCGGGCGGTGCGCGACGAGCCGGAAGGCGCCGCTGTGCTCCAGCTGCTGAACCAGCCGTTCCACCTCGGCGGGGCGTGCCGGATCACCGTCGGCGCGTCGCAGGGTGACCAGAAGCAGACGCCCGGTGGCACCTTGGTGGAGCTGCCCGGCGACCAGCGACTGCTCCGGATCCGTCGCGTCCGGGAGGAATGCGCCGAGGTCCACCGCCATCCGCGGCGGAATCAGCACGGCGGCGCAGACGGTCAGACACAAGAGCCAGGCGGCGATCGGCCACCCTCGACTCATTCAAGCGCCTCGATCAGGCGCAGGCGGATCCGGCCCTGCCGTGGTGCGTCCAGCTCGATCTCGTCGATCCACGCCGCCTCACCGCTGAGGGTCAGGTGCAACGGGGCCTC
>PUNM01000051.1 GCA_003552625.1 Ectothiorhodospiraceae bacterium
CCCGCGCCGGCCTGCTGGTCACCCGCCGTGACGCTTTGGAAGGATTGGCGCGGGCGGACACCGTGGTCTTCGACAAGACCGGGACGTTGACCCAGGGGGCACTGCGCATCGACCGGGTGGAGTGCTTCGGCTCCGAGTCTGAGCGGCGGTGCCTGGCAATTGCCAGCGCCCTGGAACTTCACTCGGAACACCCGATTGCGCGCTCCTTCGTCGAGGCCGCCGGGGCCCAGGGGGCGTGTGCTGAGGCGCAGGGAGTCAGCCTGACCCGGGGCGCTGGCATCGAGGGGGAGGTGGCCGGCAAGCGGTACCGCATCGGTGCGCCGGCCTTCGCCGTCGCGCTGGCCGGTGTCGAGCCACCGGCGGAGGCGACTCCGGGAAGCTACGTGGTGCTCGCCGATGCTGGCGGTGTCGTGGCGCGCTTTCGGCTCAGCGACCGGCCTCGCACGGATGCTGCCGCGACCGTAGCCGCACTGCAGGAGGCGGGCCTGCACGTTGAAATCGCCAGCGGTGACGATCCCGCTGTGGTCGGCGCGGTGGCCGCCGATCTGGGGGTGTCGCGATGGCAGGGACGGCTGCAGCCGGAGCAGAAGCTCGCGCGCATCCGGCAGTTGCAGGCCGAGGGCCGCCGCGTGGTGATGGTCGGCGACGGGGTCAACGACGCGCCGGTGCTCGCCGGGGCGGATACGTCGGTGGCCATGAACAGTGGCACGTCGCTGGCACAGACAAGCGCCGACATGGTACTACTGGGCGAGCGGTTGGAGCCGCTGGCGGAGGGGGTTACCGGGGCGCGGCGGACGCTGCGCATCATGAAGCAGAACCTATCCCTGTCGGCGGGCTACAACGGCTCGGCCCTGCCGCTGGCAGCGGTCGGTTTCCTGACCCCCTGGATGGGGGCGCTGGGCATGACGATCAGCTCGCTGGTCGTCGTCCTCAACGCCGGACGGCTGATCCGCGGGCAGCGCGGGTTGCCCGGTGAAGCCGTGCAGACCGCAGGGGCGCCGCGGAGTCTGGAGACGGCACCAGGCGGAGGCGAAACGTGACGGCACTCTTTTTCGCGATTCCGGTGAGCCTGCTCCTGGTGGGGATCGGTGTGGCGATCTTCTTCTGGGCGGTGAACAGCGGGCAGTATGAGGATCTCGACAGTCCGGCCTACATGGCCCTGCGGGACGACGACCCGGCCGACGGGCAGCAGGGGATGCGCGGTGAACCACCGCGCTCCGGGCAGGATCGCGACTCCAACTCCGGGAAGGACTGAGCGCGGACGGGGAGGGGACGCTTGACCACCGACATCTGGCGGCGACTCGAGGTAGCCCAGAGCCTGCCGACGGTGCCTGGTGTCGCGCTGCGCGTCGTCGAACTCGGCCAGGATCCCGATGTTGATCCCACCCAGGTCACCGAACTGCTTGCGCGGGATCCGGCTTTGACCGCGAAGATCCTGCGCGCCGCCAACTCCGCGTTCTATGCCCAGCGGCGCAAGGCGACCACACTCCAACAGGCCGTTTTCTCGCTGGGGTTGGATGCCACCCTGACCCTGGCTCTCGGCTTCACCCTGGTGCAGTCGTTACGCGACGGTCCTGGACGTCTGGACTATAGCGCATTCTGGCGGCGGGCTGTGGTCGCCGGGGCGGCGGCGCAGCGGATCAGCGCGCGGCGGGGCGATCTCAACAGTGAGGAACTGATGCTCGCCGGCCTGCTCCAGGATATCGGCATGCTCGCGCTCGATGCCGCTCTGCCCGATTACTACGGGCAATTGGTCCGCCAGGCCGGGGACCATGAATCCCTGCGCCTGAGTGAACAACGCTTGCTGGGGACGGACCACGGCGAGGTGGGTGCCTGGCTGATGGGGCAATGGCGCCTGCCGGAGTTCCTGACCCAGGCGGCCGGGGGTGCACATGCACCGGCCGAGGCGCCGCCGGCGCCGGAGGGGCTGCTGGAGACCGTTGCTGTCTCCAGCCGGATGGCCGACATCTGGGTGACCGAAGACCCGGAGAGCGCCTCCGTTCAGGCATCAGCGCTCGCCCACGAACTGCTCGGCTGGGAGCAGGATACCTTCTCCGAAGTGCTCGGCGAGGTTACGCCGATGGTGACGGCCCTGATCGAGGTCTATGAGGTCGAGGGCTTCTCCAGCCACGAGTTGACTGCCATCTCCGATCGCGCGCGGGAGACTTTGGCCTTGCGTAGCCTGCAGATGATCCATGCCGCGGCGCAGACCCACCGCCGGGCCCAGGAGCTGGAGGCGCGCAACCAGGTTCTCGAGCGCGAGGTGGAGCGGGATCCACTCACCGAGCTCCACAACCGCCGGCATCTGGCGGATCGATTGCATCGGCTCTTCCGCAACTGCCAGCGCTACCGGCAGCCGCTGACGGTAGCGCTGGTCGATCTCGACCACTTCAAGTCGATCAACGACGAACTCGGCCACCAGGCCGGGGATACCGTGCTTTACGGAGTCGCCCAGCGCCTGCGGGGCGAGGTTCGAGAGCAGGATCTGCTCGCCCGCTACGGCGGTGAGGAGTTCCTCCTGGCCCTTCCCGGGACCGGGGCCCAAGGGGCGAACGCGCTGCTTGAGCGCTTGCGGGGCCGTGTTGCGGAGACCGAGTACCTGACAGGCCACGATGGCCGGACTTGCCGGGTCACCATCTCGGTGGGCTTCGCCGTCTATCAGCCGCAGACGGATTCATGCGATGGCGTGGAGGGCCTGATCCGGGCCGCCGATGAGGCGCTCTACGCCGCCAAGCGGGCGGGCCGGGATCGCATCCAGGCGGGCCAGGGAGCACAATGAGCGCTGAAGAACCAGTTTTCGAGATCCTCGTAGTTCGCCACGCCATCGCGGAGCCGGCTGCAGACGCCCCAGAAGGGGACGACTTTACCCGCCGGCTCAATGACCGCGGCGAACGCCGGATGCGCCGTGTCGCTCTGGGGTTGCGCCGGATTGTCGATCACCTCCCGCTAGTGGCGCATAGTCCGCTTACGCGCGCGGTGCAGACCGCAGCGATCCTCGACGCCGCCTTCCCGCAGAGTACGGCGCGGCGGGAAGTGGCCGCGCTCGCGCCGGGGGGCGACGCCGATGCGTTCCTCGCCTGGCTGGCGGAGGCGTCACTGGGGCCGGAGGCCGAAGGCGGTCCCATCGCCGTGGTCGGCCACGAGCCGGAACTCAGTCACTGGATCGGTTACGCCCTGTGTGGCGAGCTGCGGCCGTTGGTGCGCATGAAGAAGGCCGCCGTCTGCCACTTGGCCTTCCCGGGGCGACCTGCCTGCGGGAGAGCCCAAATCCTCGGCCACTATCCCCCGGCGGTTCTGAGCAGTCTTTCGGAGGCAAGCTGGTGAGCAGCGATCGCGTACTCGCAGCCGTCGATCTTGGTTCCAACAGTTTCCACATGGTCGTCGCGCGAGTGGACGCGGGGACCCGCACGCTGCGGGTGCTGGACCGTCTGCGCGAGACCGTGCGTCTCGGTGCCGGCCTGGACGAGGGGCGCAAGCATCTGGATGAGCACGCCCGGGCTCGGGCCCTGGAGTGCCTGACGCGTTTCGGGGACCGGCTGCGGCGCATGGAGGCTGAGCAGGTACGGGCCGTGGGCACCAACACGCTGCGCCGGGCCCGGGATGCCGCCGCTTTCATGGAGGCGGCCGAGCAGGCCCTGGGCCACCCCATCGAGGTGGTCTCAGGTTACGAGGAGGCCCGGCTGATCTACCTCGGGGTCGCCCACAGTCTTGGTTTTGATAATCGGCGGCGCCTGGTAGTCGATATCGGCGGTGGGAGCACGGAGCTGATCCTCGGCGAGGGCGAGCGGGCGCTGCAGATGGAGAGCCTGCACCTCGGCTGTGTCAGCCTCACCGGCAGTCATTTCGCCGATGGCCGGATCGACGAGGCGCGGATGCGCGACGCCATCGTTCGCGCACGCCTGGAACTGGAACCGGTGGAGGGCGGGTTCCGGGCCCCCGCCTGGGTTCAGGCGGTGGGGGCGTCCGGAACCGTGCGCGCCGCCGCGGACGTCTGCGCGGCCCGGGAGGGGACACCCCCGGGGGCGGTGACGGCGGAAGGTCTGGGGAATCTGCGCCGGGAGCTGGTGCGGCTCGGCCACGTCGATTGCCTCGAGGGGGTTGCCGGCTTGTCGGCGGACCGGCGCGCGGTCTTCCCGGCCGGTGTGGCTGCACTCTGCGGTGTCTTCGAAGCCCTCGGGGTGGAACGGCTGGAGGCGGCCGATGGGGCTCTGCGAGAGGGAGTGCTCTACGACCTCGGCGGGCGGCTGGGGCTTCTGGGAACGACCCGTGATGCCCGGGCGGCCACCGTGGCAGCCCTGCGACGGCGCTACTCCGTGGATCCAGGACAAGCTGAGCGCGTGGCCGCCACCGCCCGGCGGTTACTGGCCCAGGCGGCACCTGCCTGGGGGCTTGAAGAGCCGTTCTACGGGGAGGTCCTCGACTGGGCGGCGCAACTCCACGAGATCGGCCTGGATATCTCCCACGCCCAGTACCATAAGCACGGTTCCTACATCCTGCGCAATGCGGACATGGCCGGTTTCAGCCGCCAGGAGCAGCAGCTGCTCGCTTTCCTGGTCCGGGTGCACCGGCGCAAGCTCGCTCGCGGGCAGCTCAAGGGGCTGCCGGAGCGTTGGCAGCCTGTCGGCCAGCGTCTGGCCATGCTTCTGCGCCAGGCGGTACTGCTGCACCGCAGCCGCAGTGATGCGGTTGTCATCGAGCCGCAGATGGGGCCACTGGAGGCGGGCATGGAGGTGCTCTTCCCGGTCGGCTACCTGAGCTCCAGCCCGCTCCTCAAGGCCGACCTGGAACAGGAGCAGCGGTACCTGGAGCGGGCCGGCCTTCAGCTGCAGGTCCGGGAGAAACCGGCGTGATGGCCTTGGCCGCCACCGGGCGCTAGCTGCCCGTCCCCCGCGCATCCTCCGCCAGCCGCTCGAGCAGGGCTTGCTGGGCGCTGAACGGCTCCGCTCCCGCCGCCGGCTGTGCCCGCCGGTAAGTCCCGTCGCGCTGGAGCAGCCAGGCCTGGCTGTTGTCCCGCAGGTAGTACTCCAGGTCCTTGACGATTCGCTTACGCGCCTCCGGCTCATCGATGGGGAAGGCGGCTTCGACGCGCCGGAAGAAGTTGCGATCCATCCAGTCGGCACTGGCGCAGTAGATCTCCGGCTCGCCGCCGTTGCCGAAGTAGAAGGCGCGGGTGTGCTCGAGGAACCGGCCGACGATCGAGCGCACCTGGATGTTCTCGGAGATGCCTGGGATGCCGGGGCGCAGGACGCACATGCCGCGGACGATCAGGTCGATGGATACGCCGCTCATCGACGCGCGGTAGAGTGCCTCGATGGTCCGGGTCTCGGTCAGCGCATTGACTTTGGCGATGATTCGTCCGCCGCGACCGGACGCGGCGTGCTCCGCTTCGCGCTCGATCCGGGCGAGGATCGAGTCGTGCAGGGTGAAGGGAGCCTGCAGGACCCGGTGGAGGTCCTTGAAGCGGCCGAGGCTGGTGAGCTGAAGGAAGATGTTGCGGACGTCCTCGGCGATCCGCCGGTCGGCGGTCAGCAGGCCGTAGTCCGTGTAGAGGCGCGCGGTACGGGCGTGGTAGTTGCCGGTGCCGAGGTGAACGTAGTTGCGCAGCCGCCCGCCTTCGCGGCGGACGATGAGGATCATCTTGCCGTGGGTCTTGTAGCCGACCACGCCGTAGACAACATGGGCGCCGGCCTCCTGGAGACGGTGGGCGAGGCGGATGTTGTCCTGCTCGTCGAAGCGCGCGCGCAGCTCCACGACCACCGTGACCTCCTTGCCGGCGCGGGCGGCGCGGACGAGGTTGTCGACGATGGCCGAGTCGGGCCCGGTCCGGTAGAGGGTCTGTTTGATGGCGAGGACATGGGGATCCTGCGCCGCCTGGCGAACCAGGTCGATGACCGGCAAGAAGGACTGGAACGGATGGTGGAGAAGGATATCCCGCTCCCGCAGCACCTTGAACAGGTCGGAGCCGGTACTCAGTGCCGGGGGAAGTCCGGGGGTAAAGGACGGGTACTTGAGATCGGTCCGATCCACCAGGTCGTAGACCGCCATCAGGCGGTTGAGATTGACCGGCCCATCGACCTGATAGAGATCCTCGCGGCTGAGTTCGAACTCGTCGAGCAGGAAGTCGGCCATGTCATCCGGGCAGTTGGCGGCGACCTCCAGGCGCACCGCGTGGCCGTAGCGGCGCTGCGGCAGCTCTCCCTCCAGTGCCCGCATCAGGTCATCGACCTCCTCTTCGTCCACGAAGAGATCACCGTTTCGGGTGACCCGGAACTGGTAGCAGCCACGCACCGTCATGCCGGGGAAGAGGTCGCCGACAAAGGCGTGGATCACCGACGAGAGGAAGACGAAATCGTGGGGGCCGCCGCCGGTGATCTCGTGGGCTGGCAGCTGGATGATCCGGGGCAGGGCCCGCGGCGCCTGGACGATGGCGTAGCCGGAGTTGCGGCCGAAGGCGTCCTTGCCCTCCAGGGAGACGATGAAGTTGAGGCTCTTGTTCAGTACTTTGGGGAACGGGTGCGCCGGGTCCAGGCCGAGCGGGCTGAGGATGGGCAGCAGCTGTGTCTCGAAGTAGTGGCGGAGCCAGTCGCGCTGGGCCTGCGTCCAGTCCTGGCGCCGGACGAAGTGGATCGACTCTCCGGCCAGGCGCGGAATCAGCTGCTCGTTGAGCACCCGGTACTGCTCGTGGACCACCTCGTGGGCGAGGGAGCCGGTTACGCGGAGCACCTCTTGCGGGCTGCGGCCGTCGAGTTCCGTCTGCACTGATCCGAGCTCCGCCTTCTGCTTGATGCCGGCGAGGCGGATCTCGAAGAACTCGTCCATATTGGTGCTGAGTATGCAGAGGAACTTGAGGCGCTCGAGCAGCGGTACGCTCGGATCCTTGGCCTGTTCGAGCACGCGGCGGTTGAATTCGAGCAGGCTGAGCAGCCGGTTGGCGTACAGGTCGGGGTGCTTAAGATCGACAGCTTCGTCCATGGGTGAAAGAGGCTCGGATCGGCAAGGGGACGCTGACCACAAGGTCAGTGCGGCGCGAACGAGGTTACCGTAGCACCTGCGACCCTGTGCGTCATGACACATTTATGACATCATCTGCATGTAATCATTATTGAAACGCGAAGGAGCGGAGATGAGCGACGAACCGGCACAAGGCCAGCAGAGCGAAGACCCCGGGGAGCAGCGGCGCCTGCAGCGGCGGATCGATCAGGCCGTGGAGGGGCTGGTGCTCTACGAGAAGGCGTGGTGCCCCTTCTGCATGCGGGTCAACATGACCCTGCGCAGTCTCGGGATCGACGTCGAGCGTGCGGATATCGGCAAGGATGCGGAGGCGGCACGGCGACTGGAGCAAGAGGGCGGCAAGCGCATGGTGCCGTGTCTCTATATCCCGGACGGCGCATCGGGGCAGTGGCTCTACGAATCCTCCGACATCGCCGCCTACTTTCGCGCCCTGGTCGAGGAACTCGGCCCGGACCGTTCCTGACGCCGTATAGCGCGGCTACTCCTCGGCCTCCACGTCCAGAGCCTCCCGAACCTCCGGGCCGGGGTAGCCGTCGGCGGCGAGGCCCCGGTCCTGCTGGTAGGCGCGCAAGGCGCCCTGTGTCCGCGGGCCGTAGATGCCATCGGGGGTTCCTGTGTCGTAGCCGAGTTCGTTGAGCCGCTCCTGGATCGCCTGGAGCTCCTCGTGGCGAATCGGCTCCGAGTCCTCGCGCTCTGCGCGCAGCGGTGGGTGCCCGTCGAGACGGTCAGCGAGCAGCCCCACAGAAAGCGCGTAGGAGATCGAGGCATTCCAGCGCAGGATTCGGCGGAAATTGTCGTAGACCAGGAAGGCGGGGCCCTCCTTGCCCATGGGCAGCAGCAGGGCGGCTTTCAGATCGCTGTCGGGCAGGGTGCTGCCGTCGGCCCGGTGTACGCCGAGTTCCCGCCAGGTGGAGAGCGGCTGCGGTTCGTCCAGGCCGAGGTGGTCGAACTCGAAGTCGTCGGCCAGGGTGACCTCCCGACCCCAGCGGACCCCTGAGTCCCACCCCAGGTCGTGCAAGTACTGCGCGGCCGAGGCCAGCGCATCGGGAAGGCTGCCGCGCAGGTCCACCTGGCCGGAGCCGTCATAATCGACGGCGTGGTCCCGCAGGGTGCTCGGCATGAACTGGGTGTGTCCCAAGGCACCCGCCCAGGAACCGCGCAGCTGCTCCGGGTCCGAATCGAGCCGGCCGCGCTCGATCAGTTCCACGGTGGCGTCGAGCTGCTCGAAGAAAAAGCTCGCCCGCCGGCCTTCACACGCCAGGGTGGTCATGGCATCGACGATGGGTACCTCGCCGAAGTGGTTGCCGTAATTGGTCTCCATGCCCCAGAGAGCGACCAGGTAGCGGGGCGGGATGCCGAAGTCGTCGTAGATGCGCCAGAGCAGGTCCTCGTGCTCCGCCATCATCTGCCGGCCCCGTTCAACCCGGTACTCGGTGAGTCGGTCGTCCAGGTACTCCCAGAAGGTCTGGACGAATTCCGGCTGCGAACGATCGAGTTCAATGATCCGCTCAAGCTGGCGGACTTCAGCGAAGGTCTGCTCAACCACGGTGGTGTCGCGGCCGCGTTCCTGCAAATCCGATTGCAGTCGGGTGACGCACGCTTGGAAGTCTTCCGCTGCGGTGGCGGTGGGCCCTGCCAGCGTTACGGTGAGCAGGGGCGTTGCGATCCAACGGGAAATCTGGGCCATGGTCCTCGGGCGCTCAGCGCGTGGGGCTGCACGGACAGCATAGTATCGGCAGTGTAAGATAGCGCAGCCGAGCCGGTCGATGTCCACGTTGCTGACTGGAGTGCTGATGTATCCGCTGATCCGTTCGCTGTTTTTCCGTCTCGATCCCGAGCGCGCCCACGAGCTGGCCCTGCGTGTCGCCCGGGTTGCGCTGCGCGCCGGGCGCATCCCGGGGGTGCGCGGGCTGCCGGCAGTACCGCGGCGACTGATGGGCATCGACTTTCCCAACCCGGTGGGGCTCGCCGCCGGGTTCGACAAGGACGGGGACGCCGTCGATGTCATGGATCAACTCGGCTTCGGGTTCCTGGAACTCGGGACGGTCACGCCCCGTGCCCAGCCCGGCAATCCGCGGCCGCGCCTGTTCCGTCTGCCGGAGCACGAGGCGTTGATCAACCGTATGGGGTTCAACAACCGCGGTGCCGGGGCCCTGGCCGAGCGATTGGCCCATTCCGGGTATCGGGGTGTGATCGGGGTCAATATCGGCAAAAACCGCGACACCCCGCCGGCCCGGGCGGCGGAGGACTACGCGCAGGCGCTGGGGCAGGTCTACCGCGTGGCCGACTACGTCACGGTCAACCTCTCCTCGCCGAATACGCCCGGTCTGCGCGATCTTCAGCACGAGGGCGCGCTGCGCAGCCTCCTCTATCGCCTGAACAGCGAACGCCAGCGCCTGGCGGAACTGCATGAGAAGCGGGTGCCGCTGGTGGTCAAGATCGCGCCGGACTGGCAGGGCGGAGAACTGGACGCCACCCTGGATGTGCTGCTTGAGCAGCACATCGACGGCATTGCGGCGACCAACACCACCGTGGCGCGTCCCGATGTGGCCGGTGCGCCGAATGCTGACGAGGCTGGAGGGCTGAGCGGGCGGCCGCTGCGCGAGCAGGCGGAGGCGGTCCTTGAGCAGGTCGTCGCCCGGGCACGCGGGGAGGTGGCCATTATCGGCATTGGCGGCCTCAACAGCGGTGCCGATGTCGCGCGGCGCCTGGAACTCGGCGCGGATCTGGTTCAGCTCTACACCGGGTTGATCTACCACGGCCCATCCCTGGTCCAGGAGGCGGTGCGCGCCAGCGCCAGCCATTCCCACCGCGCTGCCTAGGCCGGGGTGCTACGTGTCCAGGGTCGCGATGTAGATCATGACGTAGGCGTTGTGATTGAGGTAGAGCCGGTGCTCGAGTTTCTTGATCGATTCAAGGTAGAGCTCGGCGGTCTCGGTGCCGAGAGCCAGTTCGAAGAGTTCCAGGGAGAGTTCCGGCTCCATGGCGGCGCGTAGCTCGTCCAGGTCGATGAGGTGGGTAACGGGTGCGCGCCGCATCTGCTCCGGGGTGATCTGCGGATCAAACTGCTCCAGGTAGGCGAGATTGTGCTGCAGCCGGCGGCGCACGTCGCCGATGATCTGGGTCCGGAAGACCTGATAATCCTCCCCGCGCAGCTCACTCACGCGCGAGAAGACCGCTTCCAGGTGGCGCAGGTAGATCAGTACACCGCGCTTGAGCAGCACCGAGTCGTGGATGATCCGCTCGGCCATCGCCTCCGAGGAGGGGAAGTGGCCGAGATCGACTCGTAGCTCGCGATCGTCGATGGAGATATACAGCGGATAAGGCAGAGGTGCGCCGCTGGTGAGCGTGGCTCCGGCCCATTGCCCTGCCTCCTCGGCGGACCAGCGCTGCCAGGCCACGTAGCCGCGGTTGAGGATCCGTTCACCGAAGCGGAACGGGACATGGAAGAAGATCCGATCCCCTGCCCAGAGCCGTTCCCGGTTGGCCAGCCAGCTGGGCAGGAACACGCCTAGCCCCCCGCTGCTGACATCGCTGAGCAGGTACTGGAAAGGCTGCAGGGCTTCCCCGCGCGAGCCGAGGAAGGGCAGGGCGATGGACTCGACCGGCCGGCGCAATTCACGCCGGGCGTCGGTCACACGTTCGGCGTCTTCAGTCGTCACTGTCTTGCTCCTTCGCCGGGGTCGCAGGGTCCGTGGCCATTTTTCGCAGCGGTTCCAGCGCGTCGTCGGGGACTCCGGCATTCAAGCGCCAGTCTTCTTCCTTGTCCGCGTGGAACCAGACCAGTCCGGCTAGCTGCCACTCCACGGCGGTGGTTGCCGCGTCCTGGATCCACTCGGCCTTGTCACCGCCTTGCGTGACGCTCGCCGTCTCGAAGACGTAGATCGGCTTGTCCGGGGCCAGGTCCCGAAGCGTGCGGTAAAGGGAGGAAAAGATGGCATCGAAGGGCTGGAAGTGGCTGTCCCAGCCGTGTTCCTCGCGGGTCCGGGTCGTACCCCAGTTGTAGCCGTCCATGCCCAGGACATCGACGAAGTCGTCACCGGGGTAGTAAGCCTCGGGGTGGTTCCAGTCGGCGCCATCGTGTTCAGGCGACGGGACCGATTCGGCGTTGGGGTTGAAAGCGAAGCGGGCGTTCTCCCGCGCGCCCTCCTCGCGGAACCGATCGACCACGTATCGAAACATCGCCCGGTATTTGTCGGGCGTCGATGGGCCGTACTCCTCCGCAGTGGTGCCCCAGTGGTAGCGATCCAGGTTCATCTCGTGGCCGAAGCGGATGATTACAGGCTCCGGGAAGGCTTTGATACCGCGGGCAAAACGGCGGATGTAGGCGTCGTAGCTGCCGCCGGTCAGTTCGTCGGCGGCTATGGCGTGTTCCTCGCCATCGGCGATGTACATGGGTTCCCAGGTCAGTACAGGCCGGGCTCCGGCCTGGCGGATGGCCTCCAGTTGCTCGGCGGGAAAGTTGTCGTGCCGTGGATCCTGGGGGAATTGGATGAAGATGACGACAAGATCCAAACTAAGCCCCAGTTCCTGCTCGAGGGTGGCTAGCCGCTGCCCATCCGCGGTGCCGTCCAGGGCCACGCCGAAGGGTACGGCCGGGACAGCGGGCGGCGGGGTGCTGCCAGCGGCCCCGGGGCTGGGGCCAGTCAGTAGTGCCCAGGTGCCGAGCAGGGCGCATGTCGCCCATTGGATGAGGGGCCGCGCACTCACGCTGTCTGTTCCTCGGGCGGGGTGTTGAAGTAGAACACACTGAGCAGAAGGGCCAGGTGGTAGAGGCACCAAAGGGAGTTGACCACCAGGGCCCAGATCGGCTCCTGCTCGAAGAGCGCGCGCAGGCTTCCCCATGTGATGGCGGCCGTGCACAGGACGATCAGGGCCAAGTGGGGCCAAAGGGTCCGCAGCGGTGTCGTGCGGCTGCCGGCCTTGGGGGTGACGGTGAAGGTGCCGCGGATGCCGAGGATCCCCAGGAGGCTGGCCTTGATATAGACCGGGAAGGCCGTGGCCTGGAGCACGATCCCGGAGAGGAGTTCGTGCAATCGATATTTGCGTTGGCTCATCGCCAGGGAGAAGAGCGTGGCGGTCAGCACGATGTAGGGGAAGAAGAACAGCAGATAGATGTCGGCTCGGGCGAAGAAGCTGGGGACACCGAGCAGCAGATAGAGCACCGGGCTGAGCACCATGATCAGGAAGACCCAGCCGACGAAGTAGTGAGTGCCGGAAAGAGAATACTCCCACCACTTGGAAAGTGCGAGCTGGCGGGGCGTCCGGACCATCGCCTGGAGGATGGTCCGGAATAGCCCCACGGTGCCAAGGGCCCACCGGAACTGCTGCTTGAAATACCCGCTGAGATCCTCCGGGCCCTGGCCGAAGGCGCTGAGCCGGTTGATGTAGGCCGAGCGCCAGCCGCGGGCGTGGAAACGCAGCGAAGTGGCGAAATCCTCGGTTACGGAGCCTTCGTCGAATCCGCCCACATCGTTGAGTGCCGCCCGGCGGAAGACCACGTTGGTGCCGCAGCAGAACATCGCGTCCTGAGAGCTTTTGCCCTCGCAGATGTACTCGTAGAAGATCGCCTGCTGCATCCCCGCTGCGCGCGCCACGCGGTTGGTCTCGAAGTTGGAGTAGTACTGTGGCGTCTGGATGAAGGCCAAGTCCGGTTCGCTCTCGAGCTGGGCGATCAGTGGTTCGGCGAACTCCGGCAGCGGGTTCATGTCGGCGTCGAAGACGGCGACGTACTCGATATTGAAGGGGCCTTCGTCCAGGGGGCTGCGGGTGAACTCGAACCCCGCCGGCGGGCGGTCGTCGAGAAAGGAGAGAAAGTCGTTGATCATGCCGGCTTTTGCGCCGCGCCATGGACGGCGGAAGAGGTGGACGCCGATGCGCTGACAGAGGTCATCGATGGCCTGGCGATACGCCACCATTTCGGCCGATCGCTGCCCGGGCGGATCGTAGCGGGTGTCGTCGAGCAGGAAGATCCGCTTGTTCGGATAGGTCAGGTTATAGAAGCAGGTGAGCGTCTCCTCGACCAGCCACAGGGGCTCATTGTGAGCCGCGACCACCACGGCCAGTTCGGGGGGGTCTTCGGCAGGCAGCGCCTTTTGTGCCTGCTCGTAGGTAAATCGCGGCGCTGCGGATCCGGATGGCTGCTCCCCCCCTTCAGGTTGGGCGGAATCTTCCGGTCGAAGGCGGCTGGCGTGGTAGATGTTCAGGAAGTAGCCGAGAGCGTGGAGCATGATGAAGGCCTCGGCGAGCAGTAGCAGGGCAGCCGCGCTCTTCTCGTACCAGAGGTAGTCGGCGAACAGGAAAAGCGTGGTTCGCCCGATCAGGTAGGTGAAGACGCTGAGAATCGCCGCGCCGGTGAGAACGATCAATAGGCTGCGGTTGAGGAAGCGGCGTTGTTGACCCATGGTTTCTCGGCTCCGGCCGACGACCCCTCGGCTTGCGTGTGTGTTCAGTGGAAATGCCAGGTGGCGCTTAGGCGTGCGCCTTCGGTATCCCACTCGCTGGAGCGCTCGATGAACGCGTCGCCGGAGAGCTGCAAGCGATCGCTCGCGTCCCAGGTGTAGGCCCCGGCCAGGCGCCAGCCGGTGTTGCGGTCATTGTCCCGGTAGGAGGACAGACGGAGCCGGTAGTAGTGTTCCATCGCCCGACAGGCGAAGAGGTCGGCCAGGTCGTGGCGCCACTCCAGGAACGGGCCGGCGGCGAAGTAATCCTGCGGGGTCCAGTAGGCATCGACCTCATCCTCCGTATCGCGGTATTGGAGCGTCGCGCCGGTGGTGAGTTGGTGTGGATGCTCGGTGACGCGCAGGCGCGGCTGGAACTGCAGCAACGTCCCGCGGTTGCCGTCGGAGTAGTGGGCCGACCGAAGGGTGCCGGCCAGATCCAGGCGTCGATCGGGGTAGTGGTCGATATCGACCTC
>PUNM01000060.1 GCA_003552625.1 Ectothiorhodospiraceae bacterium
ACTTCCTGCTGCGCTACTACGTGGCCGAGCACGGTCTCGATCCGGATCGGGACATCAGCATCCGGGTGCTGCCGCCGCCGGAGATGGTCGCCAACCTGGCCGCCGGCAACGTGGATGGCTATCTCTCCCCGGATCCGTTCAACCAGCGCGCCGTCTGGGAAGAAGTGGGCTTTCTCCACACCCTCACGAAGGAACTCTGGGAGGGGCACCCGTGCTGTGCCTTTGCCGTCCGCGAGGACTGGGTCCAGGAGCATCCGAACACCTTCGCCGCGTTGTTCCGGGCCATTGTCGATGCAACGCACTACAGCTCCGATCCGGACAATCGTGCGGAGATTGCCGAGGCCATCTCGCCGCGTCAGTACCTGAACCAGCCGGTGCCGGTGCTCGAGCAGGTGCTCACCGGGCGCTATGCCGATGGTCTCGGGGAGATTCAGGAAGTCCCGGATCGGATCGACTTCGACCCGTTCCCGTGGCACTCCATGGCGGTGTGGATCCTCACCCAGATGAAGCGCTGGGGGTACATCGAAGGCGACGTCGATTACCGCGGTATCGCCGAGGAGGTCTTCCGGGCCACCGAGGCGCGGGAGGTCATGGAGGAGCTTGGCTACGCGGCGCCGAGCGAGACCTACACCACCCACGAAATCATGGGCAAGACCTTCGACCCCGAAGACCCGGAGGGCTACCTGGACAGCTTCGAGATCCAGCGCTCCTGACCGGCGCCCGGTAGCGGCTCGCCGCTACCGGTGCGGTTGTCGAATCCTCCAACGCAAAAGGCAGGAGGGTCGTATGCGACTCCCGGCATTTAGTGACCTGCGCTTCGACGGGTCCAGCGAGAACTTTCGGGCTCTGATCGTCTCCGTCGTCCTCTTCGTGGTGCTTATCGGGGGGTGGGAGCTCTCCCAGCGCGCCGATGAGATCGCCATGCTCGGCGGTGAGCCGGACGAGTACGCCCAGATGACGGCCGGTTCGACCGGCAGCAATATCCCCATACCCTCGGAAATTGCCGCCTTCGCCTGGCAGGAACTGACCGATCCGTTCTACGACTTCGGTGAGGCGAACCGCGGGATCGGCCTGCAGGTGGCCTATTCGCTGACCCGGGTTCTGATCGGGTTCAGTATCGCAGCGGCCGTGGCCATACCGATCGGTTTTCTCATCGGTATGTCGCCGGTCATGCGCAAGGCGCTGAATCCCTACATCCAGGTTCTGCGGCCCATATCGCCGCTGGCGTGGATGCCGCTTGCGCTCTATATCATTCGCGATAGCGATGCCTCTTCGGTGTTCGTCATCTTTATCTGCTCGCTCTGGCCAATGTTGCTCAATACCGCCTTTGGCGTGGCCGCGGTGAGCCGGGACTGGCTGAACATCGCCCGAACCCACGAACTCGGCGCCCTGCGTACGGCCTTTCAGGTGGTCTTGCCCGCCGCCGCACCCACCATCGTGACCGGGATGCGGATCTCCATGGGCATCGCCTGGCTTGTGATCGTCGCCGCCGAGATGCTCATCGGGGGGACGGGCATTGGGTATTACGTCTGGCAGCAGTGGAACAACCTCGACCTCACTGCGGTGATCTTCGCCATTCTCGTTATCGGCGTGGTGGGCATGTTCCTCGATCAGATCTTCGCGCGCACGGCCCGCGCCGTGGCTTACGAATAGGAGGCGCTCATGACCGCGCATTTTCTCGAAATCCGCGATTTGGCGAAACGCTTTCCGGACCCGGACGGGCAGGGCGAACTCACCGTTTTCGAGGACATCAACTTCGATATCGAGCAAGGGGAGTTCGTCTGCATCATCGGCCACTCCGGCTGCGGAAAGTCGACCATCCTCAATATTCTCGCCGGGCTGGACGAGCCCTCCCAGGGTGGAGTGGTCATGGGGGGCAAGGAGGTGACCGGTCCGAGTCTGGACCGGGGCGTGGTCTTCCAGAACCACTCGCTGCTGCCCTGGAAGACCGCTCTCGACAACGTCCGCTTCGCTGTCAGGGCGCGATACAAGGACTGGTCGCGGCAGCAGGTGACCGAGCACAGTCGCCGTTACCTGAGCATGGTCGGGCTGGAACAGGCCCAGGACCGCTACCCGTCGCAACTCTCCGGCGGGATGCGCCAGCGGGTGGGGATCGCCCGTGCCTTTGCTAATCAGCCCAACCTTCTGCTCATGGACGAACCCTTCGGTGCCCTGGACGCCCTGACGCGCGGGACGATCCAGGACGAACTCGTGCGCATCTGGTCGGGGACAGAGCAGACCGTCTTCATGATTACCCACGATGTGGACGAAGCGATTCTGCTCGCTGACCGGGTACTCCTGATGTCCAATGGCCCGCATGCGCGGGTGGCGGAGTCGGTGCGCATCAACCTTCCGCGACCCCGGGACCGTGCCGAGATTCTTCAGGATCCGGCTTTCTATACGATCCGCAATCACTTGATGCACTTCCTCGTGGAGCGCTCACGCCAGAGCCAGGAGGGTGGTGATACCGCGGACCGGCCGTGGGGCAGCAAGCCTCCGGAAGTCGATCCTGCTTCCACCTCCGCCGAGGCGCCGGCTACGCCGGCCGGTAAGAGCGAACGCCCGCAGGTGCGTGCGGTGCAGTAACCCGTTGGTTTCCAGAGCCGTAATTCAGCGAGGAGCGAGTACCATGAACAAGACCGAAATGACCGCAACGATCCGGGCGGCAAAGGCTGAAAAGGGCCTGACCTGGGAGGAGATCGCCGAGAAGGTCGGGCTGTCCCCGGTCTTTACGGCCTCGGCGTGCCTCGGAATGAACTCCACCACGGCGGAGCAGGCAGAGCGCATCTGCTCCGTCCTTGGCTTGCCGACGGACGTGGCCACGACGCTGCAGGTCTATCCCTACAAGCAGTTTCCCGAGGCGATCCCACAGGACCCGCTGGTCTACCGGCTCTACGAGGTGGTCGGGGTTTATGGGGAAACGATGAAGGAGATTATTCAGGAGAAGTTTGGCGACGGCATCATGAGCGCCATCGATTTCACCATGGATATCGATAAGGAAGAAGACCCGAAGGGTGATCGGGTCGTGGTCACCATGAACGGCAAATTCCTGCCCTACAAGCGTTGGTAGCCCCTGCAAACGGGGCGCGGCGG